>DATJIR010000129.1:0-15012 GCA_035493135.1 Verrucomicrobiia bacterium
GACGATGCGCGCGAGTTCATTCGACTCGAGCAGTCGACCGGGGCCTGGCCGATCGCGGCGGATCTGATCGCGGCCCTCGATGGCTTCGGCGCCGCGCTCGTCGCCGGTGATCTGGAGGCAGCGCGCGGCTGGCTCGACGCCTCGCTCGTGCCGGGTCCGGACCTCGAGGGTCGCCTGCGCTCCGCACGGGGCGGTCGTCATCGCGTCGTGGCCTTCGCCCGGGTCGGGGCGCAGCGCCTGGTCAAGCTCCGGATCGACCGCGACGCGATGGACCTCACCCTGCTTCTGCGCTGCGTGCCGACCGAGGCGGGCTGGCGCATCGCCGCGCTCGAGCCCGTCACCGCCTCCGCCGCGCAGCTCGCCTGAGCCCCGTGCTGCAGAGCGTGCTGGTCGCGAATCGGGGGGAGATCGCCCGGCGCATCATCCGCGCCTGTCGCGCCCTCGGCGTGCGCTCGATCGCGGTGTACTCGGAGCCCGACGCGGCGTGGCCGCACGTCGCCGATGCCGACGAGGCGGTCGCCATCGGGCCCGCGCCGGCCCGCCAGAGCTACCTCGACATCGACCGGATCCTCGACGCGGCCCGGCAGACGAAGGCCCAGGCGATCCACCCCGGCTACGGGTTCCTCTCCGAGAACTGGCGCTTCGCCCAGGCCTGCGAGGCCGCCGGCCTGGTCTTCGTGGGGCCGTCCTGCCAGGTGATCCAGCAGATGGGGGACAAGATCGGCGCGCGCCGCCTCATGGCGGCCGCCGGCGTGCCGGTGGTGCCGGGCAGCGACGGCGCGGTGGAGTCGGTCGAGGCGGCGCGCGAGGTCGCCGCCCGCGCCGGCTATCCGATCATGCTGAAGGCGGCCGCGGGCGGTGGCGGCATCGGCATGATGAAGGTCGCCGACGAGGCGGGGCTGCCCGCCGCGTTCGCCTCGGCCCAGCGCCGGGCTCAGGCCGCGTTCGGCTCGGGCGGGCTCTTCCTGGAGCGCTACGTCCAGGGCGCGCGTCACGTCGAGGTCCAGGTGTTCGGCGACGCGAACGGGCGCGTGATCCACCTCCACGAGCGCGAGTGCTCGATCCAGCGCCGGCACCAGAAGCTGGTCGAGGAGAGCCCGGCTCCCCGGCTGTCCGGCGGCCTGAAGGCCCGTTTGACCGAGGCCGCGGTGACCGGAGCCCGCACCGTGGGCTACGTCAACGCGGGGACCATGGAGTTCATCGTCCTGGGCGACGAGTTCTACTTCCTCGAGATGAACACCCGGCTGCAGGTGGAGCATCCGGTCACCGAGGAGGTGACCGGGCTCGATCTCGTGCAGGCGCAGCTGCGGGTGGCCGCGGGAGAGCCGCTCCCGTGGACGCCGGAGCAGATTCCCCAGCGCGGCTCGAGCATCGAATGTCGGATCTACGCCGAGGATCCCGCCAAGGGATTCATGCCGTCGCCGGGGCGCCTGACCCGCCTGGTGCTGCCGCAAGGCCCGGGCATCCGCCTCGAGTGCGGAGTGGCGGAGGGCGTGGAGGTGTCGGTCCACTACGACCCGCTCCTCGCCAAGCTGATCGCGACCGGCCGGGATCGGGACGAGGCCATCGCCCGGATGGCCGCGGCCCTCGACGCCTTCGTGGTGGAGGGCGTCAAGACCACCATCCCATTCCACCAGCGCGTGATGCGGAGTGACCTCTTCCGGGCCGGGTCCGTCCACACGCAGCTGATCGAGCAGGGCGCCTTCAGCTGAGGCGCCTTCCGGGGGCCGGGATGGAGAGCACTCTCACCGAGGCGCGCATCCGGGCCGCGACCGCGGCGGGTCACTGGCGCGACGAGAGCCTCGAGGTCTATCTCGACCGGTGGGCGCGCGAGCGTCCCTCCGGCATCGCGCTGGTCGACGGCCGCGGCCGCTGGTCGTGGGAGGCGCTCGCGCGCGCGGTGGACCGCGTCGCCCACGGCCTGCGGGCGCACGGGCTCGAGCCGGGCGGGGTCCTCTCCTGCCAGCTCCCCAACTGGAGCGAGGCGGTGGTGCTCTTCCTGGCCGCCCTGCGTGTGGGCGCGGTCGTCAACCCGATCCCGCCGACCTACCGGGCGAGCGAGCTGCGGTTCATGTGCGGCCTGCTGGAGTCGCAGGTGGCGGTGGTGCCGGCCAGCTTTCGCGGCTTCGACCACGCGGGGATGCTCGCCGCGCTCCGCCCCGAGCTGCCCCACCTCCGGCAGGTGGTGGTGGCCCGTGGCGAGGGGCCCGACGGCACCACGCCGCTCGCGGCCCTCACCGATCGCGCGTGGGAGGTGCGGAGCGATCGCGGCGCGCTGCCCGGCACGGACGCCAACCGCGTCCACGAAGTGGTGTTCACCTCGGGCACCACCGGCGAGCCCAAGGGCGTGATGCACACCCAGAACACCACGTGCTCCACGATCCACCGGGTGATCGAGCGGCTCGAGCTCTCCGACCGGGACGTGATCCTGATGGCGTCCACCGTCGGTCACCAGACCGGCTATCTCTACGGCTACTGCGCTAGCCTGTTGCTGGGCGCCACCACGGTGTGGATGGACGTCTGGAACGTGGAGGAGGCGGCGCGGCTGATCGAGGCGGAGGGCGTGACCGCGACGATGGGCGCGACCCCATTCCTGCGCGACCTGACTTACAGCGAGCCGGGGCGCGACTTGGGCTCGCTCCGGCTGTTCATCTCGGCGGGGGCGCCCATCCCGCGCGCGCTGGTGCGGGACGCCCGGGCGCGGCTCGGCTGCGTCGTCTCGGCGGGGTGGGGGATGACCGAGAACGGCCTCGTCACGTGCAACGGGCTCCGGGACCCCGAGGAGAAGATCTTCGGCAGCGACGGGCTCCCGGTGTCGGGCATGGAGCTCCTGGTGGTGGACGGCGACGGTGCGCCGACGCCGGCCGGCACCGAAGGGGACCTGCTGGCCCGCGGTGCGGCCCAGTTCGTCGGCTACTTCCGGCGGCCGCAGTTCACCGCGGACGCCCACACCGCCGACGGCTGGTTCCGGACCGGGGACCGCGCCACGATTGACCGGGACGGCTATCTCACCATCACCGGGCGCACCAAGGACGTCATCATCCGGGGCGGCGAGAACATCCCGGTCGTGGAGGTCGAGAACCTGCTCTACACTCATCCAAAGGTCGCGGGCGTGGCCATCGTGGCCATGCCCGACCCCCGCCTGGGAGAGCGGGCGTGCGCGGTGGTCGTGCCCCGGGAGGGGCAGACCCTCACGCTCACCGAGATCGTCCGGTTCCTGGAGCAGCACCAGCTGGCGCGCCAGAAGTTTCCCGAGCGCCTCGAGCTGGTCTCCGAGTTCCCCACGACCCCCAGCGGCAAGATCCAGAAGTACAAGCTCCGCGATCTGGTCGCCCAGCGCATGGAGAGGCCGGCATGAATCTGAACCTCGAGGGCAAGAGCGTCATCGTCACCGGCGGCGGGTCGAACATCGGCCGCGCCATCAGCCTGGCCTTCGCGCGAGAGGGCACACACCTGACCGTCGCCGAGATCGACGAGGGCCAGGGGGGTAAGGTGGTCGCGGAGGCCCGGCGCCTCGGGGCGGCCTCCGCGACCCTAGTCCCGACCGACGTGACCCGCTGGGAGTCCGTCCAGGCCATGGTCCGCGAGGTGGAGGGGCGGGCCGGTCGGGTGGACGTGCTCGTGAACAACGTGGGCTGGACCTACGACCGGCTCTTCGTGGAGAAGGAGCGGGCGGAGTGGGAGCGCGAGATCCAGCTCAACCTGTGGGGCATGATCAACTGCACGCGCGCGGTGCTGGACGGCATGATCGCGCGCAAGGCGGGCGCCATCGTGAGCATGGGCTCGGACGCCGGGCGCATGGGCGAGTTCCGCGAGGCGGTTTACGGGGCCTGCAAGGCCGGGGTCATCGCGCTCAGCAAGAGCCTGGCGCGCGAGGTCGGCCGGCACGGGATCCGTCTCAACGTGGTCTGCCCCGGCATGACCATCCCCGCCACCGAGGAGGACTTCGGCGGGCTCAGCATGTGGGCCGCCGACGCCAACCGGGCCTTCAGCGCCCCCGAGATGCAGGCGCGCATCGCCAAGGCCTATCCGCTGCGGCGCATCGGCAAGCCGGAGGACGTGGCCCCGACGGTGGTCTTTCTCGCGTCCGAGGCGGCCGCCTTCATCACCGGCCAGACGGTATCGGTGAGCGGCGGCTACACCATGATGTGAGGCGGGAGGGCCCCATGGACTTCAAGACCATCGCGTGCGCGACCGGCGGCGGCATCGCGCGCGTCACGCTGAACCGGCCCGACCGGCTGAACGCCATCAGCCCCGAGCTGCTCGAGGATCTCGACCGGGCGTGCGACGTGGTGGAGGGCGACCGCGGGGTGCGGGTGGTCACGCTCACCGCGGCGGGTCGCACGTTCTGCGCCGGCGCCGACCTGCGCGCGGTGAAGGAGCTCTCGCCCGATCCGGTGCGCTGGAGTGCCTTCATGGGCCTCTGGCACCGCGTCTTCGACCGGATCGAGGCGCTGCCGGTCCCGGTCATCGCGGGCGTGCACGGGCTCGCGCTCGCCGGCGGCCTCGAGCTCGTGCTGGTGGCGGACCTGGTCGTGGCCGACGAGGCCGCGCGCCTCGGGGACCAGCACGCCAACTTCGGGCTGGTCGCGGGGGGCGGGGGGAGCCAGCGCCTGCCCCGGCTCATCGGCGCCCGCCGCGCGAAGGAGCTGATGCTGCTCGGCGGGTGGCTGGGCGCGCCCGAGGCGCTCGCCTGGGGGCTCGTCAACCGCGTGGTGCCGGCGGGCACGCTCGCCGCCGCGGTCGAGGAGATCGCGGTCGCCCTCGCGGCGGGCAGCGCCTCCGCCAACCGGACCGTGAAGACGCTGGTCAATCGCGCCTTCGACTGCCCGCTGCCGGAGGGGCTCGAGCTCGAGCGCCGGCTGGTGGCCGAGCACATGCGCTCGGCCGACGCCGCCGAGGGGCTGCGGGCCTTCGCCGAGAAGCGCCGGCCGGTGTTCTAGGAGCCGTCATGGACCTGGCATTCTCGCCCGAGCAGGAAGAGCTCGTCCGCATCCTCCGCCAGTTCGCCGGTCGGGAGCTGGCCCCCCAGTCGGCCCGCTGGGATCGGAGCGGGGAATTCCCCGCGACCGCGTGGCGCCGGATGGGCGAGCTCGGCCTGCTCGGACTGCGCGTGCCCGCGGCCTACGGCGGCCAGGAGTCCGACTTCGTCACCTTCGGCATCGCGATGGAGGAGATCGGACGCGGCGACTTCAGCTGTACCTACGGCATCCAGCTCGCCGGCCTGGCCGGCGAGATCCTGGGACGGAGCGCGACCGAGGAGATCCGGGCGCGCTGGCTGCCGCCCACCGCGCGCGGCGAGGCGGTGGTGGCGCTGGCCCTCACCGAGCCCGGCGCGGGCTCGGACGCGGCCAACCTGGCGTGCCGGGCCGAGCGCGCCGGCGACCACTACGTGCTCACCGGGGAGAAGTCCGGCATCAGCCTCGGAATGGCGGCCCAGGCCGCGATCGTCTTCGCGCGCACCGATCCGGTCGGGCGGGCCCGCGGGGTCAGCGCGTTCCTGGTGCCGCTCGACCTGCCCGGCGTCTCGCGCAGCCCCCTGCGGGACATGGGCACGCGCGCCATCGCACGCGCGGTGCTCGCCTTCGATCACGTCCGGGTGCCGGTGTCGCATCGCCTCGGCGAGGAGGGCACCGGATTCTACCAGGTCATGCAGGGCTTCGACTACAACCGCATCGGCATCGCGCTCGCCTGCCTGGGCGTGGCCCAGCAGTCGGTCGAGGAGACCATCGCCTACGTGAAGGAGCGGAAGGCGTTCGGCCACGCGATCGTCCGGTTCCAGGGCGTCTCGTTCCCGATCGCGGAGGCGGCCACGCATCTGGAGGCGTGCCGCTGGCTCTGCTACCGGGCGCTCTGGCTCGCCGACCAGGGCCGGTCCCACACCAAGGAGTCGGCGATGACCAAGTGGTGGGGGCCGCGCCTGGCCGTCGACACCATCCACCAGTGCCTGCTGCTCCACGGCCACTACGGCTACACCGACGAGCTGCCGTTCGAGCAGCGGATGCGCGACGTCATCGGGCTCGAGATCGGCGACGGCGCCGCCGAGGTGATGAAGATGGTGGTCGCCCGCGAGCTGATGGGGCGGGAGAGCCTGCCCTACTAGCCGGTCCTCCGGCCCCCGGCCGGATGTGAGAGAATGCCTCCGCTTCAAATCCCTCCGCGGAACCGACAAGGAGCGCTCAATGTCTGAGGACGTCAAGGCCCACATCACCGGCGTGGTCTTCCAGCTCACCACCAAGCCGGGTGACGCGGTGGCGGCCGGAGATCCGGTCATCGTGCTCGAGTCCATGAAGATGGAGATCCCGGTGGAGGCCCCGCGCGCGGGCAAGGTGCGCGAGATCAAGGTGGCCGAGGGCCAGACGGTGCAGGAGGGAGACACCGTCGCGGTGATCGAGTGATCGCCCTCGAGGAGGACACCACATGACCGTCGCGATGATCCGGGATCTCTACGACTATCACCGCTGGGCGAACCGGCGGCTCTTCGACGTGGCGGCGGGCCTGGGCGACGCGATCACCCGGGACATGGGCGCGCACTGGAGCTTTCCCACGCTCAAGGGGATGTTCTCCCACATCTACGGGGCCGACAACGTCTGGCTCACGCGCTGGAAGGGATCGTCGCCCGGCCGGCTCCTGGGCGACGCCGACTTCCCCACCGTGACCGACCTCCGCACCCGCTGGGATGCGCTCGAGTCCGAGCAGCGGGCGTTCGTGGAAGGGCTCGGCGAGGCCGATCTCGCCCGGCCGGTCGTCTACAAGAACACCTCGGGCCAGGAGTTCCGGGTCGCGCTCGGGCCGCTGCTCCAGCACGTGGTCAACCACGCGACCCATCATCGCAGCGAGGCCGCGACCATGATCACGCTCATCAGCGGCTCGCCGCCCGACACCGGGATCAACACCTACCGCACCGCGGTCGTGAAGGGCTGAGCCCCGGTGGGGATGAAGGAGCTGGCCGACGATCTCCGGGCGCGGCGGGAGCGCGCTCGGGCGATGGGCGGCGCCGAGGCGATCGCCAAGCAGCACGCGGAAGGCAAGCTGACCGTCCGCGAGCGCCTGGACCTGCTCTTCGACGCGGACTCGTTCCAGGAGATCGGGGTGCTGGCCACCCACGCCAACGTCGTCCCGTCCATGAAGGGCCGGGAGACTCCCGCCGACGGGGTCGTCACCGGCTTCGGCCTGGTCGACGGCCGCCCCGCCGCGGTGATCGCCTACGACTTCACGGTGATGGCGGGCTCGATGGGGCGCACCGCGGAGGTGAAGTGCAACCGCGCGCGCGAGATCGCGCTCGGCAAGCGCATGCCGATGATCTGGCTGATCGACTCGGCGGGCGCCCGCATCCAGGAGGCGATCGGCTCCACCTTCGCGGGGTCGGGCCTGCTGTTCCGGGAGGAGTCGATCATGTCGGGGGTGGTCCCCATGGTGGCGGCCATGATGGGGCCGGGCGCGGCCGGCACCGCCTACATCCCGGCGCTGGCCGACTTCGTCCCGATGGTGAAGGGCACGAGCCACATGGCCCTCGGGGGCCCGCCGCTGGTGAAGGCGGTGGTGGGGGAGGACGTCACCCCGGAGGAGCTGGGCGGCTCCAAGGTGCACACCGAGATCTCGGGGGTGGCGGATCTCGAGGTGGCGGACGATCGGGCGTGCATCGCGGCGGTGAAGGAGTACCTCTCGTTCTTTCCGTCGTCGAACCTGGAGTCGGCTCCGGTGCGCCCCTGCGACGACCCCGCCGATCGGATGGACGAGGCGCTGGTGAGCCTCGTGCCGGACAGCGCCCGCCGCGCCTACGACATGAAGAAGGTGATCGGGCACCTGGTCGACCACGGGCGCTTCTTCGAGATCAAGCCGGGCTGGGCCCGCAACCTCGTCACCGCGCTCGCCCGCCTGGGCGGCCGACCGGTCGGCATCGTGGCCAACCAGCCCATGGTGCTGGGCGGAGCCCTCGACGTGGACGCGGCGGACAAGGCGGCGCGCTTCATCATGCTGTGCGACGCCTTCAATGTTCCGCTGGTGTTCCTGCAAGACGTGCCCGGCTTCCTGGTGGGCTCGAAGGTGGAGCGGCAGGGCATCATCCGCCACGGGGCCAAGATGCTCTACGCGGTGAGCGAGGCCACCGTGCCCAAGGTCACGGTGGTGGTGCGCAAGGCCTACGGCGCGGGCTACTTCGTGATGTGCGGGCGCGCGTACGAGCCGGACCTCATCGTGGCCTGGCCCACCGCCGAGATCTCGGTGATGGGGCCGGAGGGAGGCACCAACATCATCTTCCGGAAGGAGATCGCCGCCGCGGCCAGCCCGGACGAGGAGCGGGCCCGGCGGGTGGAGGAGTTCCGCCGTCTCATCAACCCCTACATCGCCGCGGGCGGCGCGCTGATCGACGACGTCATCGACCCCCGCGAGACGCGGCCGGTGATCATCCGCGCGCTCGAGATGGCCCGCACCAAGAAGGTCGAGCGGCCCTGGAAGAAGCACGGCGTGATGCCGGTCTGACCCGAAAGGAGACAGTCATGCACATCGGAATCTGCATGTTCGCCACCGACTACGCGATCCGCACCGACGAGCTGGCCAAGGCATCCGAGGAGCGCGGCTTCGAGTCGCTGTTCGTGCCGGAGCACACCCACATCCCGGCCAGCCGCCGCACCCCGTTCCCGGGCGGCGGCCAGCTGCCCAAGGAGTACTCGCACACCTTCGATCCGTTCGTCTCGCTGATGGCGGCGGCCGCGGTGACCAAGCGCCTCAAGATCGGCACCGGGATCTGCCTGATCATCGAGCGCGACACCATCACCACCGCCAAGGAGGTGGCGAGCCTCGACCTGCTCTCGGGCGGGCGCTTCCTCTTCGGCATCGGGGCGGGCTGGAACGCGGAGGAGATGGAGAACCACGGCACCGAGTTCACGAGCCGCTTCAAGCGGATGCGCGAGCAGGTGCTGGCCATGAAGGAGATCTGGACCAAGGACGAGGCCCAGTTCCACGGTCAGCACGTCAACTTCGATCCGATCTGGGCGTGGCCCAAGCCGGCCCAGAAGCCGCATCCGCCCGTGCTCCTGGGCGGGGAGAGCGGTCACACGCTGCAGCGGGTGGTCGATTTCTGCGAGGGCTGGTTCCCGCGGGGTCGCGCGGGTGACGTGATCCTGGCCGGGCTCAAGGACCTGCAGGCCCGGGCGGCCCGGGCCGGGCGCGACATGAAGACGATCTCGGTCTCGGTCTTCGGGGCCAAGCCGGACGAGGCCACGCTCGAGACCTACGCGGGCGCGGGCATCACCCGCTCGATCCTGCGCCTGCCGTCCGAGGGGCGCGACGTGATCCTGCCGCTGCTGGACCAGTACGCGAAGCTGATCCGCTAGGACGCAACCCGCGGGCCGAGTCCGCTTCGAGCGCGGGCTCCGCCCGCGCATCCCGCCGTCGGGGGAGGTTCGGAAGGGGGGCGTGAGCCCCCCTCCGAGTCAATTCTCGACGAAGGCCCGCAGCGCGCGGCCGCGGAGCGGATGGCGCAGCTTGCGCAGCGCCTTGGTCTCGATCTGGCGGATGCGCTCCCGGGTCACCGAGACGCGGCGGCCCACCTCCTCGAGGGTGTGCTCGCCGGCCTCGCCGATGCCGAAGCGCAGGCGCAGGATCTCCTTCTCCTTGGGCGACAGCGTGCTGAGCGCGCGCTCCACCTGCGTGGTCAGGTCCTGGGTGATCAGGCTGTCGTTCGGCGACTCGGCCCCCTTGTCCTCCAGGAAGTCGCCCAGCTCCGAGTCGTCCCCGATCGGGGTCTCGAGCGAGAGCGGCTTGCGCGACGACTCCAGGATCAGCCGTACCTTGCGCGCCGGGACCCCGGTGTGCTGGGCCAGCTCCTCCGGGGTGGGCTCGCGGCCCATCTCGTTGACCAGGGACCGGTTCACCCGCGAGATGCGGTTGAGCGTCTCCACCATGTGCACCGGGATCCGGATGGTGCGCGAGTGATCCGCGATCGCGCGGGTGATGGCCTGTCGGATCCACCACGTGGCGTAGGTCGAGAACTTGAACCCGCGCCGGTACTGGAAGCGGTCGACCGCCTTCATGAGGCCGATGTTGCCCTCCTGGACGAGGTCCAGCAGGGACAGCTCGCTGCCCAGGTACCGCTTGGCCACCGACACCACCAGGCGCAGGTTGGCCTCCATCAGCTCCTTCTTGGCCTGCCGCACCACGCGGTCGTGCTCCTCGATCTCGCTGAGCGAGGCCAGCAGCGCCTTGCGGCCGAGCCCCGCGCTCTCCTCGAGCTGGCGCAGCTCGGACCGGGTCCTGCCCGCGCTCATGCTCTTGACGAGCTGGCGGATGTCGGCCACGAGCTGGTCGGCCAGCGCGGGCTTCAGCGGCAGATTCTCGAGCACGGACTGGATCGACGCCCGGTTCTGGGCGATCCACTTGTTGTAGTTGTCGCGCGTGGTCTTGCTTCGCCGCTTGTCGCGGAGCGCGGCCTGCAGCCGCTCGATCTCGCGCTCCAGGCGACGGATGCGCGCGAACGCGGCCAGGCTCGAGCGGACCTCGCTCGGCGTGGGCTCACCACCCTCGGGGAGCAGGATCACGTCGTCGAGCGGGACCTCCTCGCGCCGCACCCGATCCACCAGGGCCAGCAGCTTGGCGGTGGCGAACGGGACGCGACCGAGCGCCCGGCGGAGCGCGATCTGGCCGATCTCGATCCGCTGGCCGATCGAGACCTCTTCCTCGGCCTTCAGGAGGGAGACCTTGCCGATCTCCTTCAGATAGAGGCGGACCGGGTCCTCGGCGGGTGAGGCCGACGGGCGGAGCGCCTCCTCGGACAGGGCGGGAGTCTCGTCCAGCTCGACCGCCGAGTCGACCACGCGGTCCAGCTCGTCGTCGACCGGTGGTGTCGCGTTCTTGCTCAGGATCTGGGGCTGCCGCCCGCGTCGCTTTGGCTCGGTCGCGGCCCCTCTGAATTGGCCCGTCTCGACTGCGGTCACGCTCTCGGTCTCTCTAAAAGTCATTACGGCCCCTCGTATTCGTCGGGATGCGTCCGGTAATTGTTTCCCTGGCCCTTCCCTTTCCGGCTCCGCCCTCAGTCGTTTAGATGGCGCGTCGGGCGCTTCGGTTGCAGCGCCCGAAGCCGGCGCGAGGGTTTCTCGAGGAACCGGCAGACCACCGCCGGCGTTCCTCGCGGCTCGCGCCGTTTCAAGCAGACGCGCCCGGATCGGCCGGTATTCAGGTGAAAGCGGCATTCGGGAGCCCGCCGGAGGCCACCGGAATGGAGGGGACGACGAGAAAGGCGGAAAAACGGGGCGGTTACTGGGCCCGATTCAGGGTCAGGTCGAATATCGCCAGCACGCTGTCCTTCATGCTGATCATCCAGGTGCGCAGCAGCGGAACGCCCCAGTCCCGGGGCCGCACCCAGCTCTCGCCTCGAACCCAGAGGGATCCCCCCGGCCTCAGGCGCACCCGGCCGGCGAAGGTCGTCGGCCGGTCGATGTCCTTGACGGTGAGCACCCCGTGGATCGTCAGGATCACGTCGTTGTTCTCGGCGAGAGACGGGAAGGAGCTGTCCACCTTGTCGATGCGATAGCGGAGGTCGGCGTGATGGTCCGCGTCGAGCGCGCGACGGATGTCCTTGTCCCGGCTGGCGTCTCCGGAGCGCAAGGCGGCCGCCGCCACGGTCAGGTTTCCCTTGATGGGCTGCCGCAGGTCCGAGGCGTCGAGCTCGACCTCGCCGGTCGGACCGTCCGCCGCCGCGGAGAAGACGCCGAACGCGAAGGGATGGAACGCGTCGAAGCTCACCCGGCTCTTCCCGGGCTCGATGGTGAAGCGCTGGGTCTCGGCCAGGGTGGGGGACGCCAGGAGCCATCCGCCCAGGAGGGCGCCGACGAGGACCGTGAGCGCGCGTGGGCCGGGCACAGGGTGGAATACCACGGTCCGGGGGGGCGGTCAACCCGCCGGGGCGAAATTAAGTTGACTCTCGGCGGGGTGGGTCTTAACGTCTAAGTGCCCGCCATGATGAGAAATTGTTGGTGAAGAAAATCTGATGGCCGTCGCACCCAGCGCCTCCTACAGCTTCACGATCCGGCTCGAGATCCGGAACAAGCCCGGCATGCTGGGCCGCGTGACGTCGGTCATCGGCAAGGCCGGGGGCGACATCGGGGCCGTCGACCTGGTCGAGATGACCGGGGAGCGGGTGCTCCGGGACATCACCATCAAGGCCCGCGACAGCCGTCACGCCCATGACATCGTCGACCGCCTCAAGGCGGCGGCCGGGGTCCGGATCGCCAACATCTCGGACCGGACGTTCCTGATGCACCTGGGCGGCAAGATCGAGATCCACAGCAAGGTGCCGATCCGGAGCCGGGACGATCTCAGCATGGCCTACACGCCGGGGGTGGCCCGGGTCTGCCTGGCGATCAAGGACGACCCGAGCCGGGCGTTCACCCTGACCATCAAGCAGAACGCGGTGGCGGTCGTCACCGACGGCACCGCGGTGCTGGGGCTCGGCGACATCGGTCCCGAGGCCGCGATGCCGGTGATGGAGGGCAAGGCCATGCTCTTCAAGGAGCTGGCCGGGGTCGACGCGTTTCCGATCCCTCTCGACACCAAGGACCCCGACAAGATCGTCGAGACGGTCAAGATCATCGCGCCCGCCTTCGGCGGGATCAACCTCGAGGACATCTCGGCGCCCCGCTGCTTCGAGGTCGAGGAGCGGCTCCGCAAGGAGCTCGACATCCCGGTCTTCCACGACGACCAGCACGGCACCGCGGTGGTGGTGCTGGCCGCCCTGCTCAACGCGCTCAAGATCGTCCGCAAGGAGATCCGCCACATCAAGGTGGTGGTCTCCGGGGTGGGCGCGGCGGGGACCGCCACGATCAAGATCCTGCTCGCGCTGGGCGCTCGCCACATCATCGGCGTCGACGAGCACGGCACCATCTACCGGGGCCGCCCGGTCGGCATGGACTTCATGAAGACCTGGGTCGCCTCCGCCACCAATCCCCGGAACCTCAAGGGCCGCCTGTCGGACGCGATCCGCGGCGCCGACGTGTTCATCGGCCTGTCGGTGCCGCGGGTGCTGACGGTGCGGGACGTCAAGAGCATGGCGCGCGACCGGATCGTGTTCGCGATGGCCAACCCGGTCCCCGAGATCCAGCCCGAGGAGGCGGAGCGCCACGTGCGGGTGATGGCCACCGGGCGCTCCGACTATCCGAACCAGATCAACAACGTGCTCTGCTTCCCGGGCTTCTTCCGGGGCCTGCTCGACTCGCGAGCCCGGTTCGTCAACGACGAGATGAAGATCGCGGCGGCCCACGCCATCGCCTCCTGCGTCGGACGGGGCGAGCTCGGCCCCGAGTACATCATCCCGAGCGTCTTCAACAAGAAGGTCGCCCCCGCGGTGGCGCGCGAGGTGGCCAAGGCCGCGCAGAAGACCGGCGTGGCCCGGCGACGTCGCCGCACCGACGCCCCCGTCTGGGCCTAGCCGCCGCGGTGAGCCGTCCCGCGCCCCGCTGGTCCGTGGTCGTCCCCGCCTACAACGAGGCGGTGCGTCTGCCGGGCTACCTGAAGGACATCCAGGCCTACTTCGAGGGCCGCGACGAGTCGTACGAGGTGATCGTGGTGGACGACGGTAGCCGGGACCACACCGCGGAGCGCGTGCGCGAGGTGGCGGCCGGCCGGCCGGGGGTGATCGTGCACGCGCTCGCGCAGAACCGGGGCAAGGGGCACGCGGTGCGCGTGGGCATGGCCCGTGCGGGGGGGACGCTCCGCCTGATGGCCGATGCCGACGGGGCCACCCCGATCGCGGAGGTGGCGCGCCTCGAGGCCGCGATCGCGGAGGGCGCCGACATCGCGGTCGGCTCGCGGGTGCTCCCGGATCCCACCGTGGCCCGGCAGGTGCGCACCCACCGCATGCTGTCCGGTCACGTGTTCAACTTCCTGGTGCGGCGGCTCGGCGTGGTGGGCGTCGTCGACACCCAGTGCGGCTTCAAGCTCTTCCGCGGCGAGGTCGCGGCGGCGCTGTTCCCCCGGCTGGGCACCGACGGCTTCGGCTTCGACGTCGAGCTGCTGCTGCTGGCCCAGCGACGGGGCTACCGGGTCGCCGAGGTGCCGGTGAACTGGGCGGACCAGCCCGGCTCCAAGGTCGGGGTGCTGCGCGACGGGCCGCGGATGCTCCGCGAGGTCCTCGCCGCGCGCCGGCGCCTCGCCCGGCTTCCGGGTGGAGGGCGGGCTTGATCGCACGGCGCACGCAGGAGATCGAGCCGTTCCTCGCGGTGGAGGTCTTCCAGCGCGCCCAGGCCCTCGAGCGGCAGGGTATCGACGTCATCCACCTGGAGTTCGGGGAGCCCGACTTCGACACGCCGGCGGTGATCCGGGAAGCGGCCGAGAAGGCGCTCAAGGACGGGCGCACCCGCTACGCCCACACCCTCGGCATCCTGCCGCTGCGCGAGGCGATCGCCGAGCACTACCACGCCCGCTACGGGGTAACGGTGTCCCCGGACCAGATCCTGGTGACCGCCGGGACGTCACCGGCGATGCTGCTGCTCTTCAGCGCCCTGCTCGACCCGGGCGACCAGGTGATCCTCTCCGATCCGTATTACGCGTGCTATCCCAAGTTCGTGAAGTTCGCGGAGGGCGAGCCGGTCTACGTGCCGGTCGAGGAGTCGGACGCCTTCCAGTACCGGCCGGACGCGGTGGCCGCGCGCCTCTCCCCGCGCACCAAGGCCCTGCTCGTCAACTCGCCGGCCAACCCGACCGGCACCGTGCTGAGCGCCGAGCGCCTCGCCGCCCTCTGCCGGCTCGGTCCCTGGGTGGTCTCGGACGAGATCTACCACGGCCTCACCTACGAGGGCCCGGAGCACACCGTGCTGGAGTTCACCGATCACGCGTTCGTGCTCAACGGCTTCTCCAAGGCCTTCGCGATGACCGGCTGGCGGGTGGGCTACGTGATCGCGCCCCCCGCCTTCATGCCCGCGCTGACCGCGATGCACGGCAACTTCTTCATCTCGACGAACGAGTTCGTCCAGTGGGCCGCGCTGGCCGCCCTGCGGGAAGCGGGGGAGGAGAGCGCCC
>DATJIR010000130.1:0-25401 GCA_035493135.1 Verrucomicrobiia bacterium
GGGCGCCAGGAGCACGTCGTAGCGCGCGAGCGCATCCCAGACCTGCGCGCGGATCGCCGCGCGCGCCTACGAGCGCGCCACCGACTGGCGCGCGCGCCGCCCGCCCCTGCCCGGCTGAAGCTCGGTCTACTCGACCACCTGATCCGCCCGGAGCAGAAGCGACTGCGGGACCGTGAGGCCGAGGGCCCTGGCGACCCTGAGGTTGATCGCGAGCTCGAAGGTCGCCGGCTGCTGCATCGGCAGGTCGGCCGGCTTGGCGCCCCTGAGGATCTTGTCCACGTAGCCCGCCGCGCGCCGGTGCAGCTCGATCGTGTTGGGCCCGTAGGTCAGCAGGGACCCGATCTCCGACAGCCATCCCGGCGTGCCGACGAGAATGAGGCGATTCTTCGCCACGAAGCCCCCGATCTGCTGCCGGTGCAGGTTCATGAGGCGAGATCCCGCGACGACGAGGGCCTCAGCCCTCTCGCGGATCGCGGCCTGGAACGCGCCGTCAAAGTCACCGGCCTCTCGCACCTCGAGCGATTGCAGATGGATTCGCAACGCGTCCGCCGCGCGCTGCGTCTCGCGGAACTCGGGATCGGTATGATTGGGATTCCATAAGATGGCAACCCGCGACACCGAGGGGGCCGCCTGCTTGAGCAGCTCGATCGACTTCCCGGCCAGGGTGTCGTGAACGTAGGTGACGCCGGTGACATTCCCCCCGGTCGCGCGAGGCTCGCGACAAGCCCGCTCGCGACTGGATCGTTGCTCACGACCACGACGATCGGAATCGACGCCGTTGCTCGCTTGACGATCGGGGCCTGCTCCCCTCCGTACGAGAAGAGCACGTCCGGGCCGAGACGGACTAGCTCCGCCGCCAGGACTGGGAGGCGCTCGTACTTTCCTTCGGCGTCCCGATAGTCCAGGGCGAACGTCTTGCCGTCCACGTCGCCAAGGACCTTCAGCTCCTGGAAGCACGCTGCGATCACCGCCAGATCCTGCTGGGTGAAGAGGAGTATGCCGATGCGCCGGTTCCGCTCCGGCCGCGGCGCTCTGGCCGCCAGTGGCCCGGCCAGCAGACCGCCCGCGACGGCCGCGACGAAGACCCGTCGGGGCAGGCCGGCCGAAGGGAGCGGGTCCGCGGGGTCCCTTCTCATTGATCGGCTGTCAGTCTACCAATGTCGGACGAGACGGCGCCGAGGCGGCCGCCGACGCCTCAGCCCTGGTGGGAGAAGAGCGGCAGGCCGGGCACGTCGAGCTCGGCCGTCTGTACCGTGCCCGAGTCGGCCTCGGTGATGTAGAGCGTCCTCATCTCGGGGCCGCCGTAGGCCACGTTGGTCGGCCGGAACCCCTCGCAGCAGCGCACGCGGCGCACCGGCTCGCCCCGCCGGTCGAAGACCCACACCGAGCCCATCCCGGGATGCGCCACCGCCACCCGGCCCTCGACGTCCATCGCCATGCCGTCGGGCCCGATGCCACCCGACATCTGCACCCAGATCCCGACGCGCCCGAGCCCCAGGCGCCCTACGGTGAGGCCGCCGAGCGCGGCGAGCGGCACCCGCCAGATCGCGTTACCGCGCGTGACCGCGAGGTAGAGGATCGACTCGTCCGGGGTCAGCACGAGGCCGTTCGGGCTCGGCACGCCGTCGAGCAGGCAGTCGAGCTCCCCGCTCGCCCGCAGGCGGAAGAGACGGCCCGTCGGATCGCGCAGGTCCGACTCGCCCTGGTCGGTGAAGTAGCAGTCGCCGTTGCGGGCGAAGAGCAGGTCGTTGAGCCCCTTGAACCGCTCCGCGTACGGGCGGTCGAGCGCGACCCGGGTGGCGCCGGTCTCGGGATCGAGGACGAGCAGGCCCTGCTCGTGGTCGGCGAGGAAGATGCGCCCGTCGCGGTGGATCTTGAGCCCGTTGGGCTCGCCGCGGTACTCGGCGATCCGGGTCGGCCGGCCGTCGGGGGTCACGCGAAAGACCCGGCCGTGCGGGATGTCCACGACCCAGAGATGGCCGGCCCGATCGAACGACGGGCCCTCCAGGAGCTTGGCGTCCGGGATGCGGGCGAAGACGCGGGTCTCGGTCGTCGGCGGGGCGGCGAACATCACGGGGTCCTCCGGGTCACGAAGCGTGCCTCCAGCTCGGCCCACTCGCGGCGGCCGAAGAGATCCCACAGCTCGCCGTGGGTGAGCATGTCGTCCGCGAGGCCCGCGGTGGTCCCGGTGGACTTGAGCTCGGCGAGCAGGCGCTGCCCGGCGCGGGCCATGATCCGGGTGAGCGCGTTCGGGTAGATCGCGATCTTGTAGCCGAGCTCGGCCAGCTCGGCCTGGGGGAGGATCGGGGTGCGGCCGCCCTCCACCATGTTGGCCAGCGTCGGGGCCGGGATCTGCGTGCAGATGGCGCGCATCTCCTCGGCGCTCTCGGGGGACTCCACGAAGATCACGTCCGCGCCGGCCTCGGCGAACGCGCGCCCGCGGGCGATCGCCTCGCCGAGACCCAGGGTGGTGCGGGCGTCGGTGCGGGCCACGATCAGGAAGTCGGGCGAGGAGCGGGCCGCCCGCGCGGCCTCGATCTTGGCCACCATCTCCTCCACCGGCACCAGGCGGCGGCCGGGCTCGTGCCCGCACTTCTTGGGCATCTCCTGGTCCTCGATCTGGATCGCGGCCGCGCCGCGCCGCTCGAACTCGGCGACGGTGCGCAGGACGTTGAGGGGGTTGCCGAAGCCGGTGTCGCCGTCCGCGATGACCGGCAGCGCGATCGCCCCCGCGATCTGCTCGAGGCGCACCAGCACCTCGTAGAACGAGATGAGCCCGACGTCGGGGATGCCGAGCGCGCTGATGGAGACCCCCGAGCCGGTCATGTAGCAGGCCGGGAAGCCGGCCTGCTCGACCAGCCGCGCGGTGATGACGTCGTAGGCGCCGGGCGCCACCACCAGGCCCGGCTCGGCCAGCAGCGCCCGCAGGCGGCCGCGCGGACGCGCCCCCGGTCCGACGCTCACTTGCCCACCAGCCGGCTCGGGAGCCAGGTCACGAGCCCGGGGAACATCGAGATGACGACGATCTCCACGAGCATGAGCACTCCGAAGGGGAGCGACCCCCAGACGATCTCCGAGAGCGGCCGGCCGCCGGACAGGCCCTGGATGACGAACATGTTGAGCCCCACCGGCGGAGTGATGGCGCCCAGCTCGATCATGATCACGAGCACGATGCCGAACCAGATCGGGTCGAAGCCGGCCGCGATGACGATCGGGTACAGGATCGGGATCGTGAGCACCATCATGGAGACGCCGTCGATGATACAGCCGAGGAAGATGTAGAGGAGGACGATGATCGTGAACAGGAGCCACCGCGACAGCCCCATCCCCACCACCCACGCGGTGAGCGCGCGGCTCACCCCGCTGCGCACGAGCCCGTAGGACAGGATCTGCGCGCCCACGATGATGAACAGCACCATACACGTGGTCCGGACCGTGCCGGCGACGCTCTCCTGCAGCACCGACCAGGTGAGGCGGCGCGCGAGCGCCGCGAGCAGCATGGCCGCGGTGGCCCCGACCGCGGCGGCCTCGGTGGGCGTCGCGTAGCCGAGCCAGATGCTCCCGAGCACGAGCAGGATCAGGCACACCATCGGGGCCACCCCGGGCAGGCTGCGCACCCGCTCGCCCCAGCTGGGCGCCGTCTCCGCGGGCGGCACCAGGCTCGGGGTCATCGTCACCCGCACCCAGATGAAGGCCATGAAGAGCAGGGTGAGCAGGATGCCCGGCACCACGCCGCCGATGAAGAGGCGCTCCACCGACTGGTCCACCATCGCCCCGTAGATGATCATCGGGATGCTGGGCGGGATGAGGATGCCCAGCGTGCCGCCCGCCGCGAGGCTGCCGAAGAGCAGGCGGCGCTCGTAGCCCCGGCGCGTCATCTCCGGAATCGCCACCGTGCCGATGGCGGCCGCGGTCGCCACGCTCGAGCCGCTCACCGCCGCGAAGACCGCGCAGGCCACGATGTTCGACTGGAAGAGCCGGCCCCGCAGCCCGTGGAACCACAGGCCCATGCTGCGGTAGAAGTTGTTGCTCAGCCCGGCCCGCAGGATCACCTCGCCCATGAGGATGAAGAGCGGCACCGACGTCAGCACGAAGCTCTCGACGGTGTCCCACGCGATGGTCCCGATGGGCGCGAGGGCCGGGACCCCGCCGTGGAGCAACAGCAGGAGCACCCCGGTGATGCCGAGCCCGAACGCGATCCAGAGTCCCGAGCAGAGCAGGCCCACCAGCAGCCCGCAGACGACGAGGATCAGGACGCCCCAGCTCATGCGACCGTCGATTCTCCCGCGGGCAGCGCCTCGTCGGCGGTGATCACGAGCACCATCTCGACCACCAGCTCCAGGATGAGGAGGAGCCCGCCGACCGCCATGACCGCCTGCGGGATCCAGAGCGGGGTGCGGGAGACCTGGATGGACGTGGTGCCGAGCCGCCAGGTGCCGGCCAGGAGGTCCCAGAGGTACCAGTCCACCGTGATCGCGTAGGCCAGCGCGACCGCGACCAGGGCCACGTCGAGCGCGCGGCGTGCGCCGCCCCGCAGCCGGTCGCGATAGGTGTCGATGCGGATGAAGGCCCCGCCGCGCAGGCTCGGGGCCAGGCCCAGGAAGGTCATCGCGACCAGCAGGTAGCCGGCCATCTCGTCGGCCACCAGCGTGGAGCGATTCGCGAACGTGCGCAGCAGGACCTCGAACGTGACGAGGACCATCATGCCCACGACCGCGGCTCCGCTCACCGCCATCGCGGCCCCGCGCAGGGCCGCCGCCGCGGCGGCCAGCGGCCCTCCGGCCCGGCCCATCTAGCGGCCGAGCGTCTTCTTGACCACCGCGAGCGCCTCCACCGTCTTGGGCCCGCCCTGCTTGGCCCACTCGTCCCAGTAGCCGTCCATCAGCTTCCGGGCGCGCACCACGTCCTCCGGCTTGGCCTGGATC
Source organism: Verrucomicrobiia bacterium (assembly GCA_035493135.1). Lineage (GTDB taxonomy): Bacteria > Methylomirabilota > Methylomirabilia > Rokubacteriales > CSP1-6 > CAMLFJ01. The sequence goes on from DATJIR010000130.1 coordinate 4,926, forward strand.
AGCTTGATCTTGTGCTCGGTCTCGAGGGTTTTGAGGTCGCTCTGCTCGCGGGCCGGGATCTCCCGGAGCATCTTCGCCTGGAGCGCGGCCGCCGCCTCCTGGAGCGCCTTGCGGTGCTCGGCGGGCAGCGCGGCCAGGGCCTGCTTGTTGACCAGAATGTAGGCGGGCCCGCCGATGTGGATGTTCGGCAGGTACGCCCACTCGGTGAAGTCGTACCACTTCGAGCCCAGCAGGTTGAACCCGGCGGTGATCACGCCGTCCATCACCCCGCGCTGGGCCGCGCTCGGCACCTCGGGCGCCGGGATCGAGACCGGCACCGCGCCGAGGCGCTTCACCAGCTCGGACTGCTCGGGGCTGGTGGTGCGGATCTTGCGACCCTTGAAGTCGTCGAGGGTCGTGATGGGCTTGCCGCGCCCGAAGAAGTTCTGCTCGGGCCACGTGAACCACGTGAGAATGTCGGCCCCGAAGCGCGCGTAGTCCTCCCGGATCATCGGCTCGAGCGACACCATCACCTTCTTGAGCTCGTCGGCGGTGCCGACCAGGAACGGCAGGCCGGTGAGCACGCCGATCTTGGTGTCGCCGGCTAGGAACCCCATGTAGACGTCGCCCATCTGGACGTTGCCCTGCCCCACCACCCGGAGGTACTCGGGCAGCTTGTAGGGCAGCTCGCCGGGCGGCCGCAGCACGATGTCGAGCTGGCCGTTGGTGCGCTTCTTCACGTCGTCCACGAACTCCTTCTCCATCACCGCGACCGGGTGGGTGAGCCCGACGTTGAGGACGAAGTCCCAGGTGACCGGCTTGCCCTGGGCGGCGGACGGCGCGACGACGGCGGGCAGCGGGGCGGTGAGCGTCAGGACGGCGAGCAGCGCGACCAGCAGGAACCGAGACATTCCCGATCTCCTCGCTCCGGCGCGAGCCGGGGTCGAAATGAGCAGCAGGCCCGATGCGGCACTCGCTTGTAGCGCTTCACGTCGCGCGTTGTCAAGGTCTTCACTTCCCCCGCGGGCCTCGCGGGTCTGTCTACTGGATCACCTGATCCGCCCGCTGCAGGAGCTGGACCGGGATCGTCAGTCCGAGGGCCTGGGCGGTCTTGAGGTTGATCACCAATTCGAACTTCGTAGGTTGCTCGATGGGCAAATCGGCGGCCTTGGCCCCTTGAGGATCTTGTCGACGTAGGCGGCCGCGCGCCGATAATTCTCGGAGAAGCTCGGCCCATGAGCCATCAGGCCACCCGCCTCCGCGAATTCCTTCCGGTTGTAGATCGCAGGCAGACGATTCCGGGTGGTCAGCACCGCGAGGTCGGTGAGGGCGTTGCCGAAGAGCGGGTCCGAGATCGCGAGCAGGGCACCGGCCCGCGACGCGGTCACGCTCGAAAAAACGCTCGCCAATTGATCCCGCCGGCGCACTTCGACGAGCTGCAACTCGAGCGACAGAGCGCGCGCCGCGTCCCGGACTCTGTCCAGCGCAGGACGGGTGACCGGATTCAAGGGGTTGTAGAGAATGGCAACCCGTGAGACGGCCGGCACCGCCGTCTTGAGAAGTTCGAGATCCTTCGCGCTCATCTCCGGATGGAAGACAGATATGCCCGTGATATTCGCTCCCGGATGGGCGAGACTGTCGACCAGTCCGGTTCCGACCGGGTCGCCAGCGAGCGCGAATACGATCGGCACGGTCTTGGTGCTGGCCTTGGCCGACTGTGCGCCCGGCGTCCCACCAACCACGAGGACATCGACTTTGAGATTGATGAGCTCGGCGGCCAGGTCGCGGAAGCGGTCGGCCACGCCGTGCGCATATCGGTACTCGATCGCGATGTTCCGACCCTCCGTGTAGCCGAGCTCAAGCATCCCCTGCCGGAACGCGGCGATGAATGGATGTCCTGGCCAATGATCCCCGAGCACGCCGATCCGCGGAACACTCCGCGCCTGCTGCGCCACGACGGCGAACGGCGCCGGGAAAAGGGCGCCCGCGATGGCCGCCACAAGAGCACGTCGGGGCATGCCGGGCGAGCGGAGCGGATTCGGGGGGTCCTTCCTCATGATCCGCCCGCGAGTCTACCAGACGTCGGCAGGCCAGACCCTGCAGTCCACGGCGCGAGTTGCAAGCCGTCTCTTGACAGCGGGTGGTCCCGGGTGATGCGATGGCCCCCGGATGCGGACCATCGGCGAGATCGCCACCTTCGTGACGAGCAAGAACGCGGGGCCGTTCCTGCTGACGCTCGACATCGTCTTCCCGGACGAGGCGACCTATCACCGCTTCGTGGCCGGGCGGCCCCTCGACCGCGCCACGGTGGCGCGTCTCTACGGGCTCTCGCCCGATGACGTCGTCGACATCATCGAGTTCGAGCCCGCGTTCGCGGTGAAGATCACCCTGCGGCGCCCGTGGGCCTCGGGCGCGGTCGGGGAGACCGACGTGTACGGGGCCCAGCAGCACGTCCCCCTCGCCCGCCACGCGATCGAGTGGCCGGAGACCGCGTGATGAATCCCATGACCGTCCTCGCCCCCCTCGGCATGCTCGGCTACGGCATCCCGGCGCGCTCGATGGAGCGCGGCCTCGCCCGCGACCCCGCGGTGTTGGCCCTCGACGCCGGCTCCACCGATCCCGGCCCGTACTACCTGGGGGCGGGCGTGCCGTTCGTCAACCGCCGCGCGGCGAAGAAAGACCTCGTCATGATCCTCGACGCCGCGCGGGCGCGGGGCATCCCGGTGCTGATCGGCTCGGCGGGCGGCGGGGGCGGCCGCCCGCACGTGGAGTGGACGCTCGAGCTCTACCGCGAGCTCTGCCGGGAGCGGGGTTATCGCTTCCGCACCGCGGTGATCGACGCCGAGGTGGACCGCGCCTGGCTCCGGGCGCAGGTGGCGGCCGGCCGGGTCCGGCCGCTCGACCACGACCGCGCGCTGACCGGCCCGGACGTCGACGCGGCCGCTCGCATCGTGGCCCAGATGGGGGTCGAGCCGTTTCTCGCCGCCCTCGACGCGGGCGCCGAGGTGGTGATCGCCGGCCGCGCGTGCGACGCCGCGGTCATCGCGGCGCTGCCGATCCGCGCCGGCTTCGACCCCGGCCTGGCGCTGCACATGGGCAAGATCCTCGAGTGCGGCGGGGCGGCCGCCTATCCGCGGCACGGCTCGGACAGCCTGCTCGGCGTCATCGAGGACGACGCGTTCACGGTCGAGCCGCCGAACCCGGACAAGGTCTGCACGGTGGCCTCGGTGGCCGCGCACTCGCTCTACGAGCGAGCCAATCCCTACGAGCTCCACCTGCCCCACGGCCACATCGACCTCAAGGCCACGCGCTTCGAGGCCGCCGGGGCGCGCGCGGTGCGCGTGTCGGGGACCCGCTTCGTCCCCGCCGCCACGCCGACCCTGAAGCTCGAGGGCGTGGCGCGCGTCGGCTTCCGCACCCTGGCCATCGCGGGGGTGCGCGAGCCCCAGCTCATCGCGAACCTCGACGCCTACCTCGCCAACGTTCGCACCCGCGTCGCCGACACCTACCCCGACGGCTACCGCCTGATGTTCCACGTCTACGGCCGCGACGGGGTCATGGGCCCGCTCGAGCCGGTGCGCGGGAGCCATCCGCACGAGATCGGCCTGATCATCGAGGTGATCGCCGACGACGCCGAGACCTCCGCCGCGGTCCTGGCCCTCGCGCGCTCGGTGGCGCTGCACGTCACCTACCCCGGGCGGAAGGCGATCGCGGGCAACCTCGCCTTCCCGTTCTCGCCCTCCGACCTCCGGGCCGGGGAGGCCTACGAGTTCACGATCCACCACCTGGTCGCGGTCGACGATCCGGGCGCGCTCTTCCGGGTGGAGATGATCGAGGTCTGAGCGCGGGGCGGCGCGCCCCCCCGCTCAGCGGAGCAGCGCGATCGCCTGGCCGCCCGCCGCCGCGAAGGCCACCACGAGCCAGGGCGGCGTGCCCCACAGGGTGAGCAGGCCGAAGGCGGCGAGGGCGAGCGCGAAGTCGGCGGGCGCGTGGATGGCGCTCGTCCACACCGGATGATAGAGCGCGGCGAGCAGCAGGCCGACCACCGCCGCGTTGATCCCGCGCAGCGCGGCCCGGAACGCCGGCCGGGCCCGGAGGGCGTCCCAGAAGGGCAGGGTGCCCACCACCAGCAGGAACGCGGGCAGGAAGATGCCGGTCAGGGCCACGAGCGCCCCGAGCCAGCCGGTCGGCCACGGCCGCATGACCGCGCCCAGGTACGCCGCGAGCGTGAAGAGCGGCCCCGGCACCGCCTGGGCCGCGCCGTAGCCGGCGAGGAACTCCTCGTTGGTCACCCAGCCGGGCGGCACCACCTCGGCCTGCAGCAGGGGCAGCACCACGTGCCCGCCTCCGAAGACGAGCGCGCCCGCCCGGTAGAAGCCATCGAACACGGCGAGCGCGGGCGACCCGGTCAGATAGCGCAGGACCGGCAGCGCGACGAGCAGCGCGAAGAACAGGACCAGGGCCGCGAGCCCGAGCCGGCGCCCCAGGGGCACTCTCGCGTGCGGGGCGCCCGCGTCGCTCGATCCCGGGAGCAGCCGCAGGCCCACGACGCCCGCCGCCACGATGACCAGGACCTGGCCCCACGCGGTCGGCCACGCGGTGACGATCAGCGCGGCCACGATCGCGATCGAGGCGCGCTCGCGGTCCGGGCAGAGCGAGCGCGCCATCCCCCACACCGCCTGCGCCACCACCGCGACCGCCGCGATCTTGAGACCGAGGAGCCAGCCGGCCCCCGAGAGATCGAGCCCTCGGATGCCGAGCGCGAAGAGCACCAGCGCGATCGCCGAGGGGAGGGTGAAGCCGAGCCAGGCGGCCAGCCCGCCCAGCAGGCCGGCGCGGAAGATCCCGATGGTGATCCCGACCTGGCTGCTCGCCGGGCCCGGCAGGAACTGGCAGAGCGCGACCACGTCCGCGTAGGTCTGCTCGTCGAGCCATCGGCGCCGCACCACGTACTCATTGCGGAAGTAGCCGAGGTGGGCCACCGGGCCCCCGAAGGACGTGAGGCCCAGACGGGTGGCGACCACGAGCACTTCGAGCGCGGCGGCGAGACGGGCGGACGGCATCGTCGAGCCCCGAGTATAGCGACAACGAGGAGCGAGGAGGGCGAGGTCTCCCCCGGCGGGGGCTCAGATCAGGCGATGCCGATTCGCGTAGGCGACCGCCTCGAGCCGGCTGTGCGCGCCGAGCTTGCCGAGGATGTTCTGGACGTGATTGCGGACGGTGGCCGGGCTCACGTGCAGCCGCTCGGCGGTGTCCTTGGTATTGAGGCCGCTCGCGATGAGGTGCAGGATCTCGATCTCGCGACGGGTGAGCACGCCGTTGCTGGCGTCGGGCGGCGCGGGCGAAGGCGGCGCGGGGGTGGCCAGCCGCTCGCGAATGAGGGACAGGATCTCGCGGGTCGTGGTCACGTCGCGGATCAGGTGGACGGTGTGGTCGCCGCTCTCATCGCGCGACACCCGGAGCGTGCTGACGTTCACCCAGATGGTCGACCCGCTCTTCGTGCGCGTCCGCATGTCGAAGGTATGGACGGGGGTGTGGGCCCTTGAGATCTGCATGATGTGGCAGCCGCGACAGCACAGGCGGTTGCCGTTCTCGTCGTCACCCACCAGCAGCTCGCAGCATCGGCGGCCGACCGCCTCGCGGACGGTGTGGCCGAGCAGGTCTTCCGCCCCCTGGTTCCAGAGGACGATCCGGCCCTCCCCGTCGATCGCGAAGGCGCCCTCCGCGGTCGTGGCGAGCATCTCCCCCAGGCCCATGGCATCTACCTGCTTCGTGCGGCTCCTGGCTAGCATCCTGTGACCTCCCCGTGCTCGAGCGGTTGGTCGAAGGGATTTGCAAGCGCGGTGCCGACCGGATCCGTGATCCAACTACCTGATTCGCATCCGGTTCCAGGTCGGCCACCGAGCGGAAACGCACCGGAGCGTGATGCGCCGAGACCCCAGCTGGGGACGCGGCGCCTCAACTTGGACGCCCCGGCTGGCCGGATCTGGGAGCCTCCGAGGTGACGGCGGGCCGCTCCGGGACGGCCCCGCGGAGGCAGGACCGCCGGCACGTCACGGCCGTGGACGGCCTGAACGCGCTGCAGCGGCGGACGGCGATGAACCGCCGAAGCCCGGGCACGCCGTGCTCCTCGAACTCCACGTCGACCTCGGATCCGGCCTGCGCGCACCAGAAACGGCGGCGCGCCAGGCGACTGGCCGCGAGCGTCGCGAGAAGCAGGACCAGCGTCGCGACCATCCCCCAGGCCAGGAACCCCCATTCCATCATCCCGCTCACCCTCCCGTTGCCAAGCGGCTCAGCCCAGCCATGGCTCATCGCCCAGTCCTTCGACGTCACCTCGGTCGGGAGAGAGTGCAATCCCGGTGCCCGGGGTCGCTGAGCCGATCGCGCTAGGAAATTGGTGCGGCGGCCTCATTGCCCGTGGAGCCGGCATCCGGTCTACTGGCGTCGACGGACACCGTCGGGGCCTGGTCAACCGACAGAGCTCGTCGAGCGGCACGGCAGTACCAAGGTCCCGGCTGCTGCCGGGACGCGAGCGGGCCGAGCAGGCCTGCCGCACATCGGCCCGGTGGCCGGCCATCGCGCTGGCTCACCGGGCCATTGCTCGGGGCGCCATTTCCGTCGGGCCTCACTGCGCCCGTCGAATACCCTGAAGCAGCGCAATGAGATCCGCCATCTCCCGTGACTGGAACGCCGGCCAGGGCGCCTTGCCTCCACCCGGAGCGGGAGCCGTCACCACGGTGTGGTTCCAGAGGGCGGCCAGTACCCCCGCCGGAGAGTCCATGCCCTTCGCCCGGGTCAGGTCGCTCGCGGACTTCCCCCGCTCGCCGTAGACTCCGTGGCACACGAGGCAGCCTTTGCTGGACAGCGTGGCCCAGCCGCGGCTCGGGCTCCCCGACGCGGCGAAGTAGCCGGACGAGTAGAGGTAGGCCACGAGATCGGCCATGTCTTCCGGGCGGAGCTGCGGGATCGTGATGTTCCGGGCCGCCATCGCGGCCGTCATCGCGGGAGCCTTGTTCCAGATCGCGGCCGCGAACTCGAGCGGGCTGCGGCGCACGCCCTTGTCGGTGAGCGAGGGGCCCACGTTACCACCGGCCCCGCCAACGCTGTGACACTGCACGCACTGCTTCTCCGCGAAGAGAAGCCGCCCGCTCTCGGCGCTACCCGGCAGCACGAACACCGACCCGGCCGCCGCGCCGGTGGTCGGGGACAGGTAGGCGATCAGATCGCGGAGCTCGGTCGCCGTGAAGGTGGGCCGCTCGATACCCTTGGCCTTCATCACGTCGGCCATCTGCGGGCCGTGATTCCACATCGCCGCGGCCGCGTAGAGGGGTGAACCGAACTGCTTGAGGTGATCCACGTTCGGGCCGGGTCCGGCCGGTCCGTGGCACTCCGCGCAATGCTTGGTCGTGAAGAGCCGCTTGCCGTTCTCGGTGTTCCCCGGGCTGTCGAAGTAGCCGAGCGAGTACAGGAACCCCACGAGGTTCTTCGCCTCGTCCGATTCGAGCTGGGGTCGGGTGATGCCGAGCTGCTTCATGCGCTCGGTCATGCGGGGGAGGTGGTTCCACATCGCGGCGGCCAGGTCGTAGAAGGTATGCGGCCGCGAGACCTTTGCCAGGTCGGGCCCGATCTTCCCGCCGGAGCCGTTCAGCGAGTGGCACTTCACGCATCCCTTCGCGTCGAACACCCGCGAGCCGGCGGCCGGATCCTGGCCGGCACTGGGGGACTGCGCCCTCGTGGCGCTCGCCGATCCAGCGAGGAGCGCGGCCGCCGTGATGAGCATCAAGAAAGCTCGGATCATCGATGACTCCCTCGTTTCCGTCGGGACACGGCAGATCGCTCTTCGACAAACCGGCCAATGATAGCACGGGGGTCCGGTAGCCAGGCAATCCGGAGGCCCCACACCGTGTGAGCGGATGTGGCTGGTCGTGAGGGACTTGACCCGAGGCCGACGACTCGCCATTCTTGAGGCCGCCGGCAGGGGCCGGCCTCGGCGGTGCACCTCCAGGAGTGGGAAAAGGGGAGCGCTCATGCTCGATCTCGTGATCAGGAACGCGCGCATCTGCGACGGCACGGGGGCGCCGGCCTTCATGGGCGACCTGGGGGTGGCGGGCGGCCGGATCCGGTACGTGGGTCCGCCCAGCGGACAGGCCGCGGAGCGGGTGCTCGACGCCGACGGCCTCGTCCTCGCCCCCGGCTTCGTGGATCCCCACACCCACTACGACGCCCAGATCGCCTGGGATCCGCTCCTCACCTGCTCGCCGTGGCACGGCGTCACCACCGTGATCATGGGTAACTGCGGGGTGGGCGTCGCGCCGGTGCGGCCCGAGACCCGCGAGATCCTCATGCAGGATCTGGTCAACGTCGAGGCCATCCCCTACGACGTGATGAAGGCGGGCATCGACTGGCAGTGGGAGAGCTACGGCCAGTACCTCGACGCGGTCGGCCGCGGCGGGCTCGGCATCAACGTGGCGGGCCTGGTGGCGTTCACGCCGCTCCGCCACTACGTGATGGGCGAGGCCTCCTTCGAGCGGGCCGCCACCCCGGAGGAGATCGCGACCATGCGGCGCCTCCTCCGCGAGGCGATGGAGGCCGGCGCCTTCGGCTTCACCACCACCACCTCGCGCAACCACGTGGGCTACCAGGGCCGTCCCCTGGCCTGTCGCAACGCGAGCCGCGAGGAGCTGGTGGGCGTGGTCGCGGGCCTCCGCGACGCCGGCCGCGGCGCGATCGAAATCATCCTGAACTCGGGCGGGATGTACGGGGTGAGCGACGACGACGTCGACCTGCTGCGCCAGATCACGCGGGCGAGCGGCCGGCCGGTGACGTGGCTCGCCCTCTTCGCCCACCCGGGCGATCCCGGCTTCCACGACCAGACCTTCGCCAAGCTCGGCGACCTGGTGAAGCAGGCCATCCCCCAGGTGACGCCGCGGCCGATCATGAGCCAGGGCGACCTCAAGAGCCCGACCATGTTCGGCTCCTTCGTCTCGTGGCAGAAGGCGTTCAACCGCTCGCCCGCCGAGCAGATCGCGCTCTACCGCGACCCCGAGTTCCGGGAGGCCTTCCGGCAGGAGCTCGAGAGCCGCAAGCGCAGCCACATGTGGGGGCAGATGCGGGTGCTGGAGGTGGGGCGGCCCGAGCTCGCCGCCCACGTGGGCCGCACCATCGAGGAGATCGCGACGGCCCAGGGCAAGCGGCCGGTGGACGCCTACTTCGATCTCGGCATCGCCGACGGCCTCGACACGCGCTTCCAGTCGTCCACCTTCAACTTCGACCCGGCGGGGATCGAGCGGCTCATCACCGACGACCGCTGCCTGATCGGCCTCTCGGACGGCGGCGCGCACGTCGACTTCATCTGCGACGTGGGCTACGCCACCGCGCTCCTCGACCTCTGGGTGCGCCGGCGCGGGGTGCTGACGCTGGAGAAGGCAGTGCACAAGCTGACCCAGGTCCCGGCCACCGTGTTCGGCATCCCCGACCGCGGCGTGCTCGCGGAGGGCAAGGTCGCGGACCTGGTCCTCTTCGATCCGGCCACCGTGACCGCGAAGACGCCGCACTACGCCTACGACCTGCCGTGCAACGGCCGCCGCCTGGTCTCGGAGTCGGAGGGGATCAAGGCCACGTTCGTGGCGGGCACCCAGCTCTACGACGACGGCAAGCACACCGGGGCCATGCCCGGCCGCATCTTGCGGAGCTACGAGTAGGAGACGGCATGCGCGGCCGGCAGGTCTTCATGGAGAGCCTGATCGGGCACGGGGTCGAGTACATCTTCGGCAACCCCGGCACCACCGAGAGCCCGATCCTCGACGCCCTGCTGGACTACCCGCAGCTCCGCTACATCGTGGCGCTGCACGAAGGGGTGGCCCTCGGCGCGGCCAGCTACTACGCGCAGACCGCCGGGCGGGTCGCGGTGGTGAACGTGCACGTGGCGCCGGGGCTCGGCAACGCCCTCGGCATGCTCTACAACGCCTTCAAGGCCCGCGCGCCGCTCGTGGTGACCGCGGGCCAGCAGGATACCCGCCTGCGCCTGCGCGGCCCCGTGCTCGGGCACGACCTGGTGGCGATGGCGGCGCCGCTCACGAAGTGGAGCGTCCAGGTCGAGCGCGCCGACGAGTTCGCGCTGATCATGCACCGCGCGCTCAAGATCGCCTCCGACCCGCCGGCGGGACCGGTGTTCGTCGCGCTGCCGATCGACGTGATGGAACAGGAGACCGAGCTCGCCTCGGCGCCGCCCGGCCGGCTGCACCGCGCGCCCGCGCCAGATCCGGCCGGGATCGAGGCGGCCGCCCGACTCCTGCTCGGCGGCCGGCGCCCGGCCATCGTGGTGGGCGACGACGCGGCGGGCGCGACCGCCGAGCTGACCGCGCTGGCCGAGCAGGTCGGCGCCGCGGTCTGGTGCGAGGGCATCCGCGCCCACCAGGTGGTGCCGAGCGCGCATCCGAACTTCCGCCTGGGCCTGCCCTTCGACGCGGTCGCCATCCGGCGGGCGCTCGACGACGCGGACGTGGTGCTGCTGGTCGGCGGCCCGTTCTTCGAGGAGGTGTGGTACGCGCCCGGCTCGCCGCTGCCGCCGGGCGCCGCCGCCATCCAGGTGGAGTCGTCGCCCGAGCGGCTCGCCCACAATCTCCCGGTGGCGGTGGGCCTGGTGAGCGACCCACGCGCGGCCCTCGCCGCCCTGCGGGGAGCGGTGGAGCGCGGCGCCCCGGCCGCCTTCCGCTCGGCCGCCGCGGGGCGGAACGAGGCGCTGCGCGCGCTCAAGGCCCAGGACGCGCAGCCGCCCGACGCCATCGTGGTCGACGAGTCGATCACCGCCGGGCCCGATCTTGCCCGCACCGTGCAGTTCGAGCGCGCGGGCGACTACGTCGGCGCGCGCGGCGGCGGGATCGGGCAGGCGCTGCCGGGTGCGCTCGGCGTCAAGCTCGGCCACCCGGACCGCCCGGTGGTCGCGCTCTCGGGCGACGGCTCGGCGATGTACAGCATCCAGGCGCTCTGGACCGCGGCCCATCACGATCTCGCGGTCGCCTTCGTGATCCTGAACAACCGCGAGTACCGCATCCTGAAGCACAACATGGATACGTACCGGCAGCGCTTCGGCGCGAAACCGGACCGCGGCTACCCGAACATGGACCTCGTCTCGCCCGACCTGGGCTTCGTCGACATCGCCCGCGGGCTGGGCGTGGAGGGCGTGCGCGTGACCACACCGGGCGAGCTGCGCCCCGCGCTCGACCGGGCGCTCGGCGCCGGGCGGCCCTTCCTGCTCGACGTCGCCATCGAGGGCCGCCCCTGATCCTCGGCGGTCACCCGCTCGAGCGCGCCACCGCCGCCGGCTCGTAGAGACAGAGCGGATCCTCGCCCAGGGCGTCGCCCGCGGCGAGGGCGCGCGCCCGGGAGCCCCCGCAGACCTCGCGCCACTCGCACTGCCCGCAGCGGCCGCGGAAGAGATCCGGTCGCCTCAGCGCACGGAAGAGGTCCGAGTGGCGATAGAGGTCCACCGGGTCCGCGGTCCGGACGTCGCCCGCCGCCACCGCGAAGAAGCCCGAGGGGCGAACCTCGCCGGCGTCGGAGATGAACATGATGCCGTTGCCGTCCCGGATGCCCGCCCCGTGTCCGGCCTTCCCCACGACGCGGCGGAAGTGCGGGGCCTCGGTGGTCGTGACGATTGGGCCCGGCACCGCGGCCCGGGTTCGCAGCCACTCGAAGAGATCCTCGCAGGCCTGGGCGGTGACGGGGCGCAGCAGCGCGCCGCGGCCGACCCCGATCAGGAAGAAGAGGCTCCAGCGGGCGGCGCCGAGCTTGGTGGCCAGGGCGTGGATCGCGGGCAGGTCGCCCAGGGTCTCCTCGCTCACCAGCGTGTTGATCTGGAACGGCAGGCGCTCCACCACACAGGCGCGCGCCGCGGTGATCGTCCGATCGAAGCACCCGTGGATCCGCCGGATGGCGTCGTGCCGGGTCGCGTCGGAGCCATCGAGGCTCAGCGAGACCGCGTCCACGCCGGCCGCCTTGAGCCGGGCGATCACCTTCGGCGTCAGCAGCGGCGTGGCGCTCGGCGCCACCGAGACGTCGAAGCCCCGCGAGCGCGCCGCCGCGATCAGCGCGAAGAGGTCCGGCCGCCGCAGCGGATCGCCTCCCGTCAGCACGAGGTGCGGCAGCGGCGTCCCGAACGCGGTCAGCCGATCGATGAGGCCGAAGCCCTCGTCGGACGTCAGCTCGGCCGGATCCGGCGCGGTCGCCGCTGCGGCGCGGCAGTGATGGCAGGCCAGGTCGCACGCCCGCGTCACCTCCCAGTACACGCGGCGAGGAGCCTGATCGAAGCGCAGGCGCGAGGTCATGCCGTAGAAGGCAACCCCGATGCCATTCGCGACCTCCCACGGAATCAAGCCCTTGCGGCGCAGCAGGCCGCCTCGGGGTGAGGCCGGCCCGCCCCGGTGGGATCGCGGTGTCCCACCGCGGCGCGGCGTCAGTGGGTGTGAGTGTGGCCGAGCGCCTCGCCCCGCGCCATCGCCAGGTGATGCGCCTGGTGGTGCGCCCCTTCGGTGATCAGGCCCGCGAAGCCGAGCCCGCGGATGCGCGCGACGACCGCCGCGGCCTCGGGCTTTCTCGCGACCACCGTGAGGCGGACGCCGCCCGGGATGGCCTCGGTCCTGGCCGACCAGTCCGGCATGCCGTCGAGCTCGACCGCGTGCGGCACCACCATCGCACCGATGGCCTGCTCGGTGCGCCCCGCGCCGGTGATCTCCATCGCGACGCCGCCGGGAACGGGCGCCTGCTTGACGGCCGCGCGCAGCACGACCTCGTTCATGTCGATGAGATGCTGGCGCAGCCGCTCGATGTCCACCTTGCTCCAGTCGGTGGCGGGATCGGCCTCGAGGATCCTGACCACCTCGGCGATGGCGCCGAACGCGTCCTGCCCGGGCATCGTCGGCCCGCTCCCCGCCATCTTGCGCATCATCTCCTTGTGCTGCTCCATGTGCTGGCGCATGTGATCGGCGGGCTTGTCCGCCCCGGGCGCGGCCGGGGCGTCGTGCTGATGCGACGGGCTCTGCCCGGAGGCGGGCGGATCTGCCGCGAAGACGGCGGGCGCGGCGCCCGCAAGTGCGATGCCGAGCCCGACGGCCACGGTTGCTCTCCACATGATTGCCTCCTGTTGGAATCGGATACCCGCCAGTATGAAGGCCGGGGCTGATCGAATCTATGACTTACATCACAGCGCCGCGGTCGCCGGTCGGCTCTTCGGCGCCGCGAGCGAGGCGGGCCAGCGCCACCGGGTCCCGGATCGTGATGCGCGAGCGATCGCGCGCGATCACCCCGCTCTTCTCGAGCTGCGACAAGGCGCGCGCCACCAGCTCACGAACGGTGCCGACGCGGGCCGCAAGCTGCTCCTGGGTCAGGGCGAGATCCACCGTGAGCCCGGCCGGGACCCGGTGCCCGGATCCGCCGGCGGCCCTGACGATGTAGTGCGCCAGCCGCTCGTGCACCGGACGGAACGTGAGGCTTTCCGCCAGGTCCGCGAAGCGCCGGACGCGACGCGCCATGGTCTCGAGCAGCGACAGGGCCACCGCCGGGTACCTTCGGAACAAGGCGATCACCGCTGGCCCGGGAATGAAGAGGGCTCGCGTGGGCGCGGTGGCGATCGCGGTAGCCACGTATCCTCCCCGATCGAACAGGGGCGCCTCGCCGAGGGTTGCGCCGGGCCCCTCCGAGTGGAGCACCTGCTCTCGCCCGCGGGGCGAGAGCTGACGCATCTCGACTTGACCTTCCACCAGGAGGTACAGGCCCCGGCACGGCTCTCCGGCCGTGAACAGAACCTCCCCTTCCCGAAGGACGCGCTCGGTGCTGTGCCCGAGAAGCCGTCGCCGCTCGGCGGCAGGGAGGAGACCGAAGTGCGCCGACCCGCCGAGCGGGTCTTCTGCCTTCGCGGGCGCCGGCCCACGCTTGCCTCTGGCCTTCGTCGCCATGGCGCGACCGTACCACCGCCGGCCGCGAAGCGGGTCGCCGCTAGCTGGTATTCTGCCCTCTCTTCAGCGACCGGATCATGCGGTCGAAGGCCGGCCGCTGGGCTTCGAGGGTTGCCCGGGGACCGATGGCCCTGAAGAACCACTTGGCGTCGGGTCCGTCGGCGATGGCGCCGAGTAGCATGTAGCTCGGGCGCTCCGGGCCGACGGGCCCACCGCCCATCCCGCCCACGTACGTGCCCGTGACCTCGACCACGAGGACGGAGAGGTCGCCCACCCTCGTCTCCTTCATCGTATAGCCATCACCCACCGGACTGCCGTCCGGTCGCCGGAATTGACCGGCCCAGCGAGCCGCGTTCGCCTTCGCGTCGCCCCCCTGCCCCGGCCCGAAATAGAAGACCACGCACTCCCCGGGGCCACCCGGCCCCGGCACGCGATACTGGGCACGACGCATCGGAGACGAGGGCGTCTCCTTGGTCCAGCCCGACGGCGCCGTCCAGGTGAGGCCCTGGCTGCCGCTTCCACTGCCGGGCGGGGGGCCGGGAATCGGCGGGGTGGGCTCACCCTTTCCCGTCGGCGGGTGACCGGGCGGTAGCGTCGTCTGCGCGTAAGCTCCGACCAGAAGGCCGGAGAGCGCGATCAGCACGAGAAGGGCGGTCGAGACCCTCACGATGGCTTCCGGCCCTCGAGACCGGCGACATCACGATCGAGGCATGAGCGGCGGCACCGCACGTCCGTCGACGGCCCGAAGGCACTGCAGCTCACCACCGCGACGAATCGCCGGTACCCGGGGAGTCCGTCCTCCTCGAACTCCACGTCGACCTCTCGACCCGCCTGCTCGCACCAGAAGCGGCGGTGCACGGGCCGGCCGGTGACCAGCACGGCAACCACGAGCAGGGCCACGACGCCAACTACCCAAGCCAGGAGCGGCCACCACCAGTAGGCGGCCGCCGCACCATCAGCCAGCTCCCGGAGGTCGCCGCCGTACGCGATCGGCCAGTCCATCGCCGTCACCTCTTCGAACGGAGCGATGCAAGCCGAATGCCGCGCGAGCAGGGGCGAAAGCGATTGAACGTCGCGGTGTTACTTCGGCTCTGTCGAACAGAAGCCGGCCACGGTGGCCCGCCGACGCCACAGGGTGAGGACTTCACGCCCCAGGCTAGTTGCTCCGGGGCTTGGCGGTCTGGGCTTGAGCTTCGGCCATCAGCCGGCGCACGTTGTCGGCGTCCGCTCCCTGGGGGAGAACTCGCAGGAACGCCTCTCCCGCCTTGACGACCCCGGGGAAATCCCGCTTGCCGTAGAAGAGGTACTGCGTCCGATCCCAGTGGGCGTGGATGTAGCCGGGATCGATCCGGAGCGCCTCCTCCACCTTCGCCAGCGCCTCGTCGACGCGCCCTTCCTGGTACGCGACGGCGCCCAGGTGGGTGATCGCCTCGGCATTTCGGGGTTCGCGGGCCAGCACCCGTCCGTAGACGTCGCGGGCCTCGGCGAGGCGGCCCTGATCCAACGCCCCGTGCGCGAGCTGGAGCAGGCTCGGGATCGACGCATCCTCTCGCCCGGCGGCCTGCCGGAGGGCTCGGAGCTCGATGTCGCCCATGAGGACCGACGGCCCGCCTGCGGATGGAACTCGCCCGGTGATCGGCGTGCCGGCCTCCTGGCGCCCGCCGAGCCATCGAACGCCGACCATGCCAGCCCCGACACCGGCCACGAGCAGGAGCACCCCGATCGCCACGATCATCGGCGGGCTGCGGAGCCATCCGTTTCTCTCCGCCGTCGGCGCCGTCGGCGCCGCCGGCTCCGCCCGCTGCCCTCCGGCTTCGCGCTGGGCCCGCCGGAGGCTCACGAGGAGGCGGCCAGCCTCGCGCTCTTGCTCGGCCTGCCGCCGGTGGTGCTCATCGTGGTCGAGGCGGCCGGCCGCCAGGCCCGCGTCCAGGGCCTCGATCGCCTCGACCGTGGCTTCGAGGCGGCGCTTGATCTCCTTGATGCGACTCAGGGACGGAACTCCCGCGGCTAGAACCGGTAGCCGAGCGTCACCCCGAAGATATGCGCCTCGTAGTTCTTCACGTCGTTGCCGAGGTAAACCGCGGAATCGTTCGGGACGAAGGGATTGATGGTATCGGTCCGAAAGTCGTGCTTGCGGAAGGCCTCGTAGGCGTAGTTGAAGCTCGCGGTCCAGGCCTGCGCGAAGTGCCACCGGAGGGAGGCCTCGAGCCGCAGGAGGCTGTCCTCAAAGGCGGGCCAGGGCCTGGCGACCTGGTTGGTGTTCGCGACCGCGTTGTAGACGGTGCTGCCGTTCGCGTTGGGGTTCCAGGTCTCGGTGCGACCCAGGGCATAGGAGTAGTTGCCGGCGAACTTGAGGTCGAGCTTGCCCGGGATCAGCCGCGTCGTCATGGACGCGTGGTAGGTGTCGATGGTGTCGGTGTTGTCCGAGACCCAGTCGAGGGCGGGATCGTCGGGGTTCCGGTTCCGGGAGCGCTGCTTCTGGAAGTTGGACTCGTGCACGTAGCCGGCGGCGAAGGAAAGCCGGTCCGTGGGGGCCCAGTTCACGTCCACCCCGGCCGACCAGCTGACCGCCTGTTGGAGGCCGAGCATGGCCCCACTCTGGCCCCGGCCGCTGGAGTCGTGGCTCAGGCCCGACGCGATGTAGTTGTCGAACCGGTAGCTCGCCGTCGGCGTGATCGTCAGCGTCTCGGTCGGAGTGATCTGCACCATGAGGTCGACGCGCTGCCGGTCCCGGTCGCCCTCGTCGTACTTGCGGAGCAGGTACGACTGTCCCGGCTCGCCGGGTGCCGCGTCCTGCTCCACCGCGGCCAGGGCGAACGTGCGATAGCGGTCGATCCGGCGCATGGACGGCAGATAGGTGGCACGGATCTGCAACCAGTCGGTGGGCGTCGCGTCCAGCGCGGCCTTGGCGAAGAACTCGTCGCTGGTCGGTACCTCTCGGGTATCACTCCGGTCCCACCGCTCCCATCCGGTGCCCAGCGTGAGGGCCAGCGGCCGTGCGACCTGCCAGCGCCCGTCCACGTCCGCATTCTGGCGCATGTAGCTGAATCGCTGGGAGAAGTGAGGCCCTCGGGTGATGGCATTCTGATCGTTGATGATGAAGTCGGAGAACCTCACGACGTCACTGTTGTCGATGAGGTCGTACAGTCGGTACTTGGCGGTGAACGTCACCGGAATGGGGAGCGGCCGGCTCGTCGCGTTCAGGTTGAAGAGAATGGTCTGGACATTCCCGTTCAGGCTCTTCTGCGGCAAGGCCAGGCTCGGTGTCGTCGCAGGAAGGCCGTTCGTGGTGGTCTGGGGCAGGAAGTCGTCGTTCTGCAGCCGCAGGCCGTACGTGAAGTTGCTGCTGATGCGGGTGCGCATCGGCAGGTTGACCCCACCCTGCAGGCTGAAGGTGTGGGCCATGTTGTTGGGCGCCAGCGACACGGTCCCGAACTGCTTGGTGGTGCCGACGTCGCCGGCCGCGCAAGGCGCGAAGGGCGCCGCGGCCGGCTGACAGGGGTTGTCGGCCCGCACGTAGTTGAGGTCGTTGACGAACACCGACATCACGTAGGCGGCCTGGAGCTGCCACCGCTCGGTGGCCCAGGTCGCGCGCAGCCTGAAATCGTGGATGGTCTGCTCGATCGGCTGCAGGACCTCGAGCGCGTTGCCGCCCGGGCTGCCGAACGCCATGCCGAAGGGCTTCTCACCATCCTTGCGGGTGCGGGTATATTCGGCGAACAGGTCGACGTTGTCGGACGCCGCGAGCTTGAAGTACAGGTGCGCGGTGTCCCAGCGCACGCTGATCTCGTCGATGCCCCGCGCGTTGTTGTAGGTGTCGGGGTTGCTGATCAGGGGGCGTGGATTCGGCAGCGCGAAGACCCCGCGGCTGGTCTCGTTCAGGAGCGTCTTCCCGTTGGTCGAGAAGATGTGCCGCATCTGATCCCAGTCGAAGCCCGCCTCCCAGCGGCCCGTCCGCTCGAAGCTCAGGTGGTACTCCTGATCCTGCAGGCCCCACTGCCGGCCGCTGATCACGCCCGAGTACTTCTCGTCGGGCGTGAAGAACCGCAGCCACAGGCCCTGCAGGTAGAGCCCCTGGTTGATGTCGCGGTACTCCTCGAACTTCGCGCTCTCCTTCTGGGTGGGGCGCTCGCCGAAGAACCGGACCCCGGCCTCCCCGTAGCCCTCGAGCCTGAAGCCGCCGACCTCGATCGGAGGCGAGGTATTCTCGGCGGTCTGGGCCGAGGAGACTCCCGGGGCCACGAGCACCGCCAGGACCGTGAGGGCCAGCCAAGCCGTTCGCGTCGTTCGCATGGCAGCCCCCTAGCGTGTGAAGGCGAAGCCGGCCGGATGGTTGGAGCCGTGGATGTTCACGTGACAGGTCAGGCACGACTGCCCCAGCATGAACTTCTGCGAGGCCGCGTCCCGGCCGTAGGGCCTGGTCGGGTGCTGCGTGGGGACGTGACACTGCTGGCAGAGCCGCGGCTTGGCCGTCTTCAGCATGTTCTCGTGATTGGAGCCGTGGGGGTCATGGCAGTTGGCGCAGCTCTCGATCTGCGGGGGGTGATTCCACAGGAAGGGGCCCCGCTTCTCCGCGTGGCACCTGAAGCACGTGTCGTTGAGCGACGGCTCATTGAGAAGCGACGGCGTCACCGTCCCGTGCGGGTTGTGGCACGAGGTGCAGGTCATCTTGCCCTCGCGGAGCGGCATGTGCGAGGTCCGCATCGTCTGGGCCCGCTTCTGGATGTGGCAGCTGCCGCAGGTCTCGATCACGGTCTCCTTGGCGAGCTGGGCCCGCGGGGAGACGTCCTCCATGACCTTGTGGCAGTTCGTGCAGGCCACGTCCCGCGACTCGTGCGCGCTCCCCTGCCAGAAGAGGCGGGCGCCCTTGGTGTGGCATGACAGGCACACCGCGTTCCGCTTCTCCACCGGCGTGGGGTCGTTCTTCGCGAAGGTGATGAGGCCTCCCTTGCCCTTGCCGCCGCCCGCGTCCACGTGGTCCTTGCCGGGCCCGTGGCAGCTCTCGCAGGCATTGGCCTCCTGCGGGTTGCGCGCCTGCTTGAGGAAGATGCGCCCCATCCGGGTGTGCGAGAACTTGTTGAACGCTTCCTCGTGGCAGCCCTTGCAGGTCTCCGCGCCGACGTAGTTGTCGCCGGGCGGCATCGCCGCGGTGGCCGCGGGCTGGGCGGGCTGCTGGGCCCGGGACGCGAAGGGAAGGCCGAGGACGAAGCCGGCGGACAGGACGACCGCGGCTCCCCCGATCACTCCGAGCAACCGCCAAAGCCTGCGGGTCATGGCATCGCTCCTGTCAGTCCGTCGAGAGCACGCAGCGCCCGTCACGGTGGCACACGTCGAGACGACCCAAGTTCGCGCCGAGTGTGGAGGACCGATGCCCTCCGAGGCAATAGTCCATTTGGACTATTCTTCTGGGGGGCAGGGCCCGGGTCGGCCTATTTCTGGCGGGTCTGGCCGGCGGCCGCGTCGGCTCTTGCCCGGACCGCCTCGAGGATCGACTCGGCGCCGGCCGGGTTGTGGGCGCCGCGCGCCTTCTGGACCAGGGTGAGGGCCTCCCCGGCCTGCCGCACGAGCGCCTCGGCGTCGGGAGCCCGGCGTCCGGCCCGCCGCTCACCGGCGAGGGCGGTCTCGGCTCTCCGCAGGGCGTCCCGGGCGCCGGCCACCTGCTTGTCGAGCCCGGCCGTCCACTCTCCCACGAAGCTGGTGTAGGCGGCGTCGTGACAGCCGACGCACCTCTGGCCCACCGCCTGACGGGAGTGCTTGTGCGACCAGTCGTGGCAGCCGGTGCAGCCCACCGCCTCGGCCATCACGTTGGGCTCCACCTTGACGCCCAGGGGGCTCACCTGCCCCCGGTAGAGGGCGCTCTGGGCGCGGTGGCACGACTCGCAGCGCTCGTTCTGGGGGCTGTGGTGACACCCGGTGCACGTGGCCGGCTTCGCGGTGACCGCCTTGTGCACCTCCGCCGAGTGGCAGGCGGTGCACACGGCGCCGAACTCGGTGACGTGCCGGACGTGGGGGATCCTCTGCTTCCCGAACGTCACCGTCTCGGGCTGCTTCACCCGCGCCACCTGGTGGCAGAGCACCGCGCAGTAGCCGCCCCGGACCAGCGCCTCGTCGCCCTTGACCGGCGGCTTCCCCAGGAGTGCCAGCGCCTCGTCCAGCCATGCGCTCGACAGCTTGAGGAGATCCGCCGCGTAGAAGACATTGTGCACCCCATGGCCCAGCGTCACGAACTGCACGTTGTACTCCGCGTCGTTGACCAGGCCCCGGGCCCGCGCGACCTTGGCATCCTTGGGCCCAGCCTTGGTGGGCCCAGCCTTGGTGGGTCCAGCCTTGGTGGGTCCAGCCTTGGCCCCGTCGCCCGCGTCTGCCGGAGGCAGCGCCGCCTGCGCCGCCGCCAGCTTCGCAGCGACCACCTCCCGCATCTTTCCGAGGGTGTCCGCCCACCGCGCGAGCATGCCGCGATACTTCTCGCCATGGCAGTTCAGGCAGGCCTGCTCGCTCGGCCTGAACGTCTGCCCCACGAGTCCTGCCGTCGCCTCGGACTC
>DATJIR010000131.1:0-4164 GCA_035493135.1 Verrucomicrobiia bacterium
CCGCTCCAGCCCCCGACCGGCGACGCGGACGCTCCGGCGCCGGGGCGCGGCGAGAGCCCCTAGCCGCTCTGCGGCGGCGGGACGCGGCTGGCCCACACCGACAGCGCGGCCACGGCCGCCGCCCCCGCCGCGATGGAGAACGCGATCGCGTAGCTCCCGGTCGCGTCGAAGATCCGCCCGGCCAGCCACGCGCCCAGCGCGCTGCCGAGCGCGCTCGCCACCTGGGTCGCCCCGAAGATCGCCCCGAAGTGCGGTCCGCGGAATCGATCGCTCATCATGGCCGGCACCACGAAGGCGGTGACCGAGTAGCCGATCCCGAACAGCACCCCGTAGCCCATCGCGAGCCAGGCGGACGGCGCCGCCGCGACCATCCACAGCACGCCGACGCCCCCGATCATCCCGACCATCCCGAGGGCGTAGACCGCCTCGCGCGGGAAGAGGTCCGAGACGAAGCCGCCGCCGGTCTTGCCCAGGATGCTGGCCGCTCCCACCACGCTGATCACCGACGCCGCGGTCATCGCGGGGAGACCGTGGTCGACGAGGAACGCGGCCTGGTGCACGTGGAGGGTCTGGCTACAGATGCTGCCGAGGAAGACCGCGAGCCCGATGAGCCGGAACGACGGGCTGGCGAGCGCGCGCTCGAGCGACTGCCCGCCCGTCTCGAGCGCGCTGCCCGGGGCAGGCGCGGCCGGCCGCGGCGCCGGCGCCACGTCACGAACGAAGAGCGCGGTCGCCGGCACGATCCAGAGGAGGGCGAGCACGCCGAGCCCCCGGAAGGCCCAGCGCCAGCCGAAGGCCTCGATGAGCGCCTGGCAGAGAGGGACGACCAGGAAGATGCCGAGGCCCACCCCGGAGCCCGCGATGCCGAGGGCCAGCCCGAGCCGCGCGCTCCATTGCCGCTGCACCATCACCACCGCGGGAGTCCAGCCGGCGGTCGCCACCCCGACCGCGGTGAGGAAGCCAAATGCCAGGTAGAGGTGCCAGGCGCGGGTGACGAGGCTGTCGGCCCAGAGCGACGCCGCGAGCAGCACGCCGCCGATCAGGATGAGCCGGCGCGGGCCGAACCGGTCGGCGAGCGCGCCCAGCACCGGGCCCGCCCCACCGCTCACCAGGGTGAAGACCGAGAACGCGCCCGCGAGGACCGAGCGGCTCCAGCCGAACTCCCGGAGAAGGGCCACGAGGAAGAGGCTGTAGGCGTACCAGACCCCGTAGGCCAGCGCGAGGGTGACGACGGTGACGGCGAGGGCGCGGTACGCCGGGAGGCGGGGGGCGGCGCCGGAATCGGGGCGCATGGGGCGTCGTGCGTCGTCTCGGGGATCTTGTAGCAGATCGGAAGCCCCGGACACAAGGCCCGGATGGAGAGCGCGCCCGGAGCGAGGCTCACCGGGCCATGGTCAGTACCACGCGAAACCGCGCTCTCCCGCTGATCATCTGATTGTACCTCCGCGCGGCGTCCTCGAGTGGGTAGCGCTCGATCATCGGGCGGACCCCGGTCAGCGCGCTCGTCAGTCCGGCTGGAAGGCGCTCGGGTCGGCGGCCACGCGCCGGCCGAGGAGGTCCCGCTCCTCGGTGAGGCTCGGATCGAGCCGCACCGCGGTCTGCAGCTCGCGCACCCCCTCGCCGTCTTGGCCCAGGCTCAGCAGGCTGCGGCCGAGGTACGCGTGGACGAAGGCGTCGTTCGGATTGATGCCGAGCGCGGCCCGGTAGGCGGGCACCGCCTCGTCGTATCGCCGCAGCGAGTAGAGGGCCAGGCCCAGGTTCACCCACGCACGGAAGTGATTGGGGTCGAGCCGGACCGCGGTCTGCAGCCACTCGAGGCCCAGTTCGGGCTCGTCCATGTCCATGTAGAGGC
Organism: Verrucomicrobiia bacterium; assembly: GCA_035493135.1. Taxonomy (GTDB): domain Bacteria; phylum Methylomirabilota; class Methylomirabilia; order Rokubacteriales; family CSP1-6; genus CAMLFJ01. The sequence goes on from DATJIR010000131.1 coordinate 1,853, forward strand.
GGCCGAGGTTGGCGTGGGGCCACGAGAACTCCGGGTCCGCCGCGATGGCGCGCTGGAACACCGCCGCCGCGTCGCCCGGATCACCGAAGCGGTGCTGCAGGTTGTAGGCGGCGATGTTCAGCGACTCGGCGACCTTGGGCACGTCGCGGGCGGGTAGCCGCTCGCGCAGGAAGGCCAGCGCCTCGCGGCGCACCCGCGGGTCGGCCGAGTGACGGCTCCGGTCCAGCAGCACGAGCCGCGAGAGGCGCACGAGGCCGCCGTCGGTCAGGCGGCGGCCCAGCGGCAGGAGGCAGTCGGTCTGCTCGGGCGCGGCCAGCATCCCGACCAGCGCGCGCGTCTCGGCCGCGTCACCCTGGGCCCCGACGCAGTAGTCGGCGCCGGCCCGCACCCAGCCGCGGGCCCGCGCCAGCTCCAGCGCGCGGTCCGTCTCACCGGCCTCGAGCCGCGAGGTGAAGAGTGTGCCCGCGACCATGTCACGATCGAGCGCGGCGTGACTCAGGAGCAGGCGACTCACCGCGAGCGAGCGAAACAGCCAGTCGGGCAGCATGCGCGAGAGCCGCGAGCCGGCGAGCGTGGACGACAGGCCCTCGGCTGCGCGCTGGCCGGTCTGGGCCACCCGCTCGGAGCGGGTGGGGGGCGCGCCCAAGCTCGCGGTCAGGTAGTCGCCCGCCAGCCCGTGGTTGCCCATGCGCTCGGCCATCGCGCCGGCCCGGTAGTAGGTCAGCGCCGAGGGCTCGGTGCGGGCCGCCCGGCCGTAGGCCTCGAGCGCCTCGTCGAACTCGCCGAGGGCCTCGGCCATCGCGCCGCGTCGCGTCTGGGCCTCGAGCGAGGCCGGCTCCGCCACCGCCGCGGTGCGGTAATGGTTGAGCGCCTCGCGCAGGGCGTGCTGGCGGGCCGCGTCGTCGCCGGACTGGATCGCGCCCCGCACCCGGGCATCCGGGCCGCTGCAGCCGGCGAGCAGGACGCCGGCGGCGAGGGCGAGCCCGCCGATCGTCCGCGCGAGGTGTCGTCCGGGGCGCCGCATCGCGGCTTCCACGCGGCAACATCCTTGCCACCGGGAGCGCTCCGCTAACTACGTGGATTCATGGCGGCGAGGTCGGAGTGCCGACGAGGGACCATCCACCTGTTGACAGGGCCCGCGTCCGGTGTCGACCGGACACCGGCGCCCGAACGGGAGCCTGCCCGTCCGGGCAACGGGTTCGCGGTGGCGATCGAGAGGCGGGTGGCTGACCGCCTACTCGATCACCTGATCCGCCCGCAGCAGGAGCGACTGCGGGATCGTCAGGCCGAGGGTTCTGGCGGTCGGCTGCTCGATGGGAAGGTCGCCGGGCTTGGTCCCCTTGAGAATCTTGTCCACGTAGGCCGCGCCGCCTCGAAAGCTCTCTCGGGCGGACGGCCCGTAGTGAGACTGGCGGAGCCCGTTGCCCACCGGGTCGCCGACGCTGACCATGACGATCGGGATCGTCCGGGTGGCCTGCGTGGCGGCCAGGACGTTCTGCGCGGCGGGCGCCACGATGATGTCGACCTGGAGCCGGACCAGGTTGGCCGCCAGGGCCGGGAGTCTCTCGTACCGTCCCTCCGACGACAGGTGCTCGATCCGGATGTTCCGACCGTCCACGTAGCCGAGGTCCCGTAGCCCGTGGACAATTGCCCCAGAGCCTATGCGATAGACCCTGTCCGCTTGCTGCGCCTCGGCGGCGAGCGCCGCGGCGAGGAGGCCGCCCGCGATGGTCGCCATGAAGGCGCGTCGAGGCATCTCGGGCAAGCCGATAGAGCTCATCCGGTGCGTGTGAAATCGAACGTCTTACGACGCGATCAGGCGGAAGCGGATCCCGCAGATCAGGACGAGGCCGCGGCGACCCGGATCCGAGCAGTCGAGGTCGAGGCCGGCCAGCCCCTCGCCGCGGCCGTCGCTGGCCTCGGTGAAGCGAAGCGTCGCGTCATCGAGGGCGATCGTCCGCTGCCCGTCTCGCATCTCGACCGGGCGTTCGATGACGTCGCTCCAGCGGCGCGCGAGGCGGTCCGGGTCCTCGCTCTGCAGCTCGGCGGCGGTCATGGCCCGGATCAGGCTCGAGCGCTTGACGGGATGGGCACCGTCGAATGCGGCGGGATGCCAGGGTCCGCCCGGCGTCCGCGCTCCCTCCTGCCAGGAGAACGAGAGCATGGCCGCGCCGACGTCGCGCGGGTGCAGCTGCAGCTCTCGGTACTCGGGGTAGCCGATCTCGTTGGCGATCCGCACCCCGACCACCTCGCAGCGCTTGCGCCGGGTGGCCAGGTCGTCGCACTGCGTGATCACCATGTAGCCCCCGTCG
>DATJIR010000132.1:0-42401 GCA_035493135.1 Verrucomicrobiia bacterium
CCCGTGGGCGTCCTGATCACGCCCGCCATGGTCGGTCAGGTGGTCATCTCCGGCCTCCTGGCCGGCTCCATCTACGCGATGGTGGCCCTGGGCCTCGGCCTGATCTTCGGGGTCATGCGGGTGCTCAACGTGGCCCACGGGCCGCTCATGATGCTGGGGGCCTACACCACCTTCTGGCTCTTCCAGCGCTTCGGCCTCAACCCGTATCTCTCGATCCTCCTGTCGATGCCGCTGCTCTTCCTGGTCGGGCTCGGGCTCCAGCGCTTTCTGGTGCGCCGGGTGGTGGACGCGCCCGAGCTCTCCTCGCTCTTGCTGACCTTCGGGGTGTCGATCGCGCTGGTCAACCTGGCCCAGCTCGCGTTCACCTCCGATCTGCGCTCGGTGGAGTACCTGACCGGGTCCTTCGTGGTCGGCCCCTTCGCGCTCTCGAAGCCCCGGCTCGCCGCGTGCGCCTTCGCGGTCGCGATCACGGTGGCCTCGTTCGTGTTCCTGCGGCTCACCCGTCTGGGCAAGGCCATTCGAGCGGTCTCCCAGAGCCGCGAGGTCGCCCAGGTGTGCGGGATCGACGTGCAGCGCATCCACCTGCTCGCGTTCGGCCTCGGCTCGGCCCTGGCCGCGGCGGGCGGATCCCTGGTCGCGGTGATGGTGGCGATCCAGCCCGAGATGGGCCAGGTCTACACCTTCAAGTCGTTCCTGGTCATCGTGCTGGGGGGCGCGGGCAACTACCCCGGCGCCCTCCTGGGCGGCCTGCTGCTCGGGCTGGTCGAGCAGCTCTCGTCGCTGTTCCTCACCGCCCAGGTCAACGAGGCGGTGGCCTACGTCCTGCTGGTGCTGGTGCTGCTGATCCGGCCCACCGGCCTGCTCAAGGGGCGGGTGTGAGGCGCTGGTTCCCGGCCGCGCTGCTGCTGCTGGCGGTGGGACTGGCGCTCTACCCGCTCGAGGCCACCGGCTACGGCCTGCGGGTCGGGCTCCAGCTCTTCATGTGGATCGCGCTCGCCCAGTCCTGGAACCTGATCTCGGGGCTGACCGGCTACGTCTCCTTCGGCCACGTGGTCTTCTTCGGCACCGGCGCCTACGCCTCGAGCCTCCTGGTCGTGAAGGCGGGGCTGCCCTGGCCGGCGGCCTGTCTGGGCGGCGGCCTCGCGGGCGCGGTGCTGGCCCTGATCATCGGGTGGCCGTGCCTGCGGCTCAAGGGGCCCTACTTCGCGATCGCGATGCTGGGCCTCAACGAGGTGATGCGGGTGATCGTGTCGTACTACGAGGGGCTCACCGGCGGCGGCAACGGGCTCTCCCTGCCCACGCTCGACGCGAGCCGATCCATCTACTACGCGATGGGCCTGGTGGCGGCGGCGGTGACCGCGGTGACCTACGCGATCGTCACCTCACGCTTCGGGCTCCGGCTGATGACCATCCGCGAGGACGAGGTGGCCGCGGAGGCGATGGGCATCGACACCCTCCGCTACAAGCTCTACGCCTTCACGCTCTCCGCGATCGGGCCGGGCATCGTGGGCGGGCTGTCCGCGCGCGACCAGGGCTACATCGAGCCGATCTCGGTCTTCCCCCTGATCATGACCATCACCATGATCGTGATGGCGCTCTTCGGCGGGAAGGGCACGATCTGGGGCCCGGTGCTGGGGGCAGTGGTGCTGTTCGTGTTCCAGGAGGCGGTGTGGGCCCGCTTCGTCTACCTCCACCAGCTCCTCTTCGGCGCGATCATCGTGGCGGTCGTGCTCATGATGCCGCGCGGGATCCTCGGCGTGCTCCAGCAGAAGTACAACCTCCCCCGCACCATCTAGCCGGCCGTGGCTGCCATCCTGCCCCCGATCCTGGAGGTCCGCTCGGCGGTCAAGCGCTTCGGCGGCGTCGCCGCGGTCAACGGGGTGTCGCTCGCGCTCGAGCCCGGGCGCATCTACGGGCTCATCGGCCCCAACGGCTCGGGCAAGACCACCCTTTTCAACTGCATCACCGGGGTCGACCACGTCGACGAGGGCGAGATCCTCCTCAAGGGGCGCCGCGTCGATCGACTGAAGCCGCACCAGATCTTCCACCTCGGGGTGGGGCGCACCTTCCAGGTGATCCGGGTCTTTCCCGAGCTGACCGCCATGGAGAACCTGCTGGTGGTGACCACCTCCGGGTACGCGGAGGCTCGCCGGCGCGCCCAGGAGCTGCTCGCGCTGGTCAAGCTCGAGCGCCTCGCCGACGAGTTCGCGGGCAATCTCTCCTACGGCCAGCAGAAGCTCGTGGAATTCATCCGGGTGCTCATGACCGATCCGGAGCTGATCCTGCTCGACGAGCCGGCCGCGGGCGTCAACCGGACCCTGCTCAACGAGCTGCTCGACGCGGTCCGTCGCCTGCGCGACCAGGGAAAGACCGTGCTGCTGGTCGAGCACGACATGAAGGTGGTGATGGGGCTCTGCGAGACGGTGTTCGTGCTGGATCACGGCGAGAAGCTGGCCGAGGGGGCGCCCGGCGTCATCCAGGCCGACGAGCGGGTCGTTGAGGCTTATTTCGGTCGCTAGCGGGATCCTGCTCGCGTACCTGGCGTGGGGCTCGCGCGGCTGGCCCCTCATCCACGACGCGCCGCTGATGCACTACATCGCCTGGCTGATCGACCAGGGCGCGGTGCCCTACCGGGACGCCTTCGACATGAACCTCCCCGGGGTCTACCTGCTCCACCTGGCCGTGCTGCGCGTCGCCGGCGCGGGCGACCTGGCCTGGCGGCTGTTCGATCTGGCCTGGCTCGCCGCGACGTGCGGCCTGCTCGTCGTGTACTGCCGCCGCATCGACCACGGCTGGGGGCCGGTGGGCGGCGCGCTCCTCTTCGCGCTCTACCATCTGAGCGGCGGCGCCTGGCACGCGGGCCAGCGCGACTTCCTGCTCTGCCTGTTTCTCCTGCTCGGAGCCTGGGGCGTCGCGCGCGGCACCGAGCAGGGCGCGGCCGGGGCGCTCCTCTGGGGCGGGCTCGCGCTCGGGATGGGCATGACGGTCAAGCCCCACGCGGCGCTCTTCTGGACGCTCTGCGCGGTCGTCGCGGCGCGCGATCGCTCCTGGGCGATGTCCGCGCGGCGCGCGGCCGGTCTGGTGATCGCGGGCGGCCTGCTCGCCCCGGGCGCGGTGTTCGCCTGGCTGGCCTGGCGAGGCGGCCTCGGGCCGTTCCTCGACATCTTCACCGGCTACGTCGTGCCGCTCTACAGTCGCGTGGGCCGGGTCGGGGCCTGGCAGGCGATTGGGTGGCATGCCTTCGGTCACCCGCTGGCCGGGCTCTTCGCGGTCCTCGTCGTGCTGGCGCTCATCGCGCCGCCGCCGCGCGAGCCCGCGCGCAAGGGCCTGGCGATGCTGGGCGTCCTGTACGGGCTCGTCCACTTCGTGGCCCAGGGCAAGGGGTGGGAGTACCAGCTCTATCCCCTCGTCGTGTTCTGCTGCGCGCTCGCGCCGGCCGCGGTGGTCGCGTGGCGACCGGCCGACTGGCCGCGCGCGCTCGATCTCTTCGGCGCCCGCCGTCCCCTCGCGCTGGCGGCCTGGGCGCTCCTCGCGATCGTGCTCGGGGCCAAGGGCGTGGAGGCCCTCGATGTGCCGTGGATCGCCGAGAAGGCCCGCCGGGTGGCCGCCATCACGCGCGATCTGGAGCCGCTCGCCCCGGCGGGCGCCACCGTGCAGGTGATGGACACCACGTCCGGCGGCATCCACGCCCTGCTGCGGCTCGGGATCCGACAGCCCACGCGCTTCATCTACGACTTTCACTTCTTCCACGACGTGGCCGACCCGCGCGTCCAGGCCCTGCGCGCCGAGCTGGTGGCCGGGCTCGAGCGGGGCCGCCCCGCCGCGATCGTGGTCCTCGAGGAGAGCTGGCCCGAGCCCGGCTACGCGCGCCTGGCCGCCTTCCCCGAGCTCGCCCAGACGCTCGATCGCTCGTTCACCCAGGCCGTCACCGGCGCGGGATACCGGATCTATGCGAAGCGAAGCGATTCGTAGCATCATCCGGGCCTACGACGATCCGGTGGTGCGCGCCTACTGCTGGGGGCGCTTCTGGATCCTGCGCCAGCGCTTCCTCGACGAGATCGGCCAGTACCTGCCCGCCCGTGGGCGCGTGCTCGACCTGGGCTGCGGCTTCGGGCTCTTCTCGCTGTACTACGCGAGCGTGCACCCCGAGCTCACCGTGGAGGGCTTCGACCGCAACCCGCGCCGGATCGCGATGGCCCGGGCCGCCGCGGGCCGCCTCGGGCTCGCCAACGTGCGCTACGAGGTGGGCGACGTGATGGACTTCCGGGGCGGCGAGCGGTTCGACGCCGCGTACATGCTCGACATCGTCCACCACATCCCGGAGGAGGCGGTGCGCCCGCTCCTCGACCAGGTGGCCAAGACCCTGCCGGACGGCGGGCGGCTGCTCGTCAAGGACGTGGACCGGCAGCCGGCCTACAAGCGCTGGTTCACCCACGCGCTCGACCGCGTCATGGACCCCGCGACGCCGGTCCGCTACTGGGGCACCGAGGAGCTGCAGGCTCTGCTGGAGGACGTGGGCTTCGACGTGCACCGTCACCTGATGGTCGACGTGCTGCCGTATCCCCACGTCCTCTACATCGCCCGGCGCCGCTCGTGAGCCCCGAGACGCGTCCGGTTCTCCTGCGCGCCGAGGGCCTGACCGCGGGCTACGGCAGGATGGCCATCCTCCACGACGTGACGCTCGAGGTCCGCGCGGGCGAGATGGTGAGCGTCATCGGCCCCAACGGGGCCGGGAAGTCCACCGCGTTCAAGACCATCGTGGGCTTCCTGCGGCCGCAGAGCGGCCGGGTGCGGTTCGACGGACAGGACATCACCGGGCTCCGGCCCGACCAGGTGCTCCCGCGGGGACTCGCCTACGTGCCCCAGGGTCGCATCGTGTTTCCCCAGATGACGGTGCTGGAGAACCTCGAGATGGGGGCCTACATCGAGCGCGACCGGGGCCGTATCCGCGCCGCGCTCGAGCGCGTCTACGCTCTCTTCCCGATCCTGGCCGAGCGGCAGAGCCAGAAGGCCGGCACCATGTCGGGAGGCGAGCAGCAGATGGTGGCGATCGGGCGCGCGCTCATGACCAGCCCCAAGCTGATCATGCTCGACGAGCCGTCGCTCGGCCTGGCCCCGAAGTTCGTCTCGCTGATCTTCGACAAGCTCGGCGAGATGCGGCACGCCGGCTACACCCTCATGGTGGTGGAGCAGAACGCGGCCAAGGCCCTCTCGGTGGCCGACCGCGCCTACGTGCTCGAGCTGGGCCGGAACCGGCTCGAGGGGACCGGGCGGGCGCTGCTGGAGGACCCGGAGGTCAAGCGTCTCTACCTCGGGGCCTGATTTTTCGTCTATGCTTCCGGCCGCAGGTTGAGTATATTCGGTGGGGTTTTCCCAGGAGACAGACCGAAACTCATGCGCGTCCCTCGCTCCGTTGTCGTCGGTAGTGCGGCCATCGCGGCCGTGCTGATCGGCATCCTCATCGGGTTTCCCATCTCCGCCGCCAAGTCCGCCACCGCCCCCGCGCCGACTCACGGCGGCGAGAAGGCCGCCGCCGGGCACGGGGGGACCGATCCCCGGATCATCGCCCGCGGCAAGGCCACCTTCGACCAGTACTGCGCGAACTGCCACGGCGTGGAGGGCAAGGGCGACGGCATCGCCGGGCAGAACCTGCCGATCAAGCCCCAGAACTTGACCGAGGGGCGGATCCTGAACGCGCTGCCCGACCACTTCCTGCACAACCTGATCGCGCACGGCGGCCAGGCGGTGGGCCTCTCGCCCCTCATGCCGAACTTCACGCCGTACCTCTCGGATGTGCAGATCGGCGAGGTCCTCGCATTCGTCCGGACGCTGGCCGAGCCGCCCTACGATCCGAAGTCGGTGCTGCCGGTGGCCACCACACGCCAGGGGCCGGTGCAGCCGATCTTCTTCAGCCACGTGATCCACGCCGGCTCGTACCAGATCGCCTGCCAGTACTGCCACGCCGGCGCGCGCCGGAGCAACGCGGCGGGCGTGCCGTCGGTGGAGCGCTGCATGGGCTGCCACAAGATCGTGGCCGCGGAGGGCAATCCCGAGGTCAAGAAGATCCACGGCTACTGGGAGCGGCAGGAGCCCATCCCGTGGGTGCGCATCTTCAAGGTCCCCGAGCACGCCCAGTTCACCCACAAGCAGCACGTGCAGGCGGGCGTGCAGTGCCAGACCTGCCACGGTCGCATCGAGGCGATGGAGCGCGTGCACGCCGAGACCGGGCAGCACATCTTGAACGATCTGCAGAATCTCGCCGGGATGCCCGTGCCCCCGCGCAAGCTCACGATGGGCTGGTGCGTGGAGTGCCACCGCACCGCGAACGTCAAGGGCGTGCAGGGGGTGCAGACCGCGGCGGACGCCCCGATCCCCTCGGTGTGGGCGCCCAAGGGCAGCGAGAGCGAGCGACGCAACGCGCCGCTCGAGTGCGTGACCTGCCACCACTAGCCTGACCCACCCGCCGTCCGCGCCGCGCGGGCCGGCGGTCGGCGTGAGGCGCCGATGCGCGCGATCTGGGGCACGCTCCTCGTCTACGGCGTCGCCTTCGTCTCGGTGTTCGGGCTCCAGCTCGTCGCGGTCACCGCGCTCCTGACCTGGAGAACCGGCGCGGTCGACCTCGACCGGGACGGGCTCTCCGCGCTCCTGGTCGCGGTGCCCGCGTCCTCGCTCACCCTCATCGCCATCGCGCTCGTCGCCGCGGGCCGACCCCGGAGCTGGTGGCTACGCCTGGTGCCGAGCGCGATGCCCGCGCGAGAGATCCTGGTGATGGTGGCGGGCATCCTCGCCCTCAGTCAGGCGCTCGAGTCCCTCGTGCTCCTGCTGGGGCTGGGGACCGGACCCGCGCTCGAGTGGATGACGCGCACGATGGGATCCACCACCCCGCTCGGGCTCGCGCTCGCGATCGTCGTCGTCGGCGTGCTCGCGCCGATCGGCGAGGAGCTGTTCTTCCGGGGCTACATGCTGACGCGCCTGCGCCAGGCGTGGAGCCCGGGCCCGGCCATCCTGGTGAGCGCGATCGCCTTCGGCATCATCCACGGCGAGTGGGTGCACGGGCTGCTCGCCGCCGGCATCGGCGTCTACCTCGGGCTCGTGGCCGAGCGCGCGGGCAGCGTGGTGCCGGCCATGATCTGCCACGCGGTGAACAACACCGCGTCCGTGCTCCTGTCGGCGTGGGTCGGCTCGCCTCACGGCCGCGCGCTGAACGCGACGCTGCTGGTCGCGATGGGGCTGGTGGTGGTCTGGGCCCTCGGTCGGCTGCGCCGGGCGTGGCCGATCGCGGCGTGAGGCGACGCGACCTCAGCGCGCGGGGTCGAGGATCGCGGTCAGGCTGCGCAGATCGGGGCAGGTGTCGAGGGACTCGACCATCTGGGCCACCGAGTCGACCCGGTCCGCGGGCAGCACGAGCCCCGCGCACTCGCGGAACTTGTCGCGGAGCGCGTCGAGCGTGAGCGGGTTCGCGGGATGACCGGGGACCGGCCGCGGGCCGATGGTGGCCCGCCGCCCGTCCTTGAGGCGCACCGTGAGCCGGGTCCACATGTGGCGCTCGAGGTCGCCCGGGATGTCCGGATCCACCACCACGCGCACGCGCTCCATCAGCCGGCGGATCGCGGGGTCCTGCGCCCGATCGTCCTGGAAGGTGGCCATGCCGACCCGGCCCTCGGTGAGCGCGGCCGCGGCCGAGAACTCGGCCGAGAACTTCGCCTCGAGGCCGGTGCGCGGCCGCGAGTGGATGAGGATGCGGGGGACGCCCGCGCACACGCCGACCGTCAGCTCCTCCACGTCGTCCGCGCGGATGCCCTCCGCGCGACGCAGCTCGAGCGCGCCGTCGATGATGGAGTGGGTGCACGCGCAGGAAGGATAGGGCTTCACCGCCACCCCGGTGGTGAGGATCTTCCACGGCGCGCCCAGGGTGCCGAGCGGCTCGAGCGTCCGCTTGCCGGCGCCGAGCACGCTGAGAAAGCCCTGCGGCCCCTCGATCGCGTGCTCCGACGCGGTCCACCCCTCGCGCGCCATGAGGGCGGAGAGCACGCCGCTTCGCGCCGCGTGCCCGGCGTGGAACGGCTTGGTCATGGTGCCGAAGTTCTCCTTGAGCCCGGAGGACTGCGACGCGGCCACCGCGAGCGCGTGGCGCGTCTGCGCCGCGTCGAGCCCGAGGAGCCGCGCGGCCGCGGCCGCCGCGCCGAGGGTCCCGAGCGTACAGGTGGCGTGCCAGCCGTGCTCGTAGTGCGGGGGATTGATCACCTCGGCCAGCGTGGTCTCCACCTCGAAGCCCAGCAGGAAGGCGTGCAGCACCGCCCGGCCGTCAGCGAGCGCCAGCTCGCCCGCCGCGAGGGCCGCCGACAGCACCGGCGCGGAGGGATGGCCCATCAGCGCGAAGTTGGTGTCGTCGAAGTCGAGCGCGTGGGCCGCGGTGCCGTTGCAGAGCGCCGCCCATACCGCGCCGGTGCGCCGGCCGGTGCCCACCACCGTGGCCACCGGCAGGCCGCCCTCCGCCTGGGCCACCCGCTGGAGGATACGGGCCGCCGGCTCGACCGAGCCCGCCAGCATCACGCCGAGACAGTCCAGAACGGCCCGGCGGGCGGCGTGCAGCGCCGCCTCCGGGCAATCCTCCGGGCGGCTCTTGGTGACGAACTCGGCCAGCATCGAGGTGACGTTCATGGCGGGAGCCTACCATACCGGCCCGCGCCTGGCACCGCCGGGGTCCCACCTGTATGATCGGACCAGCACGCATGCGCAGGCTCCCCGGCTGGCTCTCCCTGGTCGCGCTGATCCTGGCTCCCACTCCCGCGGGGGCCCAGCTCTTCGTCGCCTCGCGTCCCGATCCGCCGTTCACCATCGGCCCGCTGATGGTCCGCGCCACCGTCCGCGAGGGACCGGGCCCGGTGCCGGTGGTGGTGGGGTTCAGCCTGCTGCTCCCGCCGGACCGGAAGGCGGCCGACGTCGCCCAGGACGTGTATCTCCTCTGGCCGGGCGAGGTCGTCAACGACGCGCCCGACCGGAAGCCCGACGCGGCGCTGGCCCGCTACGTCGTGGACCAGGGCTTCGAGATCACCGGCGAGGGCCACCTGAAGCTGATGGCCCGCAACCTGGCCGACGCGGGGACCGTCGAGGCCCTGGCCACCGGCGCGCCCTTCGTCACCTTCGTGCAGACCGGCCCGCTCGGCCTGAGCCCGCCCGCCACCTTCATCCGCATCCCGTGGTCCTCCCGGCTCGCCGATCGGAGCTGGCTCATGGAGCTCGGCCTGAGCGCGGCCGGGCTTGTCAGGCCGGTCAAGGCGAGCTGGATGGAGCGCCTCGTCCGCGGCGCCCACTACCGCGTGGCGATCGGGTTCCACGAGGTGCGGGACCGGCCGCTGTTCCCCATGTACTTCGCCCATCGCGACCGCGTGGTGCGGCTGGCCGACGCGCCGGCCGAGCTGGTGGTGCAGTTTCCCCAGTCCGATCGGCTGAAGATCGACGACGTGTACCCGCCGACGTCGATCCGCCGCCTCAGCGAGACGCTCGAGTCGACCGAGCTGGTCTCGCTCTTCCTCGACCGCTCGGACGGCATCACGCCGCAGCACCTCGCCGTCCAGTTCGGCTTCTTCTCGCGCACCCAGGCCGCGCTGCTGGTGGCCGCGCCGCTGCTCCTCTTCGCGATGGGCCAGGCGATGGGCCCCCTGCTCGGGCGCGGCCTCGTCCGCGTGGTCGACGTCATGGGCGCGCGCATCCAGCTCGGCGGGTGGCGCGGCGGCGGGCGGGATCGGCAGCAGGGCGTGATCCTGCCGAGCGAGGTGCTCGAGCGCATCGCCCCCGGCAAGACCACTCGCGAGGAGGTGCTGCGCCTCTGCGGCAGCGAGATGGAGCGCCAGGACCAGCTCCACGGCGCCGGGCGCACCACCCTGATCTACCGCGGCCGCCGGCTCGTGCCGGAGGCGCACCGGATCTTCGGCTGGCTCTCGACGGTGCGTCGGTGGGACGTGGAGCGGCACGAGGTGCGGATCGAGCTGGAGGGCGACCTGGTGCGCGACGTCCAGGCCGAGGTTCGCCGCTATCGCCTGGGTCCCGAGGAGCCCCGCTGAGCCCGCGCCGCGCGCGCGGGAGCGCCCGCGTCGCCGGGGGAGCGGGCCTTGACCCCGCTCTCCCCCGCGGGCTACTCTTGCAGGACCATCCGTCTGGACCGCTCCGACCCCGAGGAGGGCCGAGGTGAGGTGTCCCCGCTGCCAGTCCCAGAACCGTGAGGGTGTGCGGTTCTGTGAGGAGTGCGGCGGCCGCCTCGTCACGAGCTGCGCGAGCTGTGGCGCGGAGCTGCTCCCGGACAAGAAGTTCTGCGGCTCCTGCGGCTCCCCGGCCACCCCCGAGCCGGTCGAGCGCCAGCCCGCCCCCCAGGGCTACACCCCCAAGCACCTCGCCGAGAAGATCCTGACGTCGCGCCACGCCCTCGAGGGCGAGCGCAAGCAGGTGACGGTCCTGTTCGCGGACCTCAAGGGCTCGATGGAGCTGCTGGCCGACCAGGATCCGGAGGAGGCGCGCCGGCTGCTGGATCCGGTGCTCGAGCGGATGATGGAGGCGGTGCACCGCTACGAGGGCACCGTGAATCAGGTCAAGGGCGACGGCATCATGGCGCTGTTCGGCGCGCCGCTCGCCCACGAGGACCACGCGGTGCGCGCCTGTCACGCCGCGCTTCGCATGCAGCAGACGGTGGGGTGGTACGCCGAGGAGCTGCGCCGCGGGCGCGGCGTGGACGTGCAGATCCGCGTCGGGCTCAACTCTGGCGAGGTGGTGGTGCGGGCCATCGACAGCGACCTGCACATGGACTACTCGGCCATCGGCCAGACCACGCACCTGGCCGCGCGGATGGAGCAGCTCGCGCGTCCCGGTTCGACCCTGGTGTCGCGCGAGACCCTGCGCCTGGCCGAGGGCTACATCGAGGTCAAGCCTCTCGGGCCGGTGCCGGTGAAGGGGATGCCGGAGCCGGTCGAGATCTTCGAGCTGGTGCGCACCGAGCAGGTGCACTCGCGCCTCGAGGCCAGCGCCGCACGCGGGCTCACGCCCTTCGTGGGGCGCGAGTCGGAGGTGGAGATGCTGCACCAGGCGATGGCGCGGGCCTCGGCGGGCCACGGCCAGATCGTCGCGGTGTCGGGCGAGCCCGGAGTCGGCAAGTCGCGCCTGTTCTGGGAGTTCACCCACTCCCACCGGGCGCACGGCTGGCTCATGATGGAGGCGCAGGCCACCTCCTACGGCAAGAACACCTCGTACCTCACGGTGAAAGAGCTCCTGCGCTCGTACTTCCAGCTCGAAGAGCGGGACGATCCGCGAAGGGTGCGCGAGAAGGTCACCGGCAAGCTCCTCACGCTCGACGAGAGCCTGCGGCCCACCCTGCCCGCGTTCCTGCAGCTCCTCGACGTGCCGGTCGACGACGCCGAGTGGCAGACGCCCGACCTGCCGCAGCGGCGGCAGCGGATGCTCGACGCGGTCAAGCGGCTGATCCTCCGGGAAGGCCAGGTGCAGCCGGTGCTCGTGGTGTTCGAGAACCTGCACTGGCTCGATTCCGAGAGCCAGGCGTTCCTCGACAGCCTGGTGGACAGCCTGCCCCTCGCGCGGGCGCTCATCCTGGTGAGCTACCGGCCCGAGTACCAGCACGGCTGGGCCCGCAAGAGCTACTACACCCAGTTCCGCATCGATCCCCTCCCGCCGCAGAGCGCGGACGAGCTGCTGCGGGCGCTGGTGGGCGACGACCCGGGCCTGGGCCCGCTCAAGCAGCTCCTGATCGATCGCACCGAGGGCAATCCGTTCTTCCTGGAAGAGAGCGTGCACACCCTCGCCGAGACCAAGGTGCTCGCGGGCACCCGGGGCCACTACCGCCTCACCCGCGAGGTCCAGAAGGTCCAGGTGCCGGCGACGGTGCAGGCGGTGCTCGCCGCGCGTATCGATCGCCTGCCCATCGAGGCCAAGCGACTGCTGCAGGCGGCCGCGGTCATCGGCAAGGACTTGTCGCTCGCGCTCCTGCAGGAGATCGCCGACATGCCGGAGGAGGCGGTGCGCCGCAACCTGGCCCAGCTCCAGTCCGGCGAGTTCCTGTACGAGATCAGTCTGTTCCCGAGCGTGGAGTACACGTTCCGCCACGCGCTGACCCACGAGGTGGCCTACTCGAGCCTGCTCCAGGACCGGCGGCGGGCCCTCCACGGGCGCGTGGTCCAGGCAATGGAGCAGCTCTACGCCGACCGGCTGCCCGAGCACTTCGAGCGCCTGGCCCATCACGCGGTGCGGGGTGAGGTGTGGGCCAAGGCGGTGGCGTACCTGCGCCAGGCCGGCGTCAAGGCGGCGGGTCGCTCCTCCAACCGGGAGGCGGTCATCTTCCTCGAGCAGGCGATGAGCGCGCTGGCGCGGCTGCCCGAGGGTCGCGCGGCCACCGAGCTGGCCATCGACCTGCGCCTGGACCTGCGCTCGCCGCTCCTGCAGTCGGGGCAGCTCGAGCGCGTGCTGACGCTCTCGCAGGAAGCGGAGGCGATGGCCGAGAAGCTCGGCGACGAGCAGCGGCTGGCGCGCGTCTACACCTACCTGATCAACTACCACTACTTGAAGGGCGAGCCCGACCTCGCCATCGAGTACGGCGAGCGCTGCCTGCGCATCGGCGACGCGGCCGGCGACGTGGGCCTGCAGGCGCTTGCGCGCGGCTACCTGGGGTACAGCTGCCACGCCCAGGGGCTCTATCACCGCGCGCACTCGATCCTGCGCGAGAACGTGGAAGCCCTCGAGCTAGTGCAGGGCGAGGCCCCGGGAGGCCAGACCGGCGTCTCCTACGTCACCTCGAGCGGGTGGCTCGCCTTCACCCTCGCCGAGCTCGGCGAGTTCGACGCCGCCGCGATGTCGCTCGACCGGGCGCAGCGGGCGGGCGAGGCGAGCGGGCACGCCTACACCCAGACCATCGCGCGGACCATGGCGGGGCTGTCCTGGCTACGGCGCGGCCAGCTCGAGCGCGCCCTCCCGGCGCTGCAGCGCAGCCTCGACGCCTGCCGCGAGAAGAGCCTCGACGTGTGGCGGCCCCTTCCCTCCTCGCTGCTCGGCCTCACGCTCGTGCTGCTGGGCCGGACGGAGGAAGGGCTTCGGCTCCTGGAGGACGGCGTCTCGCTGACCGAGGAGCTGGGCGTGCGCGCCTACCTCGCACTCTGGACCGCGAACCTGGGCGAGGGCCTGGCCGCGGCGCGGCAGCTCGACCGCGCGCGCACGGTGGCCCAGCGGGCGCTCGACCTCGCGCTGCGCCACAAGGAGCGCGGGCACCAGGCGTGGGCGCTGCGGCTGATGGGCGAGCTCGCTGCGGTCACCGACCCTCCCGCGGTGGGCGAGGCCGAGGGCTACTACAGCCAGGCCCTCACCCTGGCCGAGGAGCTCGAGATGCGTCCGCTGCAGGCCCGCACCCATCTGGGCCTGGGCCGACTGCTGCGGCTGTCCGGAGAGCGAGAGCGGGCCGAGGACCACCTGGCGACCGCGCTCGGGCTCCTGCGCGAGATGGACATGCGCTTCTGGCTGTCTCGGGCAGCCGAGGAGCTCCTGCACATGGGACACCTCTTCGTGGTCGCGCGCCACAACATCCAGCTCTACGACTACCTCAAGCGGGAGTACGCGGGGGAGCCGGTCACCGTCATCCTCGATCGACGACACGGTCAGCGGCGCGAGCACGAGCAGGCCACCGACACCGAGCGCCGGCGGGCGGAGCGGCGCCGCCAGATCCAGGTGGACGAGGCCATCCGCACGCGCGGCTTCGCGGTCGTGCCCGAGATCATCGGAGGGGCCTGATCCCTCCGGCCGTCTCGCGCCCGAAGGGCGACAGTCCCCGGCTGACCAGCCGCACCTCCGCCGCGCGCTTGGCGTCGGCCGCGGCGTGCGCCTCGAACGACACGCGCTCGCCCACCCGGGGGGGCGCCCCTCGCCCGTCGCGCCCGCGGACGACGTAGAGCTCCTGGTCGTCTCCCACGATCAGACCCCAGGCCGTCGGCCGGTCGTAGAACTCGATGCGTCCCGTCTTGATCACGGCGCCCGCATGCTACGACCGCGCGCGGGCACGCCACAATGTCCAAAATGTTGGACAAGCCCGGGAGCTGATGAAGCCTGAGGAGTTCGCGAGGTACGACTGGATGGGCCTGGCGGGTCTGGTGCCGCGGCAGGAAGTCAGCCCGACCGGCGGGGCCCAGGAGGGATCGCCCACGTCGGGTCCTGGCCAGCCCGAGCTCGGGGGTGTTGGTCTTGCCGAAGATCACGAGGCCGGCGCGCTCGCTCTGGAACGCGTGCGGCAACCCGGCAATGTCGGTGCCGCTCGCCTGGTCGCGCGCCGGGCTGCCGCTCGGCGCGCAGTTCGTGGGCGCTTCGGCGACGAGGCGACCCTCTTCCGCCTGGCGTCGCAGCTCGAGGCCGCGCAGTCCTGGCGCGCCCGCCGGCCACCGGTCGCGGCCGCCTGACCGTCGTCAGGCGGCCGGCGGAGCCTCCGCGAACTGGTAGTCGCGGCGGATCCGACCGTCCTCGTCGAGCACGAAGAAGTGAAAGCCGCGCGCGGCCACCGGGCCGCCGCCCGCCGGCCGCATCTCCCAGCTGAAGGTCACCGCGTCGTGATGCCCGGCCCCGGTGTGGGCGGCCGAGAAGACGTAGCCCTCTGCGCGGACGAAGCGGTCGTGGGCCCCGGTGATGCGGGCCTCGATCGCCTCGTACCCGCGCGCCTCGAGCGACGGGGTGAAGTGGGCGCCATCCTCCGCCCACAGCGCCGCGATGGCCTGCCGACGGCGGGACGGATCGGGCTCGTTCCAGACCGCCACGTACCGGCTGACGAGATTCTCGACGGGTGTCATGGGGTGTGTTCCTCCTGGACGAACAGGAGTACCGGGCGCGGAGCGGCGTGTCGATTACCTCTCAGGTAAAGCACGGAGCGCCGGCGCGCAAACCGGTTGACCGGGCGCGCGGCGCGGGTAAAGTGAGGCGGTCGCCCCATTCCAGTCCCGGACCCGAGCCGGGCCACCCGGAGGACAGCGGTCATGCCGACGAGCCAGAGTGAGAAGGCGGCGCGGTTTCGCGCCCTGCACGAGGCGCCGGGCGCCTTCGTGATCCCCAACCCGTGGGACGGCGGCTCGGCCCGCATCCTCGCCGCGCTCGGCTTCCAGGCGCTCGCCACCTCGAGCGGAGCCCAGGCCGGCACCCTCGGCCGCAAGGACGGCAAGGTGACGCGGGACGAGGCGCTCGCGCACTGCCGCGTCATCGTGAGCGCCACCGACCTGCCGGTGGCCGCGGACCTCGAGAAGTGCTTCGGCGACGAGCCCAAGGTGGTGGCCGAGACCATTCGCCTCGCGGCGGGGGTCGGGCTGGTGGGCGGGTCGGTCGAGGACGCGACCGGCGACAAGCAGAAGCCGCTCTTCGATCACGGGCAGGCCACCGAGCGCGTGGTGGCGGCCGTGGAGGCGGCGCGGAAGGTGGGCTTCCCGTTCACGCTGACCGCCCGGACCGAGTCCTTCCTGCGCGGCAACCCGAACCTGGACGACGTCATCAAGCGGCTGCAGGCTTTCGAGAAGGCGGGCGCCGACGTGCTGATGGCTCCCGGCCTACCCGACCTGGCCGCGGTGCGCGCGGTCTGCGCCGCGGTCTCGAAGCCGGTCAACTTCATGGTGGGGATCCGGGGCAAGTCCTTCACGGTGGCCGAGCTGACCGCGGCCGGCGTGAAGCGGATCAGCCTCGCCACGTCGCTCTACCGCTCCGCGATGAGCGGCCTGCTCGACGCGGCCCGCGAGGTGAAGGACGCGGGCACCTTCGGCTACGTGGACCGCGGCGTGGCCTCGGCCGACCTCGCCGGCTTCATGGAGTGAGCGCCCGGTGTCGCCTCAGGACGCGACGCCGGCGGTGATCAGCTTCTCCAGCCGGCGCAGCTGATCCCCGGTGCCGAGAGCCAGCAGGTGATCGGCGGCCGCCAGGGCCAGGTCGCCGGGCGGGCTCACCATCGGGTTGCCGTCGCGGAGGATGGCCAGGACCGTGGCGCCGGTGGCCCGGCGGATGTTGAGGCTGTCGAGGGTCTGGCCGACGCACGGGCTGTCGCCGGGCAGCGCCAGATCCTCGATGGCGAGCGCGTCGTTGCCGCGCCGGAGCGCGGTCTCGAAGAAGTCCACCACCGCGGGGCTCAGCATCAGGTGCGCCAGCCGATGGCCGCCGATGGCGTAGGGGCTGACCGCCCGGTTGGCGCCCGCGCGGGCGAGCTTGGTGACCCCGGCTTCCTCGGCGGCACGCGAGACGATGTAGAGCTCCGGGTTGAGCACCCGCGCCGACAGCACGATGTAGATGTTGGTCGCGTCGTTGCCGGTGGTGACGATCAGGCCCCGGGCCCGGCGGATGCCGACTTGCTCGAGCACCTCGTCCTCGGTGGCGTCGCCCACCAGCGCCAGGTAGCCACGCTCGACCGCGTGCTCGATGGCGGGCTCGTCCGAGTCCACCGCCACGAAGTCGGTGCCCGCCTGATGCAGCTCGAGCGCGGCCTGCCGGCCCACCCGGCCCATCCCCGCCACGATCACGTGCCCGGAGAGATCCCGGATCCGACGCTCCATTCGACGCCTCCCCATTGGATCGGCCAGCCGGACGCTGACCAGGTATTCCATGACGACGCCCAGCATGTAGAACAGGCTGCCGATGCCGGTGAGGGCGAGCCCAATCGTGAACAGGCGGCCGACGGTGGTCAGCGGCCTGATCTCCCCGTAGCCGATGGTGGTGATCGTGGTCACGGTCATGAACAGGGCGTCCATCCACGTTCCGCCCACGTCGTGCCACAGCCAGCGATAGCCGAGGGTGCCGATCGCGATGACGACCAGGACGAGCGACAGGGGCAGCAGGAGCCGCACCCGGAGCGACCGCAGCGTCGAGGGCTCCACCGCCATCCGGGCTACGCTAGCATAGGCGTCCGGCCCCCACGCAGCACCTTGACCGCCTTGACCGACGGGCGAGGGAAGGGCAGGATGCGGGCAGCGTGATCATCGGCGTTCCTCGGGAGATCAAGCCGGGCGAGCAGCGGGTGGCCCTGACGCCCGCCGGCGTCCGAGCCCTCGTCGAGGCGCGCCACCAGGTCGTGGTCGAGCGGGGCGCCGGCCTCGGCAGCAGCATCCGCGACGAGGAGTACGCGCGCGAGCGCGCCACGCTGGCGGGGGTCGACGAGGTCTGGGCCCGCGCCCAGATGATCCTCAAGGTGAAGGAGCCGCTGCCGGAGGAGTACGGCCGGATGCGCCGGGGCCAGATCCTGTTCACCTACCTGCACCTGGCCGCGGTGCCCGAACTGGCGCGGGCGCTCCAGGCCGCCGACGTCGTCGCGGTCGCCTACGAGACGGTGCAGCGGGCCGACGGCAGCCTACCCCTGCTCGCCCCGATGAGCGAGGTGGCCGGGCGCCTGTCGGTGCAGGAAGGCGCGTTCTACCTGGCCAAGGCCCACGGTGGCCGTGGGATCCTGCTCGCCGGGGTGCCGGGCGTGCCGCCCGGCAACGTGGTGGTGGTGGGCGCGGGGGTCGTCGGGGTGAATGCGGCGCGTATCGCGCTCGGCCTGGGCGCCGACGTGTCGATCCTCGACGTGAACCTCGATCGCCTCAGGGTGGTGGACGATCTCTTCCACGGCCGCGTGATCACGCTGATGTCCAACAGCTACAACCTCGACCAGGTGCTGCGCCGCGCCGACCTGCTGGTGGGCGCGGTGCTCATCACCGGGGCGCGCGCACCCGTGCTCGTCACGAAGGAGATGGTGGCCTCCATGAAGGAGGGCTCGGTGATCGTGGACGTCGCGGTCGACCAGGGCGGCAGCGTGGAGACGATCCACCCGACCACCCTGCTCGATCCCGTCTACCTGGTCTCGGGCGTGGTCCATTACGGTGTCGCCAACATGCCGGCCCTGGTGCCGCGTACCTCCACGTTCGCCCTGACCAACGCGACGCTGCCGTACGCGCTCGCGCTGGCCGGCGAGGAGCTGCGGCCCGCGCTCCGGCGCAACCCGGCGCTGGCGCACGGCGTGAACATCTGGCGCGGGCGCGTCGCGCACCCGGCGGTGGCCCAGGCGCTCGGCGAGCCCGCTGCGGCACTCGAGACGCTGCTCGGCTGACCGCCGGGCCGCAAGGAGGAAGATCATGAGCGGCAAGATCCTGAACATCGTCGGAGTGGTGTGGGTCGTCAGCGCTCTGGTCACCCTGGGCTACTTCGCGGTCCGAGACATCCAGATCGTGCCCGCGCTGCAGCAGGGAATGGCCGCCGAGCCGGGGCCGGTCAAGCACCTGATCCCGGTGCGAGCGGAGACGGCCGCACCGAAGTAGCGCGCGCTGAAGGTCAGCGCCGGCGGTCGAAAAGACGACGAGGCAGGCGGCCCTGCTCCGGCGTCGCCTGCCTCGTGTCGGTACCGCGCGAATTTTTGGTGGAGCTGAGGGGGCTCGAACCCCTGACCCCAAGACTGCCAGCCTTGTGCTCTCCCAACTGAGCTACAGCCCCACCGCACCGTCCAGCGTAACGTGGACGGCTTTCTTTTGTCAAGGTTGACCGATACTTGCGCCGACCTTGCCCGGTCTAGCCGCCGGCCGCCTGCTTGGCCGCCGCGAGGGCCGCGTCGTAGTTGGGCTCGGTGGTGATCTCCTTGACGTACTCGGCGTGCTTGACCTTGCCGTCCTTGCCCACCACGAAGACCGCGCGGGCGGTGAGCCCGGCGAGCGGGCCCTCCTTCACGAGCACGCCGTAGCTCTGGGCGAAGGAGCGCTCGCGGAAGTCGGACAGCGTCTTCACCGCGGTGACTCCGGCCGCGCCGCACCAGCGCTTCTGCGCGAACGGTAGGTCCATGCTCACGGTCCACACCTCGACGTTGCCGCCGAGCTTGCCCGCCTCCACGTTGAACCTGCGGGTCTCGGTGTCGCACACCGGGGTGTCGAGCGACGGCACCGCGCTCAGCACGATGACCTTGCCGCGGGCCTGGCTCAGCTTCACCGGCTGCAGGCCGTTATCGAGCGCGGTGAAGTCGGGGGCGTCGCTGCCTGCCTTGATCTCGGGCCCGCCCAGCGCGATCGGATTGCCTTTGAACATCACGGCGCCTGCTCTATCGGCCATGGAGCACCTCCGTTGGATGGAATTCGGGTTGGAGGACACCTGTCGCGAGCGCTCCACAGTATACAGGCGGGGGTTGTCGTATCATAGGCACCGGCAGCAGTGGGGCACCGACAGCAGTGGGGCACCGGCAGCAGTGGGGCACCGGGCCGGAGTGGCGAAACTGGCATACGCGCCGCACTCAAAATGCGGTGTCCGCAAGGGCCTGCGGGTTCGAGTCCCGCCTCCGGCACCATCCTTTCTCCGGGCGCTCGGCCGGCCGCGTCCTCGAGGTGGGGCATGATCACGGCGACGCGCTCTCCGCTGCACACCGCGCTCTGCGACCGCCTCGGGATCCGCTACCCGATCTGCCAGGCCGGCATGGCGTTCGTGGCCCGAGCCTCCCTCGCGGCCGCGGTGTCGGCGGCGGGCGGGCTCGGGGTCATCGCGGCGGCGCACGGCAGCCCGGCCCTGCTGCGCGAGGAGATCCGCCGGGTGCGCGAGCTGACCGACCGGCCGTTCGGGGTGGACATCCTCTTCGCGACCGTTCGCACCAGCGGCCGGGAGACGGAGGCCTTCACCGACGCGGTCCGGGGCTGGTGCGACGTGGCGCTGGAGGAGCGCGTGCCGGTGCTGATCGCGGGGCTCGGCAACCCGGGACCGCTCACCGCCGAAGCGCATCGCCTCGGCATCACCGTGATGGCCCTCTGCGGCAACGTGAAGCAGGCGCGCGACCACGCGGCCAACGGGGTGGACGTGATCATCGCCCAGGGCCACGAGGGTGGCGGGCACACCGGGCGCGTGGGCGGCCTCGTGCTCACCCCGGCCGTGGTGGACGCGGTGGCTCCGCGGCTCGTGGTGGCCGCGGGCGGGCTCGCCGACGGGCGCGGGCTCGTGGCCGCGCTGGCGCTGGGGGCCGCAGGGGTGTGGATGGGCACGCGCTTCATCGCCACCGCGGAGGCGCACGGGCACGACAACTACAAGCGCAAGATCACCGCGATCGACGAGGAGGGCACGGTGGTGACGCGCGCGGTGTCCGGCAAGCCCGATCGCCAGATCCGGAACGCGTTCACCCGGGAGTGGGAGCCCCGGCAGGCCGAGATCGAGCCCTTTCCGGTCCAGTACGAGCGGGTGGGCAAGCCCGCGTCGATCCGGGCCCGCGAGGAGGGCGACGTCGAGCACGGCAGCGCGGCGGCCGGACAGTCGGCCGGCCTGATCCGCGACGTGCGCCCGGCGGGCCAGGTGGTGGCGTCGATCGTGGAGGAGGCGGAGTCGATCCTGCGGCGGCTCGGCGCTCGGGACGGGGCGTGACCGGCCCGCTCGCGGGGCGGGTCGCTGTCGTCACGGGCGGCTCGCGCGGCATCGGCCGGGGCATCGCGCTTCACCTGGCCCGCGCGGGTGCCGACTGTGCGATCACCTACCGTCGCGACGACGCGGCCGCGGCGCAGACGGTGGCCGCTCTCGAGGCCACCGGCCGGCGCGCGCGCGCCGAGCGTCTCGACCTCGGAGAGCCCGCGCAGGTGGGCCCGGCGTTCGAGCGCATCAAGGATGCCTTCGGCCGGGTCGACGTGCTGGTGGCGAACGCGGCGGCCACCGCCTTCCGCCCGCTGCTCGAGCAGAAGCCCCACAACGTGCGGCGGACCTTCGCGGTCACGGTGGACGCCTTCGTCGCGATGACCCAGGCGGTGGTGCCGCTGATGCAGGGCCGGTCCGGGCGTATCGTACTGGTGTCGGGGATCGACAGCTTCCAGGCCATGAGCGGCCACAGCGTGCTCGGCGCGGCGAAGGCGGCCGCGGAGGGCCTCGTCCGCGGGCTCGCGTTCGAGCTGGGCCCGCTCGGCATCACGGTGAACGCGGTCACGCCGGGCTTCATCCGGACCGAATCGTCGACCTACTACGTGACCGAGGGGCTCGGCCTCGACTACGGCCGGGCCACCGAGCGTCTCCGGGCCGCGACGCCGGTTCGCCGGCACGGCACCCCGGAGGACGTGGCGGGCCTGGTGGGCTACCTGGTCTCCGACGCGGCCTCGTTCGTCACCGGCCAGTGCATCGTGATCGACGGTGGACTCACCATCACCTCGCCGATGACCCGCATGGGGGACGAGCCCTAGAGGGGCGCTTCGGGCCCGCCTTCGTGTAGACTGGCTGTCATGTCAGCGTCGTGGTTCGAGCCCCTCCAGGCGCGCGCGACCTACCAGTCGGAGGCGGTCAGCGAGGGCCGCGTCGCCCTCGCCGAGGCTGCCGCCGCCGCGTGCTCGCGCGCGGCGCCCGCGCTGCTCGCGCGCCAGAAGCCGGAGGGCCACTGGGTGGGGGACCTGCTCGCCGACTCCACCCTCGAGTCCGACTACGTCCTGCTGCAGCTCTGGCTCCACCCGCCGCAGGACGGAGAGTGGAAGCCGCCCACGTGGGAGCGGATCCTCCGGGCGCGTCGGGCCATCCTCGACCGTCAGCGGCGCGACGGTGGGTTCGACATCTATCCGGACGGTCCCGCCGACGTCAACGCGACGATCAAGGCCTACGTGGCCCTGAAGCTCTCGGGGCTCGATCCCGCGAGCGAGCCGCTGCGGCGGGCGCGCGACACCATCGTCGGGCTGGGCGGCATCCAGGAGGCGAACAGCTACGTCCGCATCAACCTGAGCCTCTTCGGCCTGTACCCGAAGCGGCACGTGCCCACCATCCCGGTGGAGCTGGCCCTGGTGCCGGGCGGCCTGATCTACGAGATGTCGTCGTGGACGCGCGCGATCGTGATGCCGCTGTCCATCATCCAGGCCAAGACGGACACCCGGCCGGTTCCGGCCGGCTTCGACCTGGACGAGCTGATCGTGCCCGGCAAGACCTTCAAGCTGCCGAAGCGCGATCGCCTGTCCGCGCTGTTCCGGCAGCTCGACGTGGCCCTCAAGGTGTGGGAGAGCCGCGGGCCCGAGATGATCCGCAAGCCGGCCATCCGCGAGGCCGAGAAATGGATCCTCGACCGCACGCGCAACAGCGACGGGCTCGGCGCGATCTTCCCGTCGATGATGTACCTCATCATGGCCCTGGACGCGCTCGGCTATCCGCGCGACCACCCCGATCTCATCGAGGGCATCCGGCAGTTCGAGGGCCTACTGACCGAGACCCCCGACGCCTTCTACTTCCAGCCCTGCGTCTCGCCGGTGTGGGACACCGCGATCGCGATGTTCGCGCTCGGCGAGATGGGCGCGGTCGTCCCCGGGCCGATGCGCCGGGCCGCCGACTGGTTCATCGCGCGCGAGATCCGCCGGCGCGGGGACTGGTCGGTGAAGCGGCCGGACCTCGAGCCGTCCGGCTGGGCCTTCGAGTTCGCCAACGAGCACTACCCGGACATCGACGACACCGCGATGGTGCTGCTCGCACTCCAGCACGCGACCGCCTCCGACGCGGCGGCCCAGGAGCGCTGCGAGCGGAGGGCGATCGCCTGGCTGGTGGGCATGCAGTCGAGCGACGGGGGCTGGGCCGCCTTCGACGCGGACAACAACTGGGCGTTCCTCAACCGGGTGCCCTTTGCCGACCACAACGCGATGCTCGATCCGTCGTGCCCGGACATCACCGGCCGCGTGCTCGAGGCCCTCTGCCGCCGGGGTTTCAAGCTCGCGGACGCGCCGATCGAGCGCGGCGTGGGCTTCTTGCTCGAGACGCAGGAGCGCGACGGCAGCTGGTACGGGCGCTGGGGCGTCAATTACCTGTACGGGACCTTCCTCGCCCTGCGCGGCTTGCGGGCGGCCCAGGACCCGAGCGCCTCCAAGGCGATGTGGAAGGCCGGGAAGTGGATCGCCTCGGTGCAGAACGAGGACGGTGGATGGGGCGAGAGCTGCGCCAGCTACAACGAGGGGCACTTCGTGCCTGCCCCGAGCACGCCGTCGCAGACCGCCTGGGCGCTGCTCGGCCTGGTCGCGGCCGGGCAGGGCGACACCGAGGTGCTGGCCCGCGGGGTGCGCCACCTGATCGACACCCAAAAGCCCGACGGCACCTGGGACGAGTCGCTCGCCACCGGGACCGGCTTCCCCAACGTGTTCTACCTGCGCTACACGCTCTACCGGAACTACTTTCCGATCCTGGCTCTCACCCAGGCGCGCCGCGCCCTGGAGGAGGCGGAGCGGACGCTCCGGCTCGTGCAGGAATCGGAGCCGTCGCGCCCGATCCGCTGAGCGCTCGGATCGGGGCGACGGCCCCGCGCCCTCACGCGCCCTGGACCGACACCTCGATCACCGACGGATCGGCCGCCTCCCCCGCCTCCAGCGCCACCGCCGCCGCGTAGACCGTCGCGGCGATCCGCACCGCGTCGTTGACGTGATCGGGCGTGAGCCCGCCCTCGGTGACCGTCTTCTCGTGGGCGCGCACGCACATCTCGCAGCCGTTGATCGCGCTCACCGCGAGCGCCATCAGCTCGAAGTCCGTCCGGTTGGTCGCCGGCTGCATCAGCCGGTTCATGCGGAGCCCGGCCGGCTTCTCGCCGTAGACCGGCGTGCCCACCATGTGGCGGAAGCGGTAGTACACGTTGTTCATCGCCATGAGCGCGGCGGCGGCCTTGGCGTCCTCTACCACCGCGGGGCCCACCGCCGCCGCGGCGGCGGTCAGCATCGCGTGGTGCAGTCCACGGTGGCGGGCGGCGACCGCGGTGGCCGCCGCCACGCCCCAGCGCTGCGCGTCCGAGAGCGCCCCGCCGCGCAGGACCGCCTGCAGGTTCAGGCGAATGTCCCGCGCCGCGTCGGGGATTGCCGCTCGCAGCCGCTCCAGCGCGTCCACGTCAGGCCACCTGCAGCGTGGGCTCCCCCGCCTTCCAGTTGCACGGGCACAGCTCACCGGTCTGCAGCGCGTCCAGCACCCGCAGCACCTCGTCGACGTTGCGGCCCACCGAGAGGTCGTTGACGCTGGCCCAGCGGATCACGCCCTGAGGATCCACGATGAAGGTGGCGCGGAGCGGCACGCCCTCGCCCCGGTGCAGGATGCCGAGCGCGGTGGAGAGCTCGCGCTTGGTGTCGGCCAGCATCGGGAACGGCAGGCTGGCCAGATCGGGGTGGTCGCGCCGCCAGGCCAGGTGCACGAAGTGGGTGTCGGTGCTCATGCCGAGCACCTGGGCGTCGCGGTCGCGGAAGTCTCCGTTCCGCTTGCCGAACTCGGCGATCTCGGTCGGGCAGACGAAGGTGAAGTCCATCGGCCAGGAAAAGAGGACCAGCCACTGGCCCGGGTAGCTCCGGTCGGTGATCTGGCTGAATTCATGGCCCTTCTCGAGGCTGACGGTGGCCTGCAGGGCGAACTGGGGCAAGCCGTCTCCAACGCTCAGCATATCGGGTCTCCTTGTAGGATCGGGTTTAGGGTACTTTGCCTTCCCTACTTCTGACGATTAGGGCACCCTAATAGATGCAGCGGCCGGCAAGATCCGGCCGGGACGGGGCGCAGCGGGGAAGGGGAGGCTAGCGCAGCGCGGCGGCCGCCGCCCGGGCCAGGGCCGGCAGCTCGGGATCGCGGGCGCCCATGATCAGCACGGTGTCGCCGGGGCGGGCCCGGCCGCGCAGCCAGTCGACGACCGCGCGATGGTCGGGCGCGTAGCCGCACTCGAGCGCGGCGGGAAGATCCTCCGCGAGCACGCGGCTCGAGACATCGCGGGCCACGGTGCCGCCCGCGTAGAAGATCTCCGCGTAGCAGAGCCGATCCTGGGGCCGGAGCAGCCGCGGCATCATCTCGCGCAGCTCCGGCCGCAGGAAGCGGGCCGGCCCGAAGCCGTGCGGCTGGAAGACGGCCAGGACCCGGTCGGCCCCGGCCTGCGCGGTGGTGATGGCGGCCCGGAGCTTCTCGCCGTTGTGGGCGTAGTCGTCCACCACGCGGATGCCTCCCGCGGTGACCGCGATCACCTCGAAGCGGCGCGCCACGCCGGGGAAGCGCGCGAGCAGCGCGGTCACCGTCGCGGGCGACAGGCCGAGCTCGAGCGCGATCAGCGCGGCGGCGGCCCCGTTCTCCAGGTTGTGCCGGCCCGGCTGGGGCACGTCGAGCGCGAGCGGGCCGCCGGGGAGATGGAGCACGCCGGAGGCGCGATGCGGCCCGACGCTCGCGATCTCGAGCGGCGCGTCGGCGCCCGGGACGGCCCCGTAGGTGCGCGCGCCCACCGCGCGCCCCACCTCGGCCGCTTCCGGCGAGGCCGCGTTGACGAGCAGCCGTCCGCAGCGCTTGGCGAAGGTCTCGAACTGGGGCAGGAGCGTCTCGACCTCGCCGTGATCGCGGCTGATATTGTGGACGAGCCCGAGGGCCGCGTGATAGCCGGTGAGCGTGCCGTCGGACTCGCAGGCCTCGGCGGCCACCGGTCCGTCGGCCGCGCCGGGGAGGAAGCACCCGGTTCCCCCCTCGCCGGCGAGCGCGGCGCCGCCCAGCACCGTCGCGGCCACTCCCGCCTCCCGCGTGAGCCAGCCGACCATGCCGGTGATCGTGCTCTTGCCGCTCGTGCCCGAGATGGCCACGCCGGGGCGCCCCGCGTCGACCACCTCGGCCAGCAGGGCGGGGCGCGGGACGCGCTCGATCCCGAACGCCCGCGCCGCGCGCACCTCGGGCGTCTCCGCCTCCACCGCGGTCGAGTAGACGAAGCGGTCGAGGTCCGGCGTGACCGCGGAGCCATCCTGCGGCTTCACGACGATGCCGAGCGCGGCGAGCCGGGCGGCCACGTCGCGGTTCTTGCCCTGGTCGAAGGAGCGGTCGGAGCCCTGGACGGTATGCCCCCGCGCCCGCATGAGCTGGGCCAGCGGGTTCATCCCGGCTCCCGCGATGCCTGAAAAGTGATAGCGCACGTCTCATGGTCCCACGGATCGAACCGGTTATTGATCAGGATCGACCGGTGGATTTTCGCCCACCCACCAGGGCGAACCGCCCGAGCCTACGCCGCAAGTATCTGATTTACTGGGTAGTTGTTCGTGGCACCACGCTTGCGATCAAGGCGCGCCCAGAGGAGGACGCCATGGTCACCGACATCGTCGAGGGTTCGGCCGTCACCGTGAAGGGCCGGTTCTGCGGCTCCCCGAACACCGCCAGCGGTGGCTACGTCGCGGGCCTGCTGGGTCGGCTGATGGAGGGACCGGCGCGGGTGAGACTCGAGCAACCGGTCCCGGTGGACCACGGGCTGGCGATCGAGCGGCTCGGCGATGGCGGCCTGGCCCTGACCGACGGGGCGGTGGCCCTCGCCCACGCGAGCCGGGCCACGCTGCAGCTCGAGCCGCCGGCGGCGGTGACGTACGCGGACGCCGAGTGGGCTGCGGAGCGCTACCTCGGGTTCACCGAGCACGCCGCGCCCGGCTGCTTCGTCTGTGGCCCCGCCCGCGAGTGGGGCGACGGGCTTGCGATCTATCCGGGCCCGATCCCGGGACGGCGCCTCGTCGCCGCGCCCTGGGCGCCAGATCCCACGCTCTTCGACAAGCGCGGGCTGGTCCGCCCCGAGTTCGTCTGGGCCGCGCTCGATTGCCCGATCGGCTTCGCGCTGCTCGAAGCATTCGGGCGGCGCAGGCTCGCGCTGAGCCAGCTCACCGCGAGCCTGATCCGGCCGCTGCCGGTGGGCGCGCGGTGGATCGTCATGGGCTGGCCGTTCGCGGCGGAGGGCCACGCCCTGCTGGGCGCCTCCGCGATCTTCTCCGAGAGCGGCGAGCTGCACGCGCTCGCCTCGGCGGTGCTGGTCCGCGCCGACTGAGCTAGCGCCCCACGGGCGGGCGGCGCCGGACGAGCTGCATGCTCGTCATGGTCAGCACCGGCTCGCCGCGCTGGTTCAGCGCCGTCCAGCGCAGGCGCACGATACCGCGGTCGGGCTTCGACGTGGACGGGCGCTGCTCCTGGACGGTCACGGTGGCCCGCAGCGTGTCGCCGGGCCGCACCGGGCGGAGCCAGCGCAGCTCGTCCACCCCGGGGGAGCCCAGGCTGCTCGCGGCGAGCGCGCGGGTCTGCGCGAAGAGCCGGAAGGTCAGGGCCATCGTGTGGAAGCCGCTCGCGATGAGGCCCCCGAAGATGGTCTCCTTGGCCGCCTCCACGTCCAGGTGGAACGGCTGCGGGTCGAAGGCGAGCGCGAAGTCGAGGATCTGGCTCTCGGTGATCGTCGCGCCGTCGGTCCGGAACTCCCGACCGGGCGTGAAGTCCTCGAAGTAGAGATCGCCGTCCATCAGGCGGGGGGCGGCTCCGCGCCGGCGCGCTCGACGATGAGCCGGTAGTGCTCCGGACGGCGGTGGAGCGCGAAGTTGAAGATCGTCTCCTTGAACGAGCGCGTGAGGTCGAGGTCACACCGCGCGGTGATCAGCTCGTCGCCGAGGGTCGCGGCGAGCGCCACGATCTCGCCCGAGGGCGCGATGATGGCGCTCTGGCCGATCATGTCGCAGCCCTCCTCTTTGCCGCACTTGGCCACGCCCACCACCCAGGTGCCGTTCTGGTACGCGCCCGCCTGCATCACCAGGTGATTGTGGAAGGGGCCGAGCAGGTCGTGCTCGGGCGCGGGCGGGTTGTGCACCGGCGTGTTGTAGCCCAGCAGGATCATCTCCACTCCCTGCAGCCCCCGGACTCGATACGTCTCGGGCCAGCGGCGATCGTTGCAGATGCACATCCCGAGCACGCCGCCCAGCGCGCGCCAGACCGGGAAGCCGAGGTCGCCCACGTCGAAGTAGCGCTTCTCGAGGTGCTGGAACGGGCGCCACGCCTGATGGTCGGCGTGGCCGGGCAGGTGGACCTTGCGATACTTGCCCACGAGGCGTCCGCCGCGATCCACCAGGATCGAGGTGTTGTAGCGGCGCACGACGTCGCCCTCCCGGCAGAGCTCGGCGTAGCCGATGCAGAAGGCCAGGCCCAGTCGGGCCGCCTCGTCCCAGAGGGGCCGGGTCTCGGGCCCGGGCATCTCGCCCTCGAAGAAGGCGTCGATCTCGCGCTGATCCTCCATCCACCAGCGCGGAAAGAAGGTGGTGAGGGCCAGCTCCGGGAAGACGGCCAGGTCGCAGCCGCGGGCGTGCGCCTGCCCGAGCAGGCTCACGAGCCGCTTCACGACGTCGGATCGCTTCTCGCTCCGGGCGATCGGGCCGAGCTGCGCGGCGCCGACCGTGATCATGCGTGACATGGGGCGGAGCCTAGCACGGGCGATCGGGCGGGGAAAACCGGGGACGGTCGCTCAGCCGGCCGGGCGGCATCCCCGGCCGGCTGTGATGGCTTACTTGCTGGAGACGGCGGTCAGCTTGGCCTGGATCTGCGGCTTCGGGACGGCCCCGATCAGCTGATCCTGGACCTTTCCGTCCTTCACGAAGAGGATGGTCGGGATCGACCGGATGCCGTACCGAGCGGCCAGCCCGGGGTTCTCGTCCACGTTGACCTTCGCCAGGGTCACGGCGCCGCCCGAGGTCCGGGCCAGGTCCTCGAGGACCGGTCCGACGGCACGGCAGGGGCCGCACCACTCCGCCCAGAAGTCCACCATCATCACGCCTTCGGCGGCGACCAGCGCCTCGTCGTAGTTCTTCTCGTCGAGATGCAACAGCCAGGGGGCCTCGTTGCTCATTTACTCTGTCCTCCCGCACTTGAGATGGTGGAAGGGGCCCCGGCGATGCACCCGGCCGCCGCCCTTCCGGGTAAGATGGGGGCGCCGATGCCCCCGATCCGGCTCGATCATATCGCTATTGCGCTGCCGAGTATCGGCCGGGCTCCCGACCTCCTAGTCGGCGTCCTGGGAGGGGTGCCCGACCGCAGCCGCCCGGCGGGGGTCTTCCGGTGGGCGACGTGGCGGTTCGAGGGCGGCGGCTGCATCGAGATCCTCGAGCCGATCGGTGCCGAAGGTTTCCTCCACCGCTTCCTCGCCGCGCACGGGCCCGGGGTCCATCATGTCACCTTCAAGGTGCCCCGGCTGTCCGAGGTCTGCTCCCGCGCCCACGCCCTCGGCTACGACGTCGTCGGCCGCGACGACTCCGATCCTTCCTGGAAGGAGGCGTTCCTGCACCCCAAGCAGGCGCAGGGTATCGTCGTGCAGCTCGTCGAGACTGCCCCCGCGCCGGGACCCGACCCCGCCCTGTCGATCCCGCCGGGGCTCCCCGACCCGCCGCCACCCGTTCGCATGCTCGGTCTGCGCCTGCGCGCGCACTCGGCGGAGCGCGCGCTCACGCAGTGGCGCGACCTCCT
This sequence comes from Verrucomicrobiia bacterium, assembly GCA_035493135.1. Taxonomy (GTDB): domain Bacteria; phylum Methylomirabilota; class Methylomirabilia; order Rokubacteriales; family CSP1-6; genus CAMLFJ01. The sequence goes on from DATJIR010000132.1 coordinate 29,176, forward strand.
CGCCGGGCAGGTCGAGACGACCGGGGCCGGCGGGCTGGTCTTCCGCTGGGCGGACTCGCCCATGTGGCTGGCGGTTGACGTCGATGCGACCGGTTTCGAGGGCCCGATCGCGCTGGAGCTCGCGAGCGACCGGACGGTGGCCGGGCTCGACGAGGCGGGAGACCGTCTCGGGATCCGGCTCGCACAGCGCTCCGGCTGATCCCACGCCGTCGTCAAGGAGGTGCGTCCGATGGAATTCGTTTCCGCCGATATCCAGCGGCTCCTCACCGGCATCGCGGGCACCGTCGCCCAGTCCGCCGGCCGGCTTGCGCTCGCCCTCGCGGGCGGCTTCATCCTGGCGCGCGTACTGCGGACACTGATCGCCCAGCTCGAGCGGGTCCTCGTCCGCGCGGGCGAGCGCGCCGGCGCGCTGGCCGCCGTCACCCGGGCGCGGGTGGCCACGCTCACCAGCGTGCTGCGCACCCTCGCCCTCGTGGTGCTCTGGTCGGTGGTGGCCGTGATCTGCTTTTCCCAGCTCGGGCTCGACGTGCGGCCGATCCTGGCTGGCGCGGGCATCGTGGGCCTGGCGGTGGGCTTCGGGGCGCAGTACCTGGTGCGCGACGTGATCGCCGGCTTCTTCCTCGTGCTGGAGGACCAGGTTCGGGTGGGCGACGTGGCAGTCGTCAATGGGACCGGTGGGCTCGTGGAGACCGTGACCTTCCGAACCATCGTCCTGCGAGATCTCGCGGGAACCGTGCACATCTTCCAGAACGGCGCCGTGACCACCCTGGCCAACATGACCCGGGGATGGTCCGGCTATGTCGTCGACGTGGAGGTCCCGTTCCGGGAGGATCCCGACCGTGTGATCGCGGTCATGCGCCGCGTGGGCGACGAGCTGCGGGCCGATCCGGCTCATGGCCCACTCATCCTCGAGCCGATCGAGGTGTTCGGGGTGGACGGATTCAAGGAGGCGAGCCTCGTGATCAAGGCCCGGCTCAAGACCCTGCCGATCCAGCAGTGGATGGTGGGACGGGAGTATCGGCGACGCCTGGTCCAGGCATTCGTCGCCGAGGGGATCGACAACCCGGCCCGGGTGCTCCAGGTCGGCGATGCCGGCAAGCCGCTTCCCGTGCTGCTCATGCAGGCCGCCGGGAGCGAGCAACAGGCACCGGTGCCGCGCTGAGCCGCACTGACTGACAGGCCCCGTCACCGATCGGGGGGAATGATTGGCGCAAATACCTAATAATATTGGCCACAATCGTGGTCCGCTTCTTGAATTCTTGCTGCCCGGCGGGAGGGCCACGGCACATGAATCTTGGCGGACTTGGGCGGATGTTCTCGAGTGACCTGGCGGTAGACCTCGGCACGTCGAACACCCGGCTCTACGTCCGGGGCCAGGGTGTGGTCCTGGACGAGCCCTCGGTCGTCGCGGTCGACATGAGCGGCAACGTGCAGGCCGTGGGCAACGACGCCAAGGCCATGCTCGGCCGGGCCCCAGGCTCGGTCCAGGTCGTCCGGCCCCTCCGTCACGGCGTCATCGCCGATTTCGATCGCACCCAGAAAATGTTCCGCTACTTCATCAACAAGACCCGCCGCCGCTGGAGCGTGGTGCAGCCTCGGCTGGTCATCGTCACGCCCTCCGGCATCACGCAGGTGGAGCGCCGCGCGGTCCGGGATGCCGCCCGCCAGGCCGGCGCGCGTGAGGTGTACCTGATCCAGGCCTCCATGGCCGCCGCCCTCGGGGCGGGCCTACCGGTGGCCGAGCCGGGTGCGAGCATGATCGTGGACATCGGCGGCGGCACCACCGAGGTCGCGGTCATGTCGCTGTGCGGGGTGGTGTACTCCGAGTCGCTGCGCACGGCGGGCGACGACATGAACCAGTCGATCATCCAGTTCCTGCGGCGCAGCTATGATCTGCTGGTCGGCGAGCGGCGGGCGGAAGAGCTGAAGATCCGTCTGGGCTCCGCCTATCCCAAGGGCGACGACAACGAGGGGATGGAGGTCCAGGGCCGCGATCTGCTCGATGGGCTGCCGAAGACGGTGGTGGTGACCGCCCTCGAGGTGCGCGAGGCCATGCGCGAGCCGGTGGCGGACATCGTGGCGGCGGTGCGCGCCTGCCTCGAGAAGACGCCGCCCGAGCTCGCCGCCGACATCAGCGACAACGGGATCGTCCTCACCGGCGGGGGCGCCCTCCTCCGCGGCCTCGACGCCCTGCTTCACCAGGAAACCGGGCTGGCGATCCGTGCGACCGAGGACCCGCTCACCTGCGTGGCCCGCGGAGCGGGGACGGTCCTCGACCAGCTCGACATCCTCAAGCGCGTCGCGATTCCCGCCTAGTCCCGCTCGACCGGGGCCGGCGCCGACTGCCGGCCCCGTTGCCTGTTGGCCCCCGCAGAGGATACGCTCGGAGCCATGCCCATGGCCCCGAGCCCGCTCGCGCTCCTGGTTGTCGCCACCCTGCTGGCGGCCTGCTCCACCCAGCCGGCCCCGCACGATCACGGCGGCGCCCCTTCCGCGACGACCGCCGCGCCGCCCCTCTTCGAGGACCTGGGGCGCTACCATCGCGCCGTCACCACCACGTCGCCGAGGGCGCAGGCCTACTTCGATCAGGGGCTGCGCCTCGTTTACGGGTTCAACCACTACGAGGCCCAGACGGCCTTCCGCGAGGCGTCCCGCCTCGATCCCACGTGCGCCATGTGCGCGTGGGGCGTCGCGCTCACCTACGGCTCAAACTACAACAGCCCCACCGACGCCGATCGGGAGCGGGGCGCGCTCGCCGCGGTCGGGCAAGCGCGCACGCTCGCCGCGGCGGCCGGGACGGACCGTGAGAGGGCGATCATCGCCGCGCTGGCCACCCGGCACTCGGCCGCCCCGGACGCCGACCGGGCCGCCCTCGACCGCGCGTACGCGGACGCCATGCGTGACGTCTCCCGGCGGTTTCCGGACGATCTCGACGCGGCCACGCTCCTGGCCGACGCCCTCATGAATCTCCGCCCGTGGAGCCTGTGGACGCCCGAGGGCGCGCCGCAGCCCGGTACCGAGGAGATCGTGGCCACCCTCGAGCGCGTGCTCGCGGTGGACCCGATGCATCCCGGCGCCAATCACCTCTACATCCACGCGGTGGAGGCCAGCCCAGACCCACGCCGCGCGGAGGCCGCGGCCGACCGCTTGCGGAGCCTCATGCCCGGCGCGGGCCACATGGTCCACATGCCCTCGCACATCTACTACCGGATCGGGCGCTACGCCGACGCGGCCGACGTCAACGTGCGGGCGGTCGCGGCGGATCGCGCCTACTTCGCCCGCAGCCGGCCGAGCCCGATCTACCGGATGATGTACTACCCCCACAACCTCGACTTCGTCTGGCACGCCGCCGCCCTGGAAGGCCGCGGCGCCGAGTGCTTGCGGGCCGCGCGCGACTTCGCGTCGGCCGCCCCCGCCGAGGCGGTTCTCGAGATGCCGGACATGGAGACCGCGCCCGCCGCGCCGTACTTCGCCCTGGTCCGCTTCGGCCGCTGGGCCGAGATGCTCGCCGAGCCGGCGCCGCCCCCGCGGATGCTCTACGTGACCGGGGCCTGGCGCTACGCGCGCGGCCTGGCCTTTCTCGGCACCGGCCGCCGCGACGAGGCGGCGGGCGAGCTCGGCCAGCTGCGCCTGGTGCGGCAGCGGGTGCCGCCCGAGCGGACGCTGGCCGGCTTCTTCAAGATGTCAGACATGCTCGCGCTCGCCTCGGAGGTCCTGGCCGGCGAGATCGCGGCGCGCGGCGGCGATGCGGACGCGGCGGTGAAGCACCTCGCCGAGGCGGTGCGCGTCCAGGACGAGCACTGGTTCACCGAGCCGCCGCCGTGGTACTTCCCGGTGCGCCAGTCCCTCGGGGCGGCTCTGCTGCAGGCAGGCCGCGCCGCCGAGGCGGAGGCGGTGTACCGCGAGGACCTGCGGCGCAATCCCGAGAACGGCTGGTCGCTCTTCGGTCTCGCCCAGAGCCTGCGCGCCCAGAACAAAACGGCCGACGCGGCCGCGATCGACACGCGCTTCCGCCGGGCCTGGGCGCGCGCCGACGTGGTGCTGACGTCCTCGCGCTTCTGAGCCACCCGATGCCGACCGATCGCTACGGCCTCTCGATCACCGCGTCGTCAGCGGCGGCGGCGGAGTACGTCGACGCGGTGGACCGGCTCCTCGCCGCCCGCGACGGCGCGCTCGAGGGGTTCGACCGGGCCCTCGCCGCCGACCCCGGCTTCGCGCTGGCGCACATCGGTCGGTCGCGGAGCCTGCTGGTCGCGGGCCGCGGGCCCGAGGGCCGGGCCGCCGCGACCGCGGCGATCGCGCTGGCGGGCGGGCTCGGACGTCGCGAGCGCGGGCACGTGGAGGCCCTGGCCGCCGCCGCGAGCGGGCCGGGCGACCGCGCGCTCGCCCTCGTCCGCGAGCACCTGCGCGAGTTCCCGCGGGACGTGGTGGTCCTCGCCGCGGCCAACGGCATCTACGGCCTCATCGGCTTCAGCGGGCGGGCGGAGCGCAACGAGGAGATGCTGGCGCTGCTCGAGGAGCTCGCCCCGGCCTACGGCGAGGACTGGTGGTTCCTGGGCGCCCACGGCTTCGCGCGGACGGAGGCGCTCGGCGGGAAGGCGGGAGCTTCCCTGATCGAGCGCTCGCTCGAGCTCGAGCGCCGCAACGCCCACGCCGCGCACGCGTGGGCCCACGTGCTCTACGAGTGCGGCGACGACGAGCGCGGGGCGGAGTTCGTCGAGCGCTGGCTGCCGGGCTACCCGCCGGAGGCCGCGCTCCACTGCCACCTCTCCTGGCACCAGGCCCTCTTCGAGCTGGGTCGCGGACGTGCGGACGCCGCGCTCGCGATCTACGAGTCGAGCATCGCGCCGGGCCGGTCGCGGTGCTCGGCGTTCACGACCGTGGTGGACTCCGCCTCGCTGCTCTGGCGCCGCGAGCTCGCGGGTGCCGCGCCGCTGCCGGAGGCGTGGCGCGCGGTGGCCCGGCACGCGGAGGCCGCGTTCCCGGCTCCCGGGCTCGCCTTCGTCGACGCGCACTGCGCGGTGGCCCTGGCCGCGGCGGGTGACGCCGCCGCGCTCGAGCGCTGGATCGCCCGTCTGCGGGAGGCGGACGCGGAGGGTCGCGCGCCGGCCGGCCCGGTGACCCCGGCGGTGGCCGTCGCGATGGGCGCGTTCGCGGCCGGGCGCTACGAGGAGACGATCGCGGCGCTCGCGCCGCTGCTCGACCAGCTCGTGCGGGTGGGTGGCAGCTGGGCGCAGCGCGACCTTTTCGAGCACACGCTGCTGGCGGCCTATCTGAGGGCGGGGCGCCCGGGGGAGGCGCGCGCCCTGCTGGCCCGTCGCGTGGCGCGCCAGCCGTCGGTGCCGGTCGCCGGGGTGCGATGAGCGAACCCGGGCGGGAGTACCGCTACCAGGTCGACCGCGACGGGCGCGTGTTCCACGACGGCACCGAGATCGTCGATCCCGCGGTGCTGCGCTTTTTCCTGCGGGCCATGACCCGGACCGACGACGGCCGCTGCCTCGTTCTCTGCCAGGGGGAGCGGAACTGGTTCGAGGCCACCGACACCCCGTTCGTCGTGCAGCGCCTCGGCCTGACCGTCGACGGCGGGGCGCTGCGCGCGGTGGAGCTCCTCTTCGCGGGTGACTATCGCGAGGCGCTCGATATGCACACGCTCGAGACCGAGCGCGGGCTGCTCTTCTGCCGCATCCGCGGCGGGCTCTTCCGGGCGCGCTTCGGCCGGGTGGCGATGCAGCAGCTCGCCCCGTTCCTGCTGGACACCGGAGAAGGCTCCGCGCTGCTGGTCGACGGCGCGCGCCACCCGGTGCGCGCCACCGCGCCCGTCGTCTAATCCCACATCGAGTCAGGAGCGACCATGAGCGAACGAGTCGGATTCATCGGGCTGGGCACGATGGGGTTGCCGATGGCGAGCAACCTGGCCAAGGGCGGAGTCCCGGTGGTGGCCTACGACGCGAGCCCCGCCGCGCAGACCGCGGCCGGCCGGCTGCCGGGGACAACGGTGGCGGGATCGGTGGCGGACGTCGCGCGCGAGTGCGCGGTGCTCTTCACCTGCCTGCCCAACGACGCGATCGTGCGCGAGGTCTACCTCGGCGCGGGCGGCATCGCCTCCGCGGCCCGGCGCGGGCTCGTGACGTGCGACTGCTCGACGGTGAGCCCGCAGGTGACCACCGCCCTCCACGCCGCGCTCCGGGAGCGGGGCGTCGATCACATGGACACGCCCATGCTGGGCTCGCAGCCCCAGGCGGTGGAGGGGCAGATCTTCTTCATCGTGGGGGGAGAGGCAGGCCGCCTTCCCGCGATCGCGCCCTATCTCGAGATCATGGGCAAGATGCACATGTACGTGGGCGGCTCCAGCATGGCGAACCGGGTCAAGCTGATCCACAACGGTCTCGCCGCGGTGACCTCGGTCGCGGTGGCGGAGGCGCTGGCGGTGTGCGTGCAGTCCGGGGTGGACCCGAGCACTTTCTACGACGTGGTCAAGAACGGGGGCGGCATGGCCTACGGCACCTACTTCGATCGGCGGGCCAAGCGGGTCCTCGACGGGGAGTTCTCCCCCACGTTCATGCTCGAGCTCATGCGCAAGGACGCGACGCTCGCGCTCGAGCTGGCCCGCTCGGTCCAGGTGCCGGCGCCGATCCTGGAGGAGACCAAGCGCACCTACGACGAGGCGCTCGACAGCGGGTGGGGGCGGGAGGACTTCTCGGCGGTCACCCACGTGGTGGAGAAGCGCATCGGCCGTCGGCTCTCGGCCCGGTAGCGTCTCCCCGCGGCGGGGAGTAGGATGGGCGCCGGCGCGCGGCCGGGCGCCGATCCACCCACCCCAGCAGAGCCAGGAGGCGTTCGATGTCGCTCGTCGAGCCGGGACGCAGGCCCCCCGCCTTCGCGCTGCCCGATCAGGACGGCAAGACCCACCGACTCCGCGACTACGCGGGCCGACCGCTCATCCTCTACTTCTACCCGAAGGACGACACGCCGGGCTGCACCCGGGAGGCGTGCGCCTTCCGCGATGCGCTGCCCGACTTCAAGAAGGGCCGCGCCGCCGTGCTCGGGGTGAGCGTGCTCGACACCGCCAGCAAGGCCCGCTTCGCGCGCAAGCACAAGCTGAGCTTTCCGCTGCTCGCCGATCCCGGGCACGCCGTCGCCGACAAGTACGGCGCGTGGCAGAAGAAGAGCCTCTACGGCCGGACGTACATGGGGGTGGCCCGGATGACCTACCTCATCGGACCGGACGGCAAGGTCGTGCGCCGCTGGGACAACGTCAAGGTTGACCGACACGCGGCTGACGTCCTGCAGGCCGTCGACGCGCTCTGAGGGTCGGCGATCGTGTCGGTGGTGATCGGGGCATACGAGGATGCCGCCTCCGCGGTGGAGGCCCTGGCCCTCGCGGGAGGCAAGCGGCCCGCCGCCGTCCTGCCGCGCGGCGCGGTCGATGACGAGGCACGCCTCCGGCTGCGCCAGGCTCAGGTCGAGTGCCTCACCACCCTCGACGGTGGCGACATGGACGCGGCCCGGTGGCTCGCGGCCACGCTCGCCCAGGCCCAGGGCTGGGAGCCCGCGGACCCCGGCGGCGTGCCCGCGGGCGGAAGCGCGCCCGGCGACGTGATCGGCTGGTGCGAGCTGCGCATCGGCTCCGGCGCGCTCACCACCGACCGGCCCATCACCCGGCTCCACGGCGCGCAGCAGTACATCGCCTCGTTCAACCTGCTCGGCCAGGGCCGGCTCAACCAGGCCTGTGGCGACCTGCTCTATCGCCGGCTGGTGGACGAGGGCATCGCGCCCGACGAGGTCTTCGACGTCGTGGTGTGCTCGGAGTCGAAGGCGGTGGGCATGGTGCAGGTGGTCGCGGAGTGCTTCGGCCAGGACCGCTACGTGGTGCTTCGCAAGGGCCTCAAGAATTACATGCCGCGCCGGCCGCGCGAGCCGCTGGTGGAGGAGGCGGTGAGCGTCACCACCGCGGGTCGGCAGGCCCTGGTGCTGGATCCGCTCGACTGGCCGCTGCTCGAAGGCCGCCGGGTGCTGCTGGTGGACGACGTCATCGCCACCGGGGGCACCGTGCGCGCGGCCGGCCGCCTGCTCGAGCGCGCGGGGGCCCGCGTCACCGCGGGGGCCACCGTGCTGCTGAAGGGCCCCGAGCCAGACCTGCCCCGGCTCGTGGTGCTCGCGCGCCCGCTGCTCTGAGGGGCAGTCATCTCTCCAACCTTCCGACAAGGAGCCGACCGATGGGTCAGATGATCAATCTCACCGCCGAGGACCAGCACCGTCTCTCCGCCTATCGCGCCGCCCCGAGCGGGGCGCCGAAGGGCGGGCTCGTGGTCGTCCAGGAGATCTTCGGGGTCAACCACCACATCCAGGGCCTGTGCGATCGCTTCGCAGCCGACGGCTACGTGGCCCTCGCTCCCGCCATCTTCGATCGGGTCGAGCCCGGGATCAGCCTCGGCTACACCGCCGACGACATCGAGCGCGGCCGCTCGATTCGCGGCAAGGTCGACATCGCGGACATGGTCCGCGACGTGCGGGCCGCGGTGGAGGCCCTCAAGGCCGAGGGGCTGCCGACCGGGGTGGTCGGCTACTGCCTCGGCGGCACCCTGGCCTGGCTCGCCTGCACCCGCATCGACGGGGTGAAGGCGGCGGTGAGCTACTACGGTGGCGGCATCGCGGAAACCGCGAGCGAGACGCCGCGGTGCCCGGTGCTGCTGCACTTCGGGGAGACCGATCAGGGGATCCCGCCCGAGCACTGGGCGCGTATCCGCGCCGCGCATCCGGAGGTGCCCATCCACACCTACCCGGCGGGCCACGGCTTCAGCTGCGACGAGCGCGGGAGCTACCACGAGCCGAGCGCGCGGCTGGCCCGCCAGCGCACCCTCGGCTTCTTCACCGCGCTGCTCTAGACCGGATGGGGGACATTCCCGCGCCCTTCGACGCGTACCGGGACGTCGTCCGTCCGGAGTGGATCGACGACAACGGGCACATGAACATGGGCTACTACGTGGTGGTGTTCGACCTCGCCACCGACGAGTGGATGCGGTTCGTGGGCCTGGACCGGGCGCACCGGAGGGCGCGAGAGGTGACCACCTTTTGCCTCGAGGCCCACGTGACCTACCATCAGGAGGTGCGCGAGCGGGACCCGCTGCGCTTCACCACGCGGCTGCTCGACTTCGACGCCAAGCGCATCCACTACATCCACGAGATGTACCACGCCGTGGCGGGCTACCTGGCGGCCACCAACGAGCTGATGTCGCTGCACGTGAGCCGGCAGACCCGACGCGGCGCTCCCATTGCCCCCGAGATCCTGGAGCGGCTCGGCCGCATCCGCGCCGCCCACGAGTTGCTACCGCGCCCCCCCCAGGTGGGGCGCGTCATGGGGCTCGCGGCCCGGCCGACGAGCCGGCCCCACCCCGGCTGAGGAAACCGAACGGGGTCAGGTCTTACATTCCGACATTGTCGGGATGCAAGACCTGACCCCTGGTTGGGTGACCCTAGTTGGCGTGGCCGTTCGTGGCGGTGGCGGTCCCCCAGGGCGAGGTGGCCAGCAGCAGCGCGGGGACGCGCTCGCTGGCCATCGGCTTGGCGAAGAAGTATCCCTGGCCGTGGTCGCAGCCGAGCGCCCGGAGGTGCTCCAGCTGCTCGGCGGTCTCGATTCCCTCCGCGGTCACCGAGAGGTTCAGGCTCTTGGCCACCGTGATGACCGCTCGCACGATCGCGCTGTCCTCCACGTCGCCGCCGATGCCCTTCACGAACGAGCGGTCGATCTTGAGGGTGTCGACCGGGAAGCGCTTGAGGTAGCCGAGCGAGGAGTAGCCGGTCCCGAAGTCGTCGATAGCGAGCTGGACCCCGAGGGCTTTGAGCGCCTCGAGCTTGGCGAGCGTGGTCGGCGCGTCGTGCATGACGACGGTCTCGGTGATCTCGAGGCGCAGCGCGGCCGGATCGAGGCGTGTCTCTCGCAGGACCGCGGCGATCTCCTCGACCAGGCCGGGCTGCTGGAGCTGGCGGGCCGAGAGGTTCACGCTGATCGCGAGCTTGATGTCCGGCGCGGCGAGCTGCCACTGACGCGTCTGGCGACACGCTTCGTGGAGCACCCAGCGCCCGAGTGCCACGATCAGCCCGGTTTCCTCGGAGAGGCCGATGAAATCGGCCGGGAAGAGCAGCCCGCGCTGCGGATGCTTCCACCGGACGAGCGCCTCCACCTCGCTGATGCGGCCGGTCGGCAGGTCGACCACCGGCTGGTAGTGCAGGACGAACTCTCCCCGCGCCACCGCGTTCCGGAGGTCGAGCTCGAGGTCCATGCGCTCCTGGGCGGGCGCGTTCATGCTCTTGTCGAAGATCTCGTAGCGGGCCTTGCCCTTGCCCTTGGCGTGGTACATGGCGAGATCGGCGTCCCGCAGGATGTCCTCGGGGGTCGTGCGCCGCGCGGTGCTCATGGCGATCCCGATGCTCACCGTGATCACGACCTCGCGCCCCTCCACCATGAACGGCTGCTGCAGCTCGGCAGTGAGGCGGTCGGCCACCGAGGTGGGGCCCTTGTCGTCCTTCACGTCCTCGAGCAGGATCGCGAACTCGTCGCCGCCCAGCCGCGCGATGGTGTCCTCGGGCCGGAGACAGGCGGAGAGCCGCTGGCTCACCCCGATGAGGAGCTGGTCCCCGACGCCGTGGCCCATGCTGTCGTTGACGACCTTGAACCGGTCGAGATCGAGGAAGAGCACCGCGAGCTGCTCGCCCCGCCGCTCGGTGCGGGTGAGGGCGTGCTGCAGGCGATCCATGAACAGGGCCCGGTTGGGCAGGCTGGTGAGCGGGTCGCGAAAGGCCTGGCGGGCGAGCTGGTCGAGGCGGCGCGGGAACTGGTTGATCTCGTCCGTCTGCTGCTCGATGGTGGCGAGCATCTTCGCGAACGAGCTCATGAGCGTGCCGATCTCGTCCTTGCGGTTCGGCACCGCGGGGATCTCGGAGGCCTTCGTCGCGGTCGCGAGCTGGGCGGCCCGCGAGATGGCCGAGGCCACGTCCCACACCACGAAGCCACCGCCGGCCATGAGCAGGCCCGTGAAGATGAGCAGGGCCGGCATGGTGAAGGCTTCCGTGTACTGCCCGATCGGGCCCAGTAGCTGCCGGACGGGTGCCTGGAAGGCGTAGGTCAGGATCAGGAGCGGGATGACCGAGGCCAAGGTGAGCGCGAAGATGACCTTCTGCTTGACCCGCTGGCCGGCGAAGGCGATTTCGCGATTCAGATCGTCGCTGCTCACGGTTCTCCCATCGTGTCGGTCGGGCGTGGGTGACGCGATTCGGTCAGCGGGCTAAGGGGAAGCAACTGAAATGCCATCCATTGCATAGGTCAGACGTCAGCCGAATCAACGGGTTGGGTTGCAAAAATCGCGAGTTGCCGGGCTGCAAGTGTCAATTTTGCGTAATGGGGCTGACGGTTTGAAGGGAAAACGTGAACAGGCGGATACCTCCATACACGTGACGAGCGCTCGGGTGGTCGGACCGCAGGGGGGTCCTGTGTTATACTCCGCGGGGTTTGGAGTCACTCGGGGGAGGTTGCCTGTGGCGGGGTATCTGCCGGTTGTCATCTATCTGGCCCTGATCGTGGCCTTCGCGGTGGTGTCGCTGGGCGCGGCCTTCGTCCTGCGCCCCGCCCGTCCCTACTTCTCCAAGCTCGAGAACTACGAGTGCGGGGCCGAGCCCATCGGGGAGGCGTGGGTGCAGTTCCCGGTGGGCTTCTACCTCGTGGCGCTCATCTTCATCGTGTTCGACGCCCTCGCCGTCTTCCTCTTCCCCTGGGCGCTGGTGCTCAGGAGCTTCGGCCTCTGGGCGATGGGCACGATGGGGCTCTTCCTGGGCATCCTCTCGCTCGGCTGGGTGTATGCCTATAGGGAGGGGATACTCGAATGGAAATAAAGGCGCCGATCCCGCAGATTCCGGCCCCGGTATGGACGGAATTCAAGGACCTGCAGGAGTGGGAGAAGTATCACCAGGAGCGGCCGGAGGGGGACAAGCACTCCGCGCTCTTCGAGAGCGCCACCGAGGGCGTGTTCAACTTCCCGGGCGGCTTCGTGGCGACCGGCGTGGCCGACGCGGTGCTCAACTGGGCGCGCAAGTCCTCGGTGTGGCCGGTGACCTTCGGGCTGGCCTGCTGCGCGATCGAGATGATGGCGACCTTCGCCTCGCGCTTCGACGTGGAGCGCCTGGGCATGGTGCCGTGGGCTTCCCCGCGCCACTCCGATCTCATGATCGTCTCGGGCACCGTCACCATCAAAATGGCGCCGATGCTCAAGCGGATCTACGAGCAGATGCCCGATCCCAAGTGGGCGGTCTCGATGGGCTCCTGCGCCAACTCGGGAGGCCCGTTCCGCCACGGTTACCACGTGGTCAAGGGCGTGGACCGGGTGATTCCGGTGGACGTGTACGTGCCGGGCTGCCCGCCGCCGCCCGAGTCGCTGCTGAACGGGCTGCTCCTGCTGCAGGAGCAGATCGCGCACTTCCGTCAGACGGGCAAACGCGCCGCCCCCACCGCCAAAGTCGACTGAGCGCGTGACCCACGAGCAGGCGCGGGCCCGCATCCAGGAGCACTTCGGCGTGGCCGCCGAGGGCGAGGGGAGCCTCCTCACCGTGACGGTACCGCCGGAGCGGTGGCGAGAGCTGGGCGCGTTCGCCAAGGACACACTCGGCTGTCTCTACTTCAACTTCCTGAGCGCGGTGGACTGGAAGGACCAGGGGCTCGAGGTCGTGACCCGCGTCGAGAACCTCGAGGTCGGTCTCGCCCTCATGCTGAAGACCCGGCTCGGCGCCGGCCAGTCGGCGTGCGCGTCGCTCGTGTCCCTGTACCCGGGCGCCGACTGGATGGAGCGCGAATGCTTCGACATGTTCGGGATCCGCTTCGAGGGCCATCCCGACCTGCGCCGCATCCTGCTGCCCCAGGACTGGGAGGGGCACCCGCTCCTCAAGTCCTACGCGGTGGACACCCCTCACCCACCCTACCGCTGACCGGAGCACGACCATGATCTATGAGCTGCGCACCTACACCCTGATGCCGGGCAAGCAGGGCGAGTACCTCAAGCTCAACGGCGAGATCGGCCGCAAGATCCGTGGCGACAAGTACGGCAAGCTCGAGGGCTACTGGTCCACCGAGTTCGGCACCCTGAATCAGCTCGTGCACCTCTGGAGCTACGCCGACCTCAACGAGCGGGAGCGGCTGCGGGCCGCGCTCGGCCGGGACGAGGCGTGGACCAGGGAGTACA
>DATJIR010000133.1:0-2119 GCA_035493135.1 Verrucomicrobiia bacterium
CCCCCTCGCTCCTCAAGGTCGTGAACATGGCGGGGGCGTGGTTCCAGAAGCGACCGGCCAGCTCGTAGGCTCCCTGTGGCCGCCGGAGCTCCTCGACGACCGGCCCCACGCTGGGCTGGCCCCGAGGCGCGTGGCAGCGCACGCACTGCCTGGCCGCGAAGACCGCCTTCCCGCGCTCGGGGTCCCCCGGAGCATCCGCCGCGACGCCGACGCCGGCGCGGCCCCACGCGAGAACCAGCGCCAGCCCCAGCAGGAGTCGAGCGGGCCGTCGACGGATCACTTGGTCGCGCTCGCGGTGTACCCGAGGATCGTGAACAGCACCATGTAGAGGATGATCGCGATCCCGATCCACGTGAAGAGCCGGCTCGGCTGGCCCCGCGCGGTGCGGCGATCGAGAATCGGGATGAGCAGCAGGAAGAGGCCGCCCAGCCCGAAGGCGAGAATGCCCGCGACCTCGCCCTCGATGCCGAGGATGTGGCTCGGCAGGTACTTGAGGGTCTGGAACATGAACATGAAGTACCACTCCGGCTTGATCCCGGCCGGCGCGGGCAGGAACGGATCGGCCTTCTTGCCCAGCTCGGCCGGGAAGTACGCGGCCAGCGCGGCGAGGACCGCGAGGGCCGAGAGCCAGCCCACGATGTCCCGCAGCAGGAAATTCGGAACGAACGGCATCACCCGCGAGGCGCCACCCTCCCGCTCGACGCCCGGGGGCACGCTCATCCCGTGCCGCTGCACCAGGTAGAGGTGCAGCCCCAGCAGGGCGACCGCGGTCGCGGGCAGGATCGCGACGTGGATGCCGTAGAAGCGCGTGAGCGTCGCCCCGGTCACCTCGTCACCGCCGCGCAGCAGCCGGCCCGCGAACTGTCCGATGCCGGGCACCGCACTGGTGATCTCCGTGCCCACCTTGGTGGCGAAGTACGCGAGCTCGTTCCAGGGCAGCAGGTAGCCCGTGAAGCCGAAACCCAGGGCCAACCCCAGCAGCGCCATGCCGGAGAACCAGGTGATCTCCCGCGGCGGCCGGTACGCCTTGAGCAGCAGCACGCTGAACAGGTGCACGAACAGCGTGAGGATCATGAGGTTGGCCGCCCAGGAGTGGATCGAGCGCACGAGCCAGCCGAACTGGACCTCGGCCATCAGGAACTGGACCGACTCGAAGGCTTCCTCCGCGCTCGGCCGGTAGTAGAGGAGCAGCAGGATGCCGGTGCTCACCTGGACGATGAAGAGAAAGAGGGTCATGCCGCCCAGGTAGTACCAGATGCCGTGCCGGTGGACCGGGATCTCCTTCTTTCGCGCGAGCTTCTCCAGGTCCTTGAGCCCGACCCGCTGGTCGAGCCACATCCAGAGCCTGCCGTGTCGCGGCTCGGCGGGCTCCATGCTCACGCGCTCTTGCTGACCACGATCTGGGCGCCCCGCACGTTGACCACGAAGGTGTCCAGGGGGCGCGGCGGCGGGCCCGCCACGTTCTTGCCGTTGAGGTCGTAGTGGCCGTTGTGGCAGGCGCACCAGATCTCGCTGAGATCCGGGCGGTACTGCACCGTGCAGTTCAGGTGGGTGCACACCGCGGAGAACGCGCGCAGCTCGCCGCTCGCGGTGCGGATCAGGATGCCCGGGCGGCTGCCGAACTTGAAGATCTGCCCGGTATTGGGCTTGACGTCATCGGGCTTCAGCGACAGCGTCACGGTGCCCGAGGTGGACTCCCCGACCCGGGGTGGCACCAGGTAGCCGAGCACCGGGTAGACGACCGAGAGGACGAAGGCCACCGCGCTCGTCCCCAGGAACCAGTTGATGAATCCCCGGCGATCGGGGCCCGGATCGAGCGCGTGCTCACTCATGGGAGGCCTCCTCGGCCCGCGACCGGGCACCCCGGCCGCCTTCGAGCTGCCGGATCTTCACCACCAGGCCCGCGATCAGGGCGCAGATCACGACCAGCGACACCGCGAGTCCCTTGCGCCGGAACCCGAGCTCATCCAGTGCCTGCAGCCCCCGGGCGTGGGCCTTCGCGGCGACCGCCAGCCCCGGCTCGACCGCCTGCTTCACCGCGTCGAGCCGGAAGGCGTGCACGGCGGCCCGCGCCTTGACGAGGGCGTCGCGCGCCCCGTTCAGATCGAACTGGACCTGG
>DATJIR010000134.1:0-23757 GCA_035493135.1 Verrucomicrobiia bacterium
CGCCCCTGCTCCACGACGATCTCTTCACCGTCGGCGTGGAGCCCAAGCCCGAGAAACCCTCCAACGTGGCCAAGCGCATCGAGATCAAGGTGGGCGACGTCGAGGCCGGCTTCAAGAAGGCCGACGTGATCATCGAGCGGCTGTTCAAGACCGCGCCGGTGCACCAGGGCTACATCGAGCCGCACGCCGCGCTGGCCACCGTGTCCGAGGACGGTTCGGTCGAGCTGTGGACGACCACCCAGGGCCACTTCATCGTGCGGGCCCACTGCGCGCGGCTGCTCGGCCTCGACATGGGCAAGGTGCGGGTGACCGCCACCGAGATCGGCGGCGGCTTCGGCGGCAAGACCGTCGTCTACCTCGAGCCGCTGGCCATCGCGCTGTCGAAGAAGGCCAAGCGACCGGTGAAGATGGTGATGTCGCGCGAGGAGGTGTTCAAGGCCTCCGGGCCGACTTCTGGAGCCACCGTGCGCGTGAAGATGGGGGCAACCCGCGATGGCAAGTTCGTGGCCGGGTTCGCGGAGCTCAAGTACCAGGCGGGCGCCTTCCAGGGCTCGCCGGTGCAGCCGGGCACCATGTGCGCGTACGCGCCCTACGACATCGAGAACGTCCACGTGATCGGCTACGACGTGGTGTCGAACCGGCCGAAGGTGGCCGCGTATCGCGCCCCGGGCGCGCCGATCTCGGAGTACGCGGTCGAGAGCGTGGTGGACGAGATCGCCAAGAAGCTCGGCCTCGACCCCATCGAGCTGCGCATGATGAACGCGGCCCACGAGGGGACCAAGGCGGCCTACGGCCCGAAGTTCGGCCCCATCGGCCTCGAGGAGACGCTCAACTCCATCAAGAAGACCGAGCACTGGAACACCCCGCTGCGGAAGTGGCAGGGTCGCGGGGTGGCCTCCGGCTTCTGGTTCAACATCGGCGGCGAGACCTCGGTGTCGCTGACCGTGAACGAGGACGGCACGATCTCCCTGATGGCGGGCACCCCGGACATCGGCGGCCTGCGCGCCGCGCTGGCCTCGGTGGCGGCCGACGAGCTGGGGGTGCCGGTCGAGAAGGTGCGGCCGATCATCGGCGACACCGGCTCGCTCGGCTTCAACTTCCTCACCGGCGGCAGCCGCTCCGCCTTCTCGGGCTCGATGGCGATCGTGGAGGCGGCCAAGCAGATCAAGAGCGAGCTGGTCGCGCGGGCCTGCAAGCTGTGGGAGGCCAAGCCCGACCAGGTCGAGTGGAAGGACGGCGCGGTGCGGCCGCTCGGCGCGCTCGCCGAGAAGGTCAAGCCGATGACCATCGCGGAGTTCGCCAAGATCTCCGGCAAGCTCGGCGGCCCCATCGGCGGCGTCGGCCGCATCAACGCCCAGGGCGCGGGCCCGAGCTTCGGCACCCACCTGGTCGACCTGGAGGTGGACCCCGAGACCGGGCGCACCACGATCCTGCGCTACACCGTGGCCCAGGACGCGGGGAAGGCGCTGCACCCGGCCTACGTCGAGGGGCAGTTCCAGGGCGGGGCGGTGCAGGGCATCGGCTGGGCGCTCAACGAGGAGTACATCTACGGCGAGGACGGCAAGCTGCAGAACGCGGGCTTCCTCGACTACCGCATGCCGGTGGCCTCGGACGTGCCGATGATCGACGCGATCCTGGTCGAGGTGGCCAACCCCAAGCACCCCTACGGCGTGCGCGGGGTCGGGGAGACGCCGATCGTGCCGCCGCTCGGGGCCATCGCCAACGCCATGGAGAACGCCACCGGCATCCGGTTCACCGAGCTGCCGATGTCGCCGCCCAAGGTGCTGAAGGCGCTCACGGACAAGGGCCTCAACAAGGCCTGAGCGACCACCATGGCGCGAGTGGTGCTGATCGGCAACCTCGCGCAGCTCACGGGGGGCGTCGCCGAGTTCCAGCTACGGGCGACGTCCGTGAAGCAGCTCTTCGAGCAGCTCGCCGAGCGGCATCCGGCGCTGGGCCCGCACCTCCAGGACGGCGTCGCGGTGGCCATCGACGGGCAGATCTACCAGGACTCGCTGCTGGAGCCGATCGGCCCCGACAGCGAGGTGTTCGTGCTCCCGCAGATCGCGGGCGGATAGACCACCCCCTCACCCTGACCTCTCCCCTGAGGGGAGAGGGAGAGCCGGAGGCGTCGATGGCACGCATGGAGCCGCTCGGGATCCACGAGGTCGACGACGAGATCCGCCACCTGTGCGAGGAGTCCGAGCGCCAGATCGGCACCTCGGCCAGCACCCGCACCTACGCCCGGAACCCGGCGGTGGTCAAGGCGCTCGCCGCCTTCCGAGGCGCGCTGGGCCGCGACGGCACCATCGACCCGGTGATCCGCGAGCTGGTGCGGATCAAGATCGCGGGGCTCAACGCCTGCCGCTACTGACTCAAGGCGCGCTATGCCGGGGCCCGGCATGCGGGTGCGACCGAAGAGAAGATCGCCGCGATCGACGACGAGACCTCCCCGCTACTGACCCCGCGCGAGCGGGCCGCGGTCCGCTTCGCCGAGAAGCTCGCGGTGGACCACCAGAAGGTCGACGACGCCCTGTGGGCCGAGGTGCGCGCCCAGTTCTCGGAGGCGGAGGTGATCGAGCTGGTGGCGCACACCACGCTCTACATCGGCTTCGGGCGGTTCAACGAGATCGTGGGGATCGATCCGGCCTGATCGGGATCGCGCGGTGACGACCGGCGGGCGGCTCGTCATCGTCTTCGTGGTCGACGGGCTCCGGCCCGACTCCATCACCGCCGAGGCCACGCCGACCCTCTTCCGCCTGCGCGCGGAGGGCGTCGACTTCGCCGACGGCCACGCTGTCTTCCCGACCGTGACCCGGGTCAACGCGGCCGCGCTGTCGACCGGGGCGCAGCCGGGCACGAGCGGGCTGCTCGGCAACCAGCTTTACGTCGCCGCGGTCGATCCGGGGCGCGCCTTAGACACCGGCAACTACCGCAACCTCCTCGCGCTCGACCGGGCCACCGGGGGCCGGCTGCTCATGGCGCCCACGCTCGCCGAGCGGCTCCACGCGCGGGGGCGCCGGCTGGTTGGGGTCAGCTCGGGCTCGACGGGCAGCGCCTTCCTCCTGAACCCGAAGGCGCCGGCCGGAATCGGCGCAGTCGTCAACGGCTACTTCGATCCCGGCAAGACCGTCGCGTACCCCGAGCCGGTCAGCGAGGCGATCCTCTCCAAGCTCGGGCCGGCCCCACCCAAGCTCGCGGGCGGCGCCCGCTACGACGCCTCGGTCGCCTGGACGCAGCGGGTGCTCCGCGAGTACGTGCTCCCGGAGCTCCAGCCTGACGTGGTGATCAACTGGCTGACCGAGCCGGATCACAGCCAGCACCACGCGGGGGTGGGCTCGCCCGCCGCCCGCGAGGCGCTCCGGCACGACGACGCCGAGATCGCCTGCGTGCTGGCGAGCCTGGACGGCCTGGGCCTCACCGGCCGCACCGACGTGCTCGTGGCCTCCGACCACGGCTTCAGCACCAACACCGGCGGGGTCGACGTGGTCGGCGCGCTCGTCGGCGCGGGGCTGAAGGCCGCGGCCGACTCCGCCGACGTGATCCTGGCCAGCAGCGGCCAGGCGATCGCGCTGCACGTGGAGCACCACGACGCCGACCGCATCGCGCGGATCGCCCGGCTGATCCAGGCCCAGGACTGGGGCGGCGTCGTCTTCACCGCCGGCCGCGGGCCCGGCGAGCCGCGGGGTGGCGTCGAGGGCACGTTCTCGCTCGAGCTGATCCACGCCGCGAACGCGGAGCGCGGCGCCGACCTCGTGGCCACGTTTCCGTGGAGCTCGCAGGCCAGCGCCCACGGGGTGCCCGGGACCGACCTGGCCTGCGTGAGCGGGGGCGCCCGCCTCTACGCGAGTGATCACGGGAGCATGAGCCCGTGGAACGTGCGCAACACGCTCTTCGGATGGGGCGCGGGCTTCAAGCGGCGCGCGACGGTGCGGGGAGCGGCCGGCACCGCGGACGTGACGCCGACCGTCCTCGCGCTGCTCGGCCTCGACCCCGGTCCGGGGTCTGCCGGTGGGCTCGACGGCCGCGTCCTGTCCGAGGCGCTCGAGGGCGGGCCCGATCCGGAGCAGGTGATCGGGGAGACGCGCGTGCACTCCGTGGAGGCCGGCGCGTACCGCGCCGCCATCCAGGTCTCGCACGTGGCCGGGCGTCGCTACGTGGACAAGAGCTGGCGCCTCCGGTGACGTCACGCCCCGTCACGGCCGCCTCCCGGGGCTACCCGGGAGGCGACGCGTGGCGAGATCTCGGCTCTCGCGCTCAGACGCGGGTCTGATGGGTGTGGCGCACCTCGTCCCGCCGGCGGCTCATCGCCACGAGCGAGAACACGATCACGATCAGGACCGCCGCGCCCACGAGCAGGGCGATGGTCGGATTGACGCCGAGGAAGGTCCCCGGCTCGCGCTCCACGATGCGCTCGGTCTTCTCGGTCCGGGTATCGGTCTGCACGTTGGTCGACGGAGCCGGCGGCTGCGCCTGGGGAGCCGGCGGGGGCGGCGGGCTGCTCGGCGCGCTGCTGTCCGGCACCGCGGGGGTGGCCGGAGCCGGGGCGGACGGCTGCTGCGCGCTCGCATCCACGGCCAAGCCGCCGATGACGAGCGACGTGAGAAGCAAGGTCAGGCAGAGTCCGATCGTCCAGTTCCGCTTCATGAGTGCGTCCTCCTTTCTTTGTCACCAGAGGACGCAATGGCGGTGCCATCCGGGTCCCGCGCAAGATCGGTCACTTGCCCGAGTGTGCAACGCGGTGCCGGCACTTTCGCCCGGGTAGGGGCTACCCGATCGAGGGTATGATGCGCCAGTCATGGCCGAGCCGCCCGTCGCGCCGCTGCCCATCGAGCCGATCACGCGCCCGTTCGACGCGGTGGTGCGGCTGCCCGGCTCGAAGAGCTACTCGAACCGCGCCCTGCTGGTCGCGGCGCTGGCCCGGGGCACGTCCGAGATCACCGAGGCCCTGGTGTCCGACGACACCCGCTACATGCACCGGGCCCTCGAGGCGCTCGGGGTGCGGGTGCGGGCCGACGAGGCGGCGCGCACGTTCATGGTCGAGGGCGCGGACGGTCGCTTCCCCGCCGCGGAGGCCACGCTCCAGATCGGCAACGCGGGCACCGCGGCGCGCTTCCTGACCGCGGCGGTGGCGCTCGGGCACGGCACCTTCGTGGTCGACGGCTCGCCCGCCATGCGCAAGCGCCCGATCGAGCCGCTGCTCGAGGGGCTGCGCGCGCTCGGAGTGGACGCGCAGAGCCGAGAGGGCACCGGCTGCCCGCCGGTGGTGGTGCGCGCCCGCGGCATCGAGGGCGGCCGGGCGCGCATGCGCGGCGACATCTCGAGCCAGTACTTCAGCGCGCTCCTGCTGGCCTCGCCCTACGCGCGCTACGACGTCGAGATCGAGGTCGACGGCCCGCTGGTCTCGGCCCCCTACATCACGATGACGCTCTCCACCATGGAGGCGTTCGGGGTGCGCGCCGAGCGCGAGGACGACCGGTGGTTCCGGGTGCCCGCCGGCCAGCGCTACCAGGCGCGCGCCTACGCGGTGGAGCCGGACGCCTCCGGCGCGTCCTACTTCTTCGCGGCCGCCGCGGTCACCGGCAGCCGCGTGGTGGTGCCGCGCCTGGGCCGCGCCTCGGCCCAGGGCGACCTCGGGCTGCTCGACGTGCTGGCGCGCATGGGCTGCGAGGTGACGATGGAGGCCGAGTCGGTCACGGTGCGCGGCCCGGCGCGGCTGCGCGCGGTGGACGCGGACTTCACGCGGATGGGTGACGTGGCGACCACCCTGATGGCGATCGCGCCCTACGCGGGCGGGCCGGTGACGGTGCGGGGGATCGCCCAGACCCACTACGAGGAGAGCGACCGGCCGGTGGCCGCCGCCACCGAGCTCCGCCGCATGGGGCTCCAGGTGGAGAGCACCCACGACTCGGTCACCGTCCATCCCGGCACCCCGCGGCCCACCGATGTGCAGACCTACGACGACCACCGCATCGCGATGAGCTTCGCCCTGACCGGCCTGCGCGCGCCCGGCATCCGCATCGTCAACCCCGGCTGCGTGTCCAAGACCTTCCCCGAGTACTTCGACGTCCTGCGCGGGCTCTACACCTAGCCCGGAAGGAGACCGCCAATGCCCCGCATCGCTCCCATCACCGGCAAGTCCGACGTTCCCGCCGAGCACCACGCCGTCGTCGACGCGGTGACCGCGGTGTTCGGCAACGTGCGCGGGCCCTTCAGCATGCTGCTGCACAGCCCGAAGCTGGCCGAGCGGCTCCTGCCGCTGGTCACCTTCTTCCGCGACGGGAGCGTGGTCGAGGGGCGGCTGCGCTCGGTGGCCATCCTGGCCGCGGTGCGCGAGCGCGAGGCGGCCTACGTATGGTCGGCCCAGGTCGCGGCGGCCCGGCGCAACGGGGTGGCGGACCCGGTCATCGACCTCCTCCGCGCCAAGGGCGATCCGGCCGGGCTGCCCCCCGAGGAGCGCGAGATCGTGACCTACGTGCGGCAGCTCATGCGGACGAACCGGGTGGACCGGGCCGCCTTCGACGCGCTCGCCAAGCGCCGGGGACCGCAGTGGCTGGTGGAGATGACCGCGGCCGCGAACTACTTCGCGATGCTGTCCGGGGTGGTCAACGCCTTCGAGGTGGAGGCGCCCGCGGACGGCGACAAGCTGCCGGCCGCGTCCTGACTCATCCGGTCCGCAGCGCGTCGTAGACCGCGCGCTCGAAGCGGCCGTACAGCCCGAGCACGCGTGGATCGGCGAAGGGCAGGATCTGGGTCATGATGAGCCCGGCGACGCGCCGGACCGGATCGAGCCAGTAGTAGGTGTTGAAGATGCCGCCCCAGCTCACGGTGCCCGCGCTGCGTCCGTTCGGCCCCGGGTCCAGGTTGAGCATGTAGCCGAGTCCCCAGCGGATCCGCGCCCCCGGGAAGAAGTCCACGTCGTCCGACATCTCGGGCCGCGCGGTCTTCATCACGCCGGCCGAAAGGTCTCCGGTGTGGTTCTCGCCCATCAGGGCCACCGTCTCCGAGCGCAGCAGGCGCGCCCCGTCCCAGCTCCCGCGGTGTAGCAGCATCTGGAGGAGCCGGAGGTAGTCGCGCCCGGTCGAGTAGAGCGGCCCGCCGCCCGACCAGAACTCCGCCGCGGTCGCGGGCGGCTCGAGCGGCTGGAGCCGGAGCGAGCCGTCGGCCTGGCGCTGGTGAAGCCGCGCCTGGCGCCCGCGCTGCTCCGTGGTGGTGACGTAGCCGCTGTCGGCCATGCCGAGCGGCCCGAAGATGCGCTCGCGGAAGTAGGCATCGAGCGGTCGGCCGCTGGCGGCTTCCACGAGCCGGCCGACCCAGTCGGTGTTGATGCCGTACTCCCACCGCTCGCCCGGATCGAAGACGAGCGGCAGGCGGATGGACGCCACGTGCCCGCCGCCCCGCGCGGGCAGCCCCGCGGTCTCGAGATAGCGGCCGACGGTGGGATCCCACATGTCGTAGCCGAAGCCGGCGGTGTGGGTCAGCAGATGGCGCCGGGTGATCGGCCGCCGGGCGGGGCGGAGGCGCGGCTTGCCCGCCGCGTCGAAGCCCTCCAGGACCTGCGGCGAGCCGAGCGTGGGGTCGATGTCGGGCACCGGCGCCTCGAGCGCGAGCTTGCCCTGCTCGACCAGCTGCATCGCGGCGACCGAGGTGATGGCCTTGGTCATCGAGGCGATGCGGAAGACGCTGTCGAGCGTCATCGGCTCGGGCTGGCCGAGGGCGCGGCGGCCGAACGCGCCCTCGTAGAGCACGCCGCGGTCGGTGGCGGCCATCGCCACCACGCCGGGCACCTCGCCGGATTCCACGGCCTCGCGGAGGACGGCGTCGACCTGCGGCCGCGGCGTCATCCGCTTCCTAGAGGACGGAGCGAACGAGGCCGCCGTCGACGAGGATCGTGGTCCCGGTGATGTAGCTCGACTTGCCGGAGGCGAGGAACGCCACCAGGTACGCGAGCTCCTTCGGCTCGCCCAGGCGTCCCACCGCGGTCTCCGCCGCGCGCTGGGCCAGCGCCTCCTCGAGCGTGATGCCGAGCTGCTTGGCCCGCGCGCTCACGTTCGAGAGCATGCGGTCGCTCATGATCGAGCCGGGGCACACGTTGTTGACCAGGATGCCGTCGCGCCCGACCTCGTCGGCCAGCGTCTTGGCGAACGCGACCACGCCCAGGCGGGTGACGCCGGAGAGCACCAGGTTGGGGATGGGCTGGTAGACGGTGCTGGCCAGGATGTTGATGATGCGGCCGGCGCGCTGGCGCTTGAGATGCGGCAGGGCCTCGCGGCACATCCGCCCGAAGAAGAAGAGCGAGCGCTGCACCGCGGTCTCCCACTGCTCCTCGGTGGCGCTCTGGGCCTGGGCCAGGGGCGGACCGCCCGAGTTGTTCACCAGCACGTCGAGGCGTCCGAACCGGGCCACGGTGGCCGCCACCAGGTCGCGGATGGTCTCGGCCCGGTCGAGATCGCCGGCGAAGACCAGCACCTCGCGCCCGGTCGCGGCCCGGACCTCGGCGGCCGCCGTTTCCAGATCTTGCTTCGACCGGCTGCAGATCGCCACCTGCGCGCCCTCCTGCGCGAGCACCTCCGCGCAGGCCCGGCCCAGGCCCTTGCTGGCGCCGCCGACGATCGCCACCTTGTCCCGGAGCTCGAGGTCCATGGGGCAGTGTTATACCACAGGGGCTGTGATACGCTTCCCCGCGCGCCGGGCGAGACCGGCTATCCCACGGAGACCCCCTAGACGACGAGGTGTGACGCGATGCGAGCGAACAAGATCAAGCAGATGTGGCGCGAGGGCAAGTGCGTGACGATGGGCTGGCTCTCGGTGTCGAACGGCTTCACCGCCGAGGTCATGGCCCGGCAGGGCTTCGACGCTCTCGTGATCGACATGCAGCACGGGCTCACCGACATGGCCAACCTCTGGCCGATGCTGCAGGCGGTCTCGCAGACCGACACGGTGCCGGTGGTGCGGGTGGCCTCGAACGACCCGGCCACCATCATGAAGGCGCTCGACTTCGGCGCGTACGGCATCCTGGTGCCGCTCATCAACACTGCGGAGGACGCGGCGAAGGCGGTGGCGGCGTGCCGCTATCCCCCGGTCGGCATCCGCTCCTCGGGCCCGGTGCGCGCGGTGCACTACGGCGGCGCCGACTACGTGGCCAAGGCCAACGACGAGATCGTGGTGATGGGCATGATCGAGACCAAGGAGGGCCTCGCGAACCTCGACGCGATCTGCGCCACGCCGGGGCTCGACTGCATCTACATCGGCCCCGCCGATCTCTCGTTCGCGCTCGGGCTGGCCCCGCGCGGGGACAACCCGGACCCGGTGCACATCGCCACCTGCGACAAGATCCGCGACGCGGCCCACAAGCACGGCAAGAAGGCGGCCATGCACTGCGCGAGCGCGGCGTTCGCGGCGGGCTCGGTGAAGCGGGGCTTCGACCTCGTCATGCTGTGCTCCGATCTCGCGTCCATGGTGGCGGGCGTGCGCAAGCAGCTCGACGACCTGAAGGCCGCCACCGCCTGAGATGACCGCGCCCCTTCGCCCGACCACGCTCGAGATCGACCTCGATGCGGCGGCGGGCAATCTGCGCGCGGTTCGCGGGCTCGTCGGCCCCTCGCGGTCCATCTTCGCGGTGGTCAAGGCCGACGGGTACGGCTTCGGCGCCGCGGAGATGGGCGCGGTCTTCGCCCGGAGCGGCGCGGACTGGCTCGCGGTGGCCGACCTCGCCGAGGGGGTGCGGCTGCGCGAGCGCGGCATCACCATCCCGATCCTCGTCTACCCGAACTCGCTGCCGGAGGCGGCCGCCGCCGCGCTCGCCCATCGCCTCGTGCCGACCCTCGTCGATCTCGAGTCCGCCCGGGCCTACTCGCAGGCCGCCTCCGGCCCGTGTCCCGTGTTCGTCAAGGTGGACGTCGGGCTCGAGCGGCTCGGGGTGCCGGCCGAGCAGGCGGTCAAGACCATCCTCGCGATGCTGGAGCTGCCGCATCTCACCCTGGGCGGGCTCTGCGCCCACCCCCACGCCGAGGTGGGCGGCGACCCGGGCTACGCCGACTGGCAGGCGGGCCGCTTCACCGCGGTCGTCGACGAGCTGGAGGCGCGCGGGGTGGGCGTACCGGTGCGACTCCTGGCCGCGAGCCCGTTCGTGCTGCGCTTCCCGCACACCTATCTCAACGCGGTCGATCCCGGCCGGATGCTCTACGGCATCACGTTCCCCGGGGAGACCCCGCCCGTCCCGCTGCGGCCCACGCTGCGCGCGCTCGCGACCCGCGTCATCGCGCTGAAGGAGCTGGCCCCGCGCGAGCGCTTCGCGGAGCAGGCGCCGTTCCCGGTGGCCGGGCCGATGCGGCTCGGGGTGGTGCCGATGGGCTCGGCCGACGGGCTGCGCTGGCTCCACGCCGGCCGCGTGCTGGTCCGGGGCCGCGCGGTGCCCCTGGTCGGCGCGCCCTCGCTCGAGCACACTCGCATCGACCTCACCGGCGTGCCGGACGCGACGGTGGGCGACGAGGTCATCGTCATCGGCCGCCAGGGCGATCTCGAGATCACCCCCGCCGAGGTCGCCGCCCACCACGGCCTCGGCCTCCACCACGTGGCGACGACCGTCGGCCCGCGCGTCACCCGCATCTACCGCGGCGCCTGATGGGGTCAGCTCTTACATGAGGAGGCTCACCATATGCCCAAGGTCCTGACCGAAGCCCAGGTCGAGCGGTACCAGCGCGACGGCTGCCTCTCGCCGGTGCGGGCGATGAGCGCCGAGCGCGCGCGCTACTACCGCGAGAAGTTCGAGGCGCTCGAGGCGCGGGTGCCCGACATCAAGAAGATGAAGACCAAGTCGCACCTGCTCGCCCCCTGGGTGCTGGAGATCGCGGAGGACCCGCACATCCTCGACATCTTCGAGGACCTGGTCGGGCCGAACCTCCGCTGCTGGTCCATGGCCTGGCGGGTGAAGAAGGCCGACGGGGAGACCTTCGCGGGCTGGCACCAGGACTCCGCGTACGGGGCGGCGCAGCCGGTGGTGCTGGGCGGGCTCGCGCTCTCGAACTGCGGCGTCACCCAGGGGTGCCTGCGCGGGGTGCCGGGCTCGCACAAGTGGGGCATCCTCAAGCACGACGAGAAGGACGACCCCAAGAGCATCCTCGCCAAGGGGCAGTTCATCATCGACCAGTTCGACGAGTCGAAGGCGGTGGACTTCCCGCTCGAGCCCGGCGAGATGGTGATGTTCGACAACTCGCTGGTCCACGGCTCCGGAACGAACCTCGGCCCCGATCGCCGCTTCCTGCTGCTGGTCGAGATGGTGCCGACCTGGGCCAAGCCCGCGCGCGTGCGTCAGTCGGCGATGCTGCTGCGCGGCCAGGACACCTCGGGCAACTTCGACGACGAGCCGCGGCCCGACGCCGAGTGGTCGGACTACGCGGTGGGGAACTGGAACCGGGTGGTCGAGTCGCGGGCCAAGCTCATCTTCGAGGACAGCAAGGTCGCCCCCAGCGTCGCCTACGGCGGCACCCGCGCCGCGACGTAAGACCTGACCCCGTCCGTCAGCTCGCGGGGTGGGTGGCGGCCCAGTGGCGGGCGATGTCGACGCGGCGGGTGAACCAGACGTCGCGATGGCCCGCGATGTAGTCGAGCGCGCGCTCGAGGCCGGCGGCCCGTGACGGATGGCCGATCAGCCGCAGGTGGAGGCCGAGCGACATCATCTTGGGCTGGGTCTGGCCCTCGCGGTAGAGCACGTCGAAGCCGTCCTTCACGAACGTGAAGTAGTCGCTGGCGGTGAAGAAGCCGCCGCTGCCGAACTTGGAGTCGTTCGCGGTGAGGCTGTACGGGACTATCAAGTGCGGCTTGTCATTCACGCGGAGCCAGTAGGGTAGCTCGTCGTTGTAGGCGTCGGAGTCGTAGAGAAATCCGCCCTCCTCCACCACCAGGCGCCGGGTGTTGACGCTCGGGCCGTAGCGGCAGTACCAGCCGAGCGGCCGTTCGCCCACCGTCTTCTTCATCGACTCGACCGCCTTGCGGATGTGCTCGCGCTCCTCCGCCTCGGACAGCTCGTAGTGCTTGACCCAGCGCCACCCGTGGGAGCAGACGTCCCAGCCCGACTCCCGGATGGCGGCGGCCACCGCGGGGTTGCGCTCGAGCGCGAGCGCGCAGCCGAAGACGGTCAGCGGCAGGTTGCGCTCCTTGAACAGCCGGTGCACGCGCCAGAAGCCCACCCGGCTGCCGTACTCGAACATGCCCTCGGCGGCGAGGTCGCGCCCCTTGACGCCGTAGTTGGCGGCGCCCGACTCGGTGAGCGTCCCCTCCGAGAAGCCGTCGTCGTGCGCGTTGTACTCCGACCCCTCCTCGTAATTCATCACGAAGTTGACCGCGATCCGCGCCTCGCCCGGCCAGTGCGGGTGGGGCGGGTTGCCACTGTAGCCGACGAGATCGCGCGGGAAGCCGGTGGCCATCGCGGGTGACTCCTAGGGAAGGACGACGGTGAGGGAGGTGGTGACCGGGACGAACTCCTCGTCCCCCGCGGTGCCGTCGCGCCACATGAGCACCGCGAAGGTCGCCGGCCCGTCCAGCACGGTCAGCGGATGGTGCCAGGTGCCCATCGCGTAGGTGACGCCCTGGCCGGCCCGCGCCACGAACGCGCGCAGGCGCGAGAGGTCGGGCCCGCCACCCGGCGCGTCGAGGGTGGCCAGCACCAGGTAGCGCGAGACGTGGAGCGGGATGAAGGTCTGCGAGGAGTGCTCGTGCCGCTCGAGCACCGTCACCTCGAGCGGAAGCGGCCCCTTCGGCGCGACGGTGGCCACCGCGAGGGAGACCGGCGCGTGCGCGCGGCCGCTGGCGAGGGTGTCGCTCAGGTAGACGCGGCCCGGCGCGGGCGTTCCCTCCAGCACCGCGCCGAAGGGCTTGAACGCCTCGGCGGTCAGCGGCTCGGCCACGATCTGCATCGGTGGCGCGCATGCTATCACACGGGCGGGCCGCCGGTAGGCGGAAGGGCCGCGGATCGGGGTATGCTCTGGCCGGAGGCCGCGGCCTCCGATCTCGGCGAGGGAGGTTCCGCATGCGCTACCGTCCGTTCGGCCGGACCGGGCTGCAGGTGTCGGTGGTGGGCTTCGGCTGCTGGCCGATGGCGGGCGACCGCTACGGGGCCATCGAGGACGACGAGGCGATCCGGGCCATCCACCGCGCGCTCGACCGCGGCGTCAACTGCGTCGACACCGCTCCCGCCTACGGCGCCGGCCACTCCGAGGACGTGGTGGCCCGCGCGCTCGAGAAGCGCCGCAAGGACGTGATCCTGGTCACCAAGTGCGGGGTGAAGGTGCCGCCGCCGGGCCAGCTCGGGCCGCTGCGCGACGCCAGCCGGGCCAACATCCTCCGCGAGGTCGACGCGAGCCTCACGCGTCTACGCACCGACTGGGTGGACGTGCTGCTGGTGCACTGGCCCGACGCCGCGACCCCGTTCGAGGAGACGATGCGCGGGCTCGACGAGGTGGTGGCGTCCGGGCGCGCGCGCTTCGTGGGGGTCTCCAACTTCACCGGAGCCATGCTGGCCGAGTGCCTGCGCACGCGGCGCGTCGACGTCTCGCAGGTGGGCTACCACATGCTCGACCGCCGTCAGGAGCAGGAGACCTTCCCGCTCTGCCTCCGCGAGGGCATCGGGGTGATGGGCTACGGCTCGCTCGGCCACGGGCTGCTCACCGGGGCCTTCACCGCCGCCACCGCGTTCGACCCGGCGCGCGACTGGCGCGCGGGCGGGGTCGCCTTCGGCCAGCCGATCTTCCGTGGCGACAACCTCAAGACGAACGTGGCGGTGGTGGACCGGATCCGCCGCGAGATCGCGGAGCCGCGTGGGGTGGCGGTGAGCCAGGTCGCGCTCGCCTGGGTGCTCGCCAATCCCGCGGTCAGCACCGCGCTGGTGGGCGCGCGCACCCCCGCCGAGGTGGACGCCAACGACGCGGGGGCCGAGCTCGAGCTGTCGGCGGGCGAGCGCGCCCGGATCGACGCGATCCTCGCGGGGGCGGCCGGGCGGGTGCGCGCGTTCACCCCGCTGCGGCCGGCGATGGAGCCGTGGGGCGCGGAGCTGCCCGCGGCTACCTGAGCGACATGTCGTAGGCGCGGATCAGCTCGTCGCTGCGCGCCTTCCAGTTGAGGCGCTTGTTGGCCCCGTAGAGGTCGATCTGCTGGTAGAGGGGGATCGCGGGGACCTCCTCGATCCACAGCTTGTTGATCTTCTGGTACTGGGCGTAGCGCTTCTTCTCGTCCATCTGCGACTGCGCCTCCTCGACCATGGCGTTGAAGTCCTCGTTGTGCCAGTTGACGAAGATGCCGGGCGACTTGAAGAGGGGCACGTAGATCGCCTCGGCGTCCATCGTCGGGTGCCCCCAGCCGATGAGCCAGACCGGGCCGGCCTTGTGGACGTAGACCATGTTGTTGAGGTAGTTCACGAACTCGAAGGTCCGCAGCGTGGTCTTGATGCCGGCCTTGTTGAGCTGGCCCGCGACCGCCTCGCCGACCTCCTTGTCGCGGACGTAGCGGCCCTGCGGGCCGTTCAGCACGATCTCCACGCCGTTGGGGAAGCCGGCCTCGGTGAGCAGCTTCTTGCTCCGGGCCAGGTCCTGCTTGATCGGCTTGAGCGCAGCGTCGTAGCCGAAGTGCAGGCTCGGCAGCATCGTGGCCACCCGCACCGCCTTGCCGTCCATCACGCCCTTGATGATCTCGTCGGCGTCGATCGCGTAGGCGATCGCCTGGCGGACGCGCTTGTCCGTGGTCGGCCCCGCGTACGGGCCGGTGGGCTTGTGGGCCGCGTCCATCTGGTGGGTGTAGATCATGAGCTGGATGGTGCGGATGGACGGCGCGGTGCTGAGGTAGATCTTGGGGTGCTTCTCGATGATGCCGGCCAGGTGAGGCGGGATGTTCACCGCCACGTCGATCTCGCCGTTCTGCAGCGCGGCCACCCGCACCGCGTCGTCGGGGATCGGCTTGAACACGATGGTCTTGATCTTCGCCGCCCCGGCCCAGTAGCCCGGGAAGGCCTCCATCACGATCTCCTCGTCCTTCGACCAGCGGACGAACTTGTACGGCCCGGTGCCGATCGGGTTCCGGGAGATGGCGGCCGGGTCCTTGCCCGCGTACTCCTTGGGCGGGTACATCGCGGCCTGGCGCAGGGCCAGGTGGACCACGAAGACCGGCCACGGCTTCTTGGTGTGGATCTTGACGGCGTACGGATCGACGATCTCGACCCGGTCGATCGGTGCGAACGAGGACGAGCCGCGCAGCTTGTTGGCCGGGTTGGCGAGGCGCTCGATGCTGAACTTGACCGAGTCGGCGTTGAAGTCCTCGCCGTTGTGGAACTTGACCCCGCGCCGCAGCTTGATCTCCCAGACCGTGGGCGCCACCAGCTTCGGCATCTCGGCGGCCAGGGCGGGCACGATCTTCAGATCCGGGCCGCGCTCCACGAGCGACTCGAAGATCTGGGCGCCCACGTTGGAGGCGGGCTGCTCCTGCTGGTGCATCATGTCGAGCGTGGTCGGGTCCACGCCCTGCGCGATCACCACCCGGCCCTCGGGTGCCGCCAGCGCCACCGCCGGGCCCAGCGCCACGCCGACCAGGACCACCGCCATCCGCCAATGCATCATGGGTGACTCCTCCGTTGGGGTCAGGGCTCACACTACGACATTTCGCGAATATACGGCCGGATCCGGTTACTGGGCGAGGGCGCCACCGTCGATGACGATCTCGCTGCCGGTCATGTAGGAGGAATCGTCGGAGGCGAGGTAGAGCACCGCGCTCACGATCTCGGCCACCGTGCCCATCCGCCGCAGCGGCACGCGCTGCAGGCGCTTCTCCATCGCGTCGCGGTCGCGGAAGGCGCTGTGGAACATCTCGGTGTCGACCGGCCCGGGGTGGACGGAGTTGCAGCGGATCTTGTCCTTGGCGTGCTGGGACGCGGTCACCTTGGTGAAGATCCGGATCGCGCCCTTGCTCGCCGCGTAGGCCGGCTCCTGGTGGAGCGACTGGCCGATGCCGGCCACCGACGAGATGTTCACGATGGAGCCGCCGCCCGACCGGCGCATGGCCGGGATCGCGTGCTTGGTCCCGAGGAAGACGCCCTTGGCGTTCACCGCCATTACCTGGTCCCACTCCGCGGCGGTGCGGTCCTCGATCGACACCTTCGGGATCACGATCGCCGCGTTGTTGACCAGGACGTCGAGGCGGCCGTGGCGCCCGATCGCGGTCTGGATCGCGTGCTGCCAGTCCGTCTCGCTGGTGACGTCGAGGTGGACGTACATCGCGTCGCCGCCCGCCGCGCGGATGCCGGCCTCGACCTTCTTCCCTTCGTCGTCGCGGATGTCGCCGAACACGACCCGGGCGCCTTCGCGGGCGAAGGTCTCCGCCTCCGCCGCGCCCTGCCCCCGGGCTCCACCGCTGATCAGCGCGACCTTCCCGTCCAGCTTTCCCATCGCGTTCTCCCTGGGCAGCCGCCCTCACCCATCGGAATTGCCGACGCCTCCCGGTGCTTGCGCAGATAGTAGTCCGATCGGGTTGGATGAGTGGCGGAAATGTGGTTGACTTTCACTCCGTGAGACCTCGGTCGACGTGGCGACGGATCTTCGAGCGGCCGAGCCTGGGCGGGGTACTGGCCGGGGTGGCCGCGTGGGTGGTGGTGGTCACCGCCCTGCACGTCGTGGTCAACCATCGCGCCATCCTCATGCCCGGCGCGGAGGCCCGGACCCTGGAAGTGGGCGGCCTGCCGGTCACGTGAAACCTCACGCTGCCGATCGCCAGTCTGGCGATGTCGCGGGACGCGGAGGGCCGGTCGGTGGTCGACGTGACCCTCGCCGACTCCCCGGCCGAGTACAGCAAGTACAGCGGGTGGCCCGAGCTGAAGGAGTCGTTCATGGCCGGCAAGGTCAAGGCGGCCTACCTGCTGGCGCCGATGGTGATGGATCTCGTGGAGAGCGGGGTGGACGCCAAGATCGTGTCGCTCGGCCATCGGTCGGGCGCGGTCATCATGGTGCGGAAGGACTCGCCGGCGAAGAGCTTCCGCGACCTGCGCGGCCGGCGCATCGCGATCCCGAGCCGGTTCGCGGTCGACCACCTCTTCGTGCGCCGCATGCTCAAGGAGAGCGGCATGACGGTCCGCGACGTGGAGCTGGTGGAGATGGCGCCGCCCGAGATGCCGGCCGCCCTCTACGCCGACCAGGTCGAGGCCTACGCGACCGGTGAGCCGTTCGGCGCGGTGGCGGAGGTGGCGGGCTACGCGCGCCCCCTCTACATGACGCGCGACAAGTGGCCGGACTACGTGTGCTGCGTGCTCACGGTGCGCCAGGCCCTGATCGACCGCGATCGGGCCCAGGTGCAGCAGCTCGTCGACCACGTGCTGTCCGCGGGCGCGTGGCTCGAGACCGCGCAGGCCAACCGGGACCGGGCCGCCGACATCGCGGCCGGCCCCACGCTGTTCAACCAGCGAGCCGACATCATCAAGCACGTGCTCACCAACCCGCGCGACCGCGTGACCTACGCGGACCTGCGGCTGGTCAAGTCCGAGCTGGACGAGCTGATGGAGGCCGCGCTCGAGGCCGGCATCATCCGCCGGCGCATCCCCTACGAGCGGTACGTGGACGAGAGCTTCCAGCGCGCCGCGCGCCCGGTGGACATCCGTGTGGAGCGGTAGGCTCGCCTGGCTGCCGCTGCTGGGCCCGGTGGCCCTGCTCGTCGCGATCTGGCACGTGGCGGTCGCGCTGAGCGGCAGCCTGATCTTCCCGACGCCGTGGCAGGTGGCGGTGGGCCTCGGGGACCTCGCCCGGCGCGGGCTCCTGCTCAAGCACATCGTGGCGTCGCTCTTCCGCGTCACGTGCGGGTACCTGCTGGCCGCCGCGCTCGCCATTCCGATGGGCATGCTGATGGGCTGGTTCGCCACCGCCCACGCCTTCCTGAACCCGCTCGTGCAGGGCCTCCGCCCGATCTCGCCGATCGCCTGGATCCCGCTCGCGATCCTGTGGTTCGGGGTGGGGGACCTCTCGCCGATCTTCCTCATCTTCCTCTCGTCGTTCTTTCCCATGGTGGTGGGGACCGCGGCCGGGGTGATGACCATCGACCGCAAGTACCTGCGGGCCGCCCGCAACTTCGAGTACCGGGGCTTCCGGCTCTTCCGCTCGGTGATCCTGCCCGCGGCGCTGCCCCAGATCGTGACCGGCATGCGCATCGGGCTCGGGGTCGCCTGGCTCGTGGTGGTGGCGGCGGAGATGATCGCGGTGAGCTCCGGCCTCGGCTACCTGATCATCGACTCGCGGAACGCGGGCAACCGCTACGACCTCGTGGTGGCCGGCATGCTCACGATCGGGGTCGTCGGGTTCCTGCTCGACGCCCTCATGCGCGGGCTCGAGCGCCTCGACGAGGTGCGCTGGCGCTATGAGGCCTAAGATCGAGATCCGGGGGGTCTCCAAGACCTTCGCGACCCGCGGGGGGCCGGTGCCGGTGCTGGACGACCTGACCTTCGAGGTGGCCGACGGCGAGTTCGTCGCGGTCATCGGCCCGTCGGGCTGCGGCAAGTCGACGCTTCTCGGCGTGCTCGCCGGCTTCGAGCGCCCGGACCGGGGCGAGGTCCGGGTCGACGGCGAGCCGGTGCGGGAGCCCGGGCGCAAGGGCATGTTCATCTTCCAGCAGCCGTCGCTCTTCCCCTGGCTGGACCTGGAGCACAACCTCGTCTTCGGCCTGAACGGCGAGTCGGCCGAGGCGCGGCGGGCCCTGGTCGCGCACTACATCGCGCTGGTCGGCCTGGAGGGGTTCGAGCGCGCCTTTCCCAACCAGCTCTCCGGCGGCAAGCAGCAGCGGGCGGAGCTGGCGCGGGCCCTGATGGTGAAGCCGGAGATCCTGTACCTGGACGAGCCGTTCGGCGCGCTCGACGCGCTGACCCGCCTCCGCATGCGGGTCGAGCTGCTCCGGATCCTGTCGCGCGAGCGCCACACCGTCCTGCTGGTCACCCACGACGTGGAGGAGGCGCTGCACCTGGCCGATCGAGTGCTCGTGCTCTCCCCGCGGCCGGCCCGGATCCAGCACGTGGTCGAGGTGACGCTCCCGCGGCCTCGCGCGCTGTCGGATCCGCAGCTGATCGAGCTCAAGGCGGGGCTTCTGCGCGAGCTCGGCGTGGACGAGCGCGCGGAGGAGTACTCGTGACGGCCGTCCGTCCCCTGGCCGCCATCGCGCTCGCGGTCGCATGTCTGTGCGCGGTGCCCGCGAGCGCGGCGTCCGCGGGCGGGGCCGGGCTCCACAGCGGCGCCTTCGATCCGCCGCGCCCGGCGCCGGAGTTCGCGCTGCCCTCGACCCGGGGCGCCGAGTTCCGGTTGAGCCGCCAGCTCGGCAAGGTGGTCGTGCTGACCTTCGGCTACACGAGCTGCCCCGACATCTGTCCCACCGTGCTGGCCGAGCTGGCCGAGGTGCGGGAGCGTCTCGGCGGCGCGGCGAAGCGGGTGCAGGTGGTCTACGTGAGCGTCGACCCCGACCGGGACACGCCGGCGCGCCTCCGCGCCTACACCGAGCAGTTCGACCGGACCTTCCTCGGGCTCACCGGACCCATGGACCAGCTCGCGCCGGTGTGGAAGGCCTACGGGGTCTCGGTGGTCCGCCGCGAGCTCCCCGGCACGAAGCCCGCGATGTACCTGATCCATCACTCCGCCTCCGTGTTCCTGATCGACCCGACCGGCCGCCTGCGGGTGATGGCGCCCTTCGGAACGCCGGTGGACGACGTCGTGCACGACATCCGTACCCTGCTCGAGGAGTGAGCCGATGCTCCGACTGCTCGCGCTCGCGCTTGCCGGCCTGGTCGTGATCCCGGCCGCGGTCGCCCAGGAAGCGGCCATCCGCCTGGAGAAGCCCTGGGTCCGCCGGGCCCCGGCCATGCCGGACGCGCGGCCGGGCGCGGAGAGCACCGCGGCGGGCTACGTCACCCTGCGCAACCGCGGGCCCGAGCGCGACGCCCTGGTCGCCGCGACCGCCGACGTCGCGGCGCGGGTGGAGCTGCACGAGACCCGCAACATGTCGGGCATGATGATGATGGAGCGGCTGGGCAAGATCGAGCTGGCCCCGGGCGCGCGCGTCGAGCTCCGGCCGGGCTCCTACCACCTGATGCTGATCGGTCTCAAGCGAGCGCTCACCCCGGGCCAGACCGTCACCCTCACCCTCGAGTTCGAGCGGGGCGGCCGGATGACGACCCGCGCGGAGGTGCGGTGACCCGCCGGCCCGCGGCGCTCGCGACGATCGCGGGCCTCGCGCTCGCCCTCGCGACGATCGGCTGGGCCGCCTTCGCCCCGCTGCCGGCGGGCTCGCACGCGCTGACGTTCGTGATCCCGCCGGGCACCGCCGCGCGCCTCGAGGCCGGTGAGGCGTGGAGCGTCCTGCCCTCGCCGATCCACCTGACGGTCGGGGTCCGCGACGTCCTCGTGCTCACCAACGACGACGACGTCATCCACCAGATCGGCCCGATCATCCTCGGCTCCCGACAGACCTACCGGATCCCGTTCCGGAAGCCCGGCCGGTTCCAGTACGCGTGCTCGCTCCACGCCGGGGGCACGCTCGCGCTGGTCATCGATCCGCCGCCCGCGGCCGGCTTCGAGCGGCTGCGGTGGCGCCTGGGTCAGCTCACCGCTCCCTCCTGACCGGAGACATGCCATGCTCGAGGAGCCCACGTCCCTGCGCATCGACGACCCCGGCGTGCGGGCCCTGTTCACCGAATCGGCACGCTTTCAGTCCTGGCTAGATGTCGAAGCGGCCCTGGCCCGGGCCCAGGCCGAGCTGGGGATCATCCCCGAGGCGGCGGCCCGCGAGATCGTCCGCAAGGCGCACCTGTCCTTCCTCGATCTCGGCGCGGTGCGCGAGGGGCTGGCCCGCACCGGGCATCCGCTGGTGCCGCTGGTGTGGGAGCTCGACCGCGCCTGCGAGGGCGACGCCGGCGGCTACGTGCACTGGGGCGCGACCACCCAGAACGTCACCCAGACCGGCCAGCTGCTCCAGGTCCGCCGGGCCCACGAGATCTTCCTGCGCCAGCTCGCGACGATCCTCACCACGCTCGCCGACCTGGCCGAGCGTACCCGGGACGTCCTGCTGCCCGGGCGCACCCACGGCCAGCACGCGGTGCCGGCCACCTTCGGGTTCAAGGTCGCGGTATGGATCGACGAGCTCGGCCGCCACGTGGAGCGCCTGCAGGGCTGCGAGGACCGCGTGTTCGTGGCCATGCTCGGCGGCGGCGCGGGCACGCTCGCCTCGCTGGGCGAGCTGGGCATGGCCACCCAGGAGAAGATGGCCGCCCATCTCGGCATGACCCCGATGCCGCTGCCCGCGCGCACCATCGGCGACCACCAGGCCGAGTACGTGACGCTGCTCGGGATGCTCGCCTCGACGTGCAGCAAGATCGGGCGCGAGGTCTACACGCTGATGAAGCAGGAGTTCGGCGAGGTCGAGGAGCCGGTGCCGCCCGGCACCGTCGGCAGCAGCACGATGCCGCAGAAGCGCAATCCCAAGCTCTCGCAGGACATCATCGCGGCGGGGGCCCAGATCCGCGCGCTGGTCCCGCTCGCGCTCGAGGCCATGCAGACCGAGCACGAGGCCGACCGCACCACCAGCATCATGATGAGCCGGGCCATCGTGCAGGCCTGCGAGCTGACCGGGGACACGCTGGAGCGCGTGGCGGTCCTGATGGACGGCCTGCAGGTCTTCCCCGACCGCATGCGCGAGAACCTCGACCTCTCGGGCGGGCTCATCATGGCCGAGGCCCTCATGCTCGAGCTGGGCCGGCAGATCGGGCGGCAGCGTGCCCACGACGCGGTCTACGAGGCGGCGCAGGCCTCGGTCACCCAGGCCCGCCCGTTCCGCGAGATGCTGGCGCTCGACCCGCACGTGAGCGCCGGGCTCACCCCCGCCCAGATGGAGGCCCTGCTGGATCCCGCGCGCTACACCGGGCTCTGCCGCGAGTTCGCGGAGCGCGGGGCCGCGCTCGGGCGCGAGATCGCGGCCAGGATCGAGCGGCGGCGCGCGGGCCGCGCCGCCTGAGGCTCAGTCGACGACCGCGATCGCCTCGACCTCCACCACCAGGTCGGGGTGGGCGAGCCGGCGCACCTCCACCGTGGTGCTGGTCGGCAGCGCGCCGAAGTACTCCATGCGGACGTCGACGTGCTTGAAGAACTCCTCGATGTCGGTGACGTAGGTGTTGGTCTTCACGATGTCGGCGAGGGTGGCGCCGGCCGCGGCCAGCGCGGCCTTGATGTTCTCGCCCACCTGACGGAGCTGCGCGCGCATGTCGCCGGGCCCGACCACCTCGCCGGCCGGGCCGCGGGCCAGCTGGCCCGACACGAAGATCGTCTTCTTGCCCTCGACGACCACCACGTGCGAGTAGAGGACGTGGCCGCCGACGATTCGCTGGCTGAGAGACAAAGGCTGGATGTTCTGGCGCTTCATGAGGTCGTATCATAGCCGGCCGGGAGGGCGAGCGCGAGATGGCGGTGTCCGGGGCGGCCACGGAGCGGGGGATCTGGGTGGGGCGCGGCGGCCGGGGCGAGCCGCTCCTCGTCCTCCTCCACGGCATGGGGGCCAACGCGGCGGTCTGGGAGCGCCTGCTCCCGCTCGTCGAGCGCTCCTGGCGAGGCCGGTGGCTCGCGCCGGATCTCCGGGGCCACGGCCGCTCGGTGCGGGAGGGCCCCTACGGCATCGGCGCGCACGCCGCCGACGTGGCCGCGATCATCGAGGCGGAGGCCGCGGGGGCGGTCACCCTGGTCGGCCACTCGTTCGGCGGGGCGGTGGCGGCCCTGGTGGCCAGCGGGTGGTTCGGGCCGCGGGTGGGCGACGTCGCGGCGTTCGGGGTCAAGATCGAATGGAGCGAGGCCGAGATCGAGAAGGCGCGCGGGCTGGCCCGGCGCCCGGCGCCGGTCTTCGCCACGTGGGAGGAGGCCGTCGAGCGCTACCTGCGGCTCTCGGGACTGGCCGGCCTGGCCGAGCCGTCCTCCGCCACCGCGGCCGCCGGGGTGACCGGCGCGGACGGCCGCTTCCAGGTGGCCATGGACCCGCGCGCCTGGGGCGCGGTCGGGCCGTCGATCGCCGGCCTGCTCCGTCTCGCCGCGGCCCCCCTGCGCCTGGCCGCGGGCGAGCGTGATCCGATGGTCAGTCTGGAGCAGATGCGGCGCATCGATCCCGACGCCCGGATCTTCGCGGGCGCCGGCCACAATGCGCACTGGGAGGCTCCCGAGCAGGTCTGGGAGTTCGTCGCGGGAGGACGCCGGTGACGGATGCGCGCGCGCTGGCGCTGGGCTTCGACCTGAAGCGGCTCGACGCCGCCTTCCTGGACGATCCGTTCCCGGTCTACCGGGCGCTGCGCGAGCACGCCCCCGTGCACCGGATGCCGGACGGCTCGTACTTCCTGAGCCGCTACGACGACTGCGCCGCGGTGTACCGCGATCCCGAGACGTGGAGCTCGGACAAGACGGTGGACTTCCGGCCGAGCCTCGGCGACGGCGCCCTCTACGAGCACCACACCACCAGCCTGGTCTTCAACGATCCGCCCTACCACAGCCGGGTCCGCAAGCTGCTGGCCCCCGCGTTCACGCCCCGCGCGCTGATGGCGCTCCAGCCCCGCATCGAGGATCTGGTGGATCGCCTGCTCGACCGCGCCGCCGAGCGCGGAGGCATGGACCTCATCGCGGACTTCGCGGCCGCGGTCCCGATCCAGCTCGTCGGGGACATGCTCGGCGTGCCCGAGGCCGAGCGCGGGCCGCTGCGCGGGTGGTCGCTCGCGATCCTGGGCGG
>DATJIR010000135.1:0-15200 GCA_035493135.1 Verrucomicrobiia bacterium
GGCGTTGTCGTCGAGGCGCGCGTCGGCCAGCAGGTCGTCGAGGCCGAACTCGGCGCAGAAGCGTTCCCAGTGGCCGTTGGAGGTGATGCCGATGAAGACCTGTAGGCCGTCGGCGGTGGCGAAGAGCTGGTAGACGCCCCAGCCCATCCGCGTGCCCTGGCGGATCTCCGGCATCGGCACCGACGGCTGGCCGGTGGCCGCGTGCTGGGCGAGCCACTGCCCGACCCAGAACACGGTGGTCTCGAAGAGGCCGGAGGTGATCTTCTGGCCGCGCCCGGTCTGCGCGCGCTGGTGGAGCGCGGCGAGCACCGCGATGACCCCGTAGGCGGCCGCGCCCACGTCCACGATCGAGGCCCCCGCGCGCAGCGGCTGGCCGCGCGGCCCGGTCATGAAGGCGAGCCCCGCCGACATCTGAGCCAGCTCGTCGAGGAAGGGCCGCGCCTCGTCCGGGCCGGGCAGGAAGCCCTTGAGGGCGAGGTAGACGATGCCGGGGTTGGTTCGGGCGAGCACCTCGTAGCCGAGGCCCAGGGCCTCCACCGCGCCGTAGGCGAAGTTGTCGATGACCACGTCGGAGCCGCCCACCAGCCGCAGGAAGAGCGCGCGGGCCTCCGCCGAGCCCTTGAGGTCGATCGCGATCGAGCGCTTGTTGCGATTGAGGAAGTGGAAGTTGGCCGAGGTGCCGGCCGGCATGCCGCGCGACTGGTCGCCCTCGCCCGGGCGCTCCACCTTGATGACGTCGGCGCCCAGGTCGGCGAGCAGCAGGCCCGCCGAGGGCCCCGCGATGATGTGGCCCAGCTCGAGGACGCGAATGCCCTCGAGCGGAAGCGCGCTGGTCATGTCGCCCCGCATTGTACTGCGAAATGGCGGGGCGCTCACCCGGCCGTTCGACGAGACAATCCGGCGACTTCCGCGGCGATGCGAGGGCGGTCCGATTCATCTCCCGGTTAATTCCTTCGGCAGGACAATTGAGGCCAGGGAGGTGACGCGGATGAGACGGATCATGATCGGGGTGGTCTTGGGTGCCGCCGTCGTGCTCGGCGCGCGGCCGGTCGACGCGCAGTACCGCTATGTCGACGACAAGGGCGCGAGCAAGGTCGCCCAGTACAAGCTGGACGTGCCCGCGCCGTATCGCGACTCCGCGGTGTGGATCGGGCCGACCGGCGTGGGCAAGCCGGCGCTCAGCGAGGAGCAGCGACAGATCCGGCAGCGCTGGGGCAGCCCGGCCAGCCGGAGCGCGGACGACGCCGCGCGGAAGGCGGAGGAGGCCGCGGCGGAGCAGGCGAGGAAGGCCCAGCCGCGGTAACGGTCGGTCGCCCGGATCCTTGCGGGGGCCGGGGTCCCTCTGATACGGTCCGCGGCGTGAACGGCAAGCTCGACCGGCCGGGCGGCGCGCTCCACTTCGAGGTCATCGACGCGACGCCGCGGTGGGCCGCGACGGCGCCGCTCATCGTGTTTCACCACGGCATCGGCGCGACCGCGGACATCTGGGCCGACTGGCTCCCCGCCCTCGTGGATCGCTACCGGATCGCCCGCTTCGACACGCTGGGGTTCGGCCGTTCGACCGTGCCCGGGCCCGGCCACGCCTGGTCGCTGGACGGCCTCGTGGAGGACGTGCTCGCGGTGGCGCGGGCCGCGGGTGGAGGGCGCTTCCACTTCGTGGGCGAGTCGCTGGGCGGCACCGTCGGGCTCGCCCTCGCGAGCGGGCACCCGGACGCGCTGCTGAGCCTGACCGTGTCCAATGCCTCGCACCGCGGCGGCTCCATCCAGCGGGCGCGGGAGTGGCGCGAGTTCATCCGGACTCGTGGGATGGCGGCCTGGGCGGAGATGATGACGCCGCTCCGCCTCGACCGGGCGCGGGTGACCGACGAGCAGTGGCGCTGGTTCGAGCGCGCCCAGGCCGAGGCCTCGCCGGACTCGGTCCTCGACCTCGCCGACCTGCTGATCGGGGCCGACCTGTCCCCGCGGCTGGCCGCGATTCGGGTGCCCACGCTGCTGCTCGCGCCGGCGCAGAGTCCCTTCGTGCCGCTCGCGGTGATGGAGGAGATTCACGCCGGGATCCGGGGCTCGGAGCTGCAGATCTTCGCCGACGCCCGGCACGGGCTGCCCTGCTCGCACGGCGCGGCCTGCGGCCGGGCGCTGCGCGCGTTCCTCGACCGTCGCGCCGTCTAGCGCATGCTGCCGTCCGCCTGCGGCGAGGTGGCCGGGACGCTCCTGTCGGCCCTGCTCGGCGCCCTCGACCGGGTGGAGTGGGTGCAGCGCCATCTGTTCCCACCCCGCGCCCCGACCCTGGCGGAGCGGCTCACCCTTCACCGCGAGCCGCTCGACCGCGCGCTCCACGCGCTCGAGGCGGCGGAGTGGCCCGACGATCTCCGCTTCCTGCGCGAGCGTCTCCACCTGGTCGCGCGGCAGGCCCTCGACCTGATCGACGCGTTCGGGCGCGCCGCGGAGGCGGGCTTGCCCCTGGAGCTCTATCGCGCGCTCCGCCGGATGGCGCCGCTGCAGGAGGCGCTCTATCCGCTCGGTCCGGTGCTGGAGCCGGTGAGCCGCTGGTTCCTCGAACCGGCGCGGCGCGACGACGCGACGCTC
The DNA here is from genome assembly GCA_035493135.1 of Verrucomicrobiia bacterium. Classification (GTDB taxonomy): domain Bacteria; phylum Methylomirabilota; class Methylomirabilia; order Rokubacteriales; family CSP1-6; genus CAMLFJ01. Next base: position 2,587 of record DATJIR010000135.1, read on the forward strand.
ACCGCGCGGCTGCGGGAGCGGGCGCTGGCCCAGGACGGGCCGCGGGTGGGGGTCCTCCACGCGCGGAACGACCGGGCCAGCCGGGGCGGTCTCTCGCTCTACGTGCCGGAGACGCACGACGGTGGGACCCCGGCGCCGCTGATCGTCGCCCTGCACGGGGGCAGCGGGCACGGCCGGGACTTCCTCTGGGCGTGGCTGAGGGAGGCCCGCTCGCGCGGGATATTGCTGCTCTCGCCGACCGCGCAGGACCGGACGTGGTCCATCATGGGCGGCGAGGACGTGGACGCGGCGCGCCTGCGGGCCGCGGTGGAGGAGGTAGCCGCGACCTACGCGGTCGACCGCTCGCGCGTGCTGCTCACCGGCATGTCGGACGGCGCCACCTACGCGCTGCTCGCGGGGCTCGCCGAGGAGAGCCCGTTCACCCACCTGGCCCCGGCCTGCGGGGTGCTGCACCCGTACCTGCTGGCCGAGGGCGGCATCCAGCGGGCGCGCGGCCGGCCCATCTACCTGGTGCACGGGGCGCTCGACTGGATGTTCCCGGTGCAGACCGCGCGGATGGCGCGGCAGGCGCTGGAGGCGGCGGGCGCGCGCCTCGTCTACCGCGAGATCGAGGATCTCTCCCACACCTACCCGCGGGACGAGAACCCGCGGATCCTCGACTGGCTCGCTCGGGCCGGCTAGGCCTCGCCCTCCGGGTTGAGCCAGGGGCAGACGACGCGCTCCACGAGCGAGACCGCCGCGAAGAGCACGATCGCCATCAGGGAGAGCAGGATCATCGCGCTGAACGCGACCTCGGTCTTCCAGTACGAGGTCGACGACAGGATCACGTAGCCCAGCCCCTTGTCCGAGCCCACGAACTCGCCCACCACCGCGCCGATCACCGAGAGCGTGATCGCGACCTTGGCGCCCGCGAAGATGAAGGGCAGGGCCATCGGCAGGCGGACCTTCATGAAGGTCTTGAACGCGCTCGCCCGATAGGAGCGGCTCAGGTCGAGCAGCTCGGGCGGAGTGGCCGCGAGGCCGGTGGCGGTGTCGACCACCACCGGGAAGAACGCCACCAGGAAGGCCACCACCATCTTCGGCACCTCGCCGTAGCCCAGGATCAGCAGCAGGACCGGCGCGATCGCGATCTTGGGCACCGACTGAGCGAGGACGATCAACGGGTAGAGCGCGCCGCGCAGGACCGGCGAGTAGACGATGAGCACCGCCAGCGGCACGCCCACCACCATCGAGAGCGCGAAGCCGCCGAGCGTCTCGTAGAGCGTCACCCACGTGTGGCCGATGAAGCGGTAACGCCACTCCCAGCCCTCGCCGAGGATGGCCGACGGCGCGGGCATGATGAAGCGCGGGATCCGGAAGACGCGGGTGCCCGCCTCCCACGCGGCGAGGGCCACGAGCAGGGTCGCGGCGGGGACGAGGGCCTCGCCCAGGAGCCGGCGCACCGCGCTCACGGGCGCTCCTTCCGCCCCGAGAAGATCAGGGCGCGCACCTCGTCGCTGTGGGCCTTGAAGCGCGGGTCGAACTCGAGGTCCACGGTGCGCGGCCGCGGGAGGTCCACCGTGATCACCCGCGCGACCCGGCCGGGGCGCGGCGACATCACCACCACCCGGTCGGCGAGGAGGATGGCCTCCGGGATCGAGTGGGTGACGAAGAGGATGGTCTTGCGCCGCTCGTCCCAGATCCGCAGCAGCTCGAGGCTCATCTCCTCGCGGGTGAGGGCGTCGAGGGCCCCGAAGGGCTCGTCCATGAGGAGCAGGCCCGGGTCGGGCAGGAGCGCCCGGCAGATGGCCACGCGCTGCTGCATGCCGCCGGAGAGCTCGCGCGGGTACTTGGTCTCGAAGCCGGCGAGGCCGGTCAGCTCGAGCAGATCGCCCGCCGGCTTGCGGTACTGGCGCGGATCGAGGCCCAGCATCTCCACCGAGAAGAGCACGTTGTCGAGCACGCTGCGCCAGGGCAGGAGCACCGGCTGCTGAAAGACGAAGCCCACGTCCGGGAAGGGCTCGCGCACCTCCTGGTCCCGCACGTGGATGCGGCCGCCGGTGGGCGGCACCAGGCCGGCCACCAGCTTGAGCAGCGTGCTCTTGCCGCAGCCGCTCGGGCCGACCAGGGTGACGAACTCGTTCTCGCCCACCGTGAGGGTGGTCGGCGCGAGGGCGTGGACCAGGTCACCCGCGCGGGTGCGGTAGGTCTTCTCGACACCCTGGAGCCGGATCACGCCGAGGGCAACGTCGCCGCGAAGCGATTGATGGGCAGGGGCGCGGCCACCGCGCTCCGGCACGCCGCGGCCACGTAGGGCGCCAGGCGCTCGGCCAGGGCCCAGGCCTGCCCGCTCTGGGCGCGCTGGCGGTCGGCCGCCTCCTGCGCGCGCGCGTAGATGCGGTCCTCGTCCACGGTGGTCACGCGCCCGCGCTCCACCACGACGCGGCCGTCCACGATCACGGTATCGACCGCCGCGCCGGTCTCGGCGTAGACGAGCGCCTTGACCGGGTCGGCGAGGGGACGCAGGAAGATCGAGTCGGTGCGGAGCAGGACCAGGTCCGCCTTCCGCCGGGGCGCCACCGCGCCCAGGTCGTCCGCCTGACCGAGTACGCGCGCGGTGCCGCGGGTGGCCAGATCCCACACGGTATCGGCGTCCAGCCAGCGGGCGGTCTGGTGCGGGAACCGGATGGTGCTGATCACCGAGGCGATGCGGAGGGCCTCGAAGAGGTTCTGGTTGTCGGCGCAGACCGAGCCGTCGGTGCCGAGTCCCACCGCCAGCCCGCGATCGAGCATCTCCCGCACCGGGGCGATCCCGCAGCCCAGGCGCAGGTTGCTGCCGGGATTGTGGGCGATCGCCGCCCCCGCGTCGGCCAGCATGCGCAGGTCGTCGTCGGTGAGCCAGATCGAGTGCGCGCCCACGAAGCCGGGCCCGAGGATGCCGTGGTCGGCCAGGCGGGCCACGATGCTCTTGCCCCAGCGCCGGTGGCTCTCGACGGTCTGGACCTTGGACTCGGCCAGGTGGGTATGGATGCCGACCCCGTATTCGCGGGCGAGCGCCGCGCAGCCGTCCAGGAACTCGTCGGTGGCCTGGTTCGGGATCGTCGGGGCGACGCCGACGCGCACCCGCCCGTCGGCTGTGCCGTGCCAGCGGCGGATCGCCCGCTCGGTGAGGCCGAGGAGCCCCTTGGTCGGGGCGGGCTGCATCTCCTCCACCGTCCGGCGCAGATCGGCGGGAAGCTGGTCGGCCAGCCCGGGCACGGTCTGGTAGAAGACGACGTCGGCGACCGCCGGGGCCAGGACCACACGGATCCCCACGTCGGTATAGGCGCGGGCCACCGCCTCGAAGGCCTCGTCGGTGATCGCGGGGACGGCCATATAGAGGTCGTAGGCCGACGTGCACCCCGTCTTGAGCATCTCGATGGCTCCGACCGCGGCCGAGATGTACTCATCCTCCGGCGTGCGAAATCCATAGTTTGCCGCCGAGTGGGTGAGCAGGTCCTCGAGCGTCCAGCTCCCGGCGCGGCCCCGGGCCAGGTGGCTGGCCGCGTGGGTGTGCGCGTTCCCCATCCCCGGCAGCACCACGTGGCCGGAGGCGTCGATCGCCCGGGCGCCAGCCGGCGCGGTGGCGGCCGGGCCCACCGCCACGATGCGATCCCCCTCGACCACGACGTCCGCCCGCGTGAGCGTGGCCGGCGTCCCGGCCAGGACCTGCCCCCCTCGGATCAGCAGTGCCATCGGCGTCTCCGTGCCCGCCCGCCCTACTTCCTCGCGGGCAGCAGGTCGTTGGTGTAGATCTCCTCGAGGCCCACCTTCCGCTTCAGCTCGAGGTACTGGGTGTAGAGGTCGCGCGTCTTCTCGAGCTGGGCGGGGTCGAACTGCCCGACCGCCATCTTGCCGCTGGTCACCTCGCTCGCGTACACGAAGCGCGCGCCGACCTGCGCGGCGCCCACCGCGCCGTCCGGGTCCACCTCCGGGTGGGCCTTCACCACGTAGCCCACGCCCTCGTCGAAGTGCTTGTCGCGGAACGCGTAGTCCGCGCCCTTGAGCGTGGCGCGCAGGAACGCCTTGAGCCCCTCCGGATCCTTGGCGATGGTCTCCTCGCGCGCGACCAGGGACGTGGACGCCACGTCGAAGCCGAGATCGGCCCACGCGGCGAGCACGCGGATGTCGGCGTTCTGCTGCTTGGCCACCTTGCGAATGCGCGCCTCGTGCACCACGAAGAAGGGCACCGCGTCGACCGCGCCGCGGATGAGCGCGGGCGGCATCGAGGCCGCGTCCATCGTGACCCACGTCACCGACCCCGGCTTGAGCCCGGAGAGCTTCTCGAAGACCGGCCAGAGGATCTGGTGGCTGTTGCCGGGGGAGATCGCGAGCTTCTTGCCCTCGAGCTCCTTCGAGGTCTTGATCGGCGAGTCGCTGCGCACGAAGACGCCGTGCGGGGGCCGCCGGTACCAGAGCGCGATGGCCTTGACCGCCACGTCGGTGTTGGCGCGCGCCGCGATCAGCGCGGAGATGTCCGCGATGCCGACCTCGCCCTGACCGGCCGCGATCCGCTTGATCGTGTCGCCCGAGCCCTGGCCGCGGAGGATCTTCACGTCCAGGCCCTCGTCCCGGTAGTACCCCTTCTCCAGCGCGCTGTAGTGCGGGATGTACTCGCCGGTGGGCACGAAGTCGAGGATCAGGGTATAGGGCCGGAGCGGCTTCTGCTGGGCCAGGCCGCCGGCGGGCCAGAGCAGGGCCAGGCCCAGGAGCGCGGCCGCGGCCGACAGGAGATGCCGGGCGAGAAGAGGCAGGCGAGCGAAGCGGGTCATGGGCGTCCTCCGTTCGGGGTGGCGTGGGGCGGTTGCGGTTCTCGCGAGGGGCGAAGAGGCCGGCATCAGGCCGCGCCGGTCTCGGCCGGCGACCGGACCGCGAGGTCGTCGAGGTGGGCGATGCAGTTGAGCAGCCGCACCCGCCACGGGGCGGGGTGCTCGATGACGGTCAGCGCGGTGTTCTCCCACCGCTCCGGCACGGTCTCGCCGGCGGGCAGGATCAGGTGGCGCGCCGCGAGCGAGCGGCAGACCAGCCCATGGGTCACCACCGCGACATGCCCCGCGGTCGCCCCGGCGCTCGCCTGCACGACCGCCCACGCCCGGTCCACCCGGGCGTGGAAGACCTCCCAGGTCTCGCCGTTGGGCGGCGCGTAGTCGGGCGCGAACATGTCGAAGCCGAGCTCCGCGTAGGGCGTGCCCCGGATGTCGCCGAAGTTGCGCTCCTGGAGCAGCGGATCGTGCCGGATCGCCACCCCGGTGACGCGCCCGAGGCGGTCCGCGGTCTGGGCCGCGCGGGCGAAGTCGCTCGCGAGGATCGCGGTGATGCCATGGCCCTCGAGCCGCCGGGCGAGCCGCTCGGCCTGCTCGAGCCCGCGCGGCGACAGCGGGTTGTCGGGATGCTGGACGGTGCGCGACGCGTTGCCGAGCGTCTCGCCGTGACGGATCAGGAAGATGGCCATGAACGGCCGCGACGGTCGCGCTCAGATCACCCGCTCGCGGCGCAGGTCCGCGACCTGCGCCGGCGCGTACCCGAGACCGGCAAGGATCTCGTCGGTGTGCTGGCCGAGCCGGGGCGCGGTCCGGCGCACCGCCACCGCGCCGGACGACATGCGGATCGGGGTGCGGATGTGGGGCACGCGACCGAGCTCGGCGTCGTCGGCGTGGACCACCATCTCGCGGTGCCGCACCTGGGGATCCGAGAAGAGCTGCTCGTAGTTGTACACCGGTCCGCACGGCACGCCCGCGTCGTCCAGCACCTTGATCCAGTGCGCGGTGGGCGCGGTGGCGAGCACCCCGGTGATCTCCTTCTCGAGCAGGAAGCGGTGCTTCCTCCGCTCGGGCCCCCGCGCGAAGCGCGGGTCCTCGAGCCACTCCGGGTGGCCCAGCGCGCGGGCGCAGCGCTCCCAGATGGACTGCCCGCTCGCGCCGATCATCATGTAGCCGTCCTTGGTCTCGAAGCGCTGGTAGGGCGCGTTCTGCCGGTGGCGCGAGCCCATGCGCTGGGGCTCCACGTGGTCGGCCAGCCAGCCCGCGCTCGTCCACGAGGAGAAGCCCACCGCGGTCTCCAGCAGCGAGCACTCGACCTTCTGGCCCTCGCCGGTGCGTGAGCGCTCGTAGAGCGCGGCGAGGACCCCCTGGGCGCCCCACATGCCGGTGCCGAGATCGCAGATGGGCAGGCCCACCGAGGTGGGCGGCCCGTCCGGCTCGCCGGTGACGTGCATGATGCCGCCCATCCCCTGGGCGATCAGGTCGAAGCCGCCCTTCTCGCGATAGGGGCCGTCGGAGCCGAACCCGGACAGCTGCGCGTAGATCAGGCGCGGGTTCAGGCGGTGGAGAGTGTCCCACCCGAGGTTGGCCCGCTCCATGACGGTGGCGCGGTAGTTCTCGACCAGCACGTCCATCGACGGGAGCAGCTTGAGGAAGATCTCGCGGCCCCGCGGGCCCTTGTAGTCGAGGGTGAGGCTCTTCTTGTTGCGGTTGATGTAGCGGAAGTACGGGTTGCGCTCGCTGCCGTCTCCCATCTGGCGCGACGAGTCGCCCGCGCCGGGCCGCTCGAGCTTGATCACCTCCGCGCCCATGTCGGCGAGGATCATGGTGCAGAAGGGGCCCGCCATGTGCTCGGTCATGTCGAGGACCTTCACCCCGTCGAGCGGGCCCCGCGCGTTCGTGTCAGCCATGGTGTCTCGTGTCTCCGGCGATATCGCGCGCGTGACCGAGGACGTGGGCCACCGCGATCTGATGGAAGACCACGGCGAGGGGACCGACCACGCCCCCCGCCGAGCGGATGCGTCGAGCGAAGAGGGCCTCCTCGGCCGCCTCGACCGCCCGGATGGTCGCGGCGCGGTTCTCCTCGAACTCGGCGACCAGCTCCGCTACCGTCAGGTGCTCGCGCTTGGCCACCTGCCGGTCGTTGTAGGAGTCGTTGCCGCCCTTCATCGTGCGGGTGGGCGGCGGCGCGCTCTCGTCCGACGGCGGGGTGCGCGCGATGTCGATCAGGCGCGGGTAGCTCCACTCGATGGAGGCGATGTGGGCCAGGATCTGCCGGCCGTTCCAGCCGCTCTCGTAGCGTCCCTCCTCGAGCCGCTCGGGCGGGAGCGAGGAGACGAGCGCGACCACCTCGTCGCGGCTCGACCGCAGCGCCTGCAGCAGCTCCGCCTTGGACGGCGCGGGGATCTCGCCCGTCGCGTGGTAGTCGGTCATGGCGGGAGGATGGGGCCAGGGCAACGGGCTGTCAAGTCGCTCACCGCTCGGGGCCGGAGCGGTCGGTGGCGCCGAGCGCGACGCCGCCCAGGACGAGGACGACGGCGGCCACCAGCTGGAGGGTGAGCGGCTCGCCGAGCCAGAGGGTGGCGGTGATCACGCTCACCACCGGGGTGGCGAGCAGCCCGAGCGAGGTCGTCACCGCGGGGAGATGGCGGCTCGCGGTGGCGGCGGCCCAGTACGCGACCGCGGTGCCCACGATGCCCAGGTAGCCCACCAGCAGCACGAACGCGGGGCGCCAGTCGACGCGAGGCGGGGCGCCCTGCGCGAGCGCGATCGGCGCGAGCACCAGGGTGGCGAGCAGGGTCTCCCAGGGGATCAGCGCGAACGGGGTCGAGCGCCACCGGTGCGCGCGGATGTGGAGGATGCTCGCGGCCCACAGCAGCGCGCCGGCCAGGATGGCGAGGTTGCCGAGCACGACCGCGCGGTCGCGCCAGTCGAAGGTGAGCGGGTTGAAGAGCGTGACGAGCCCGGCGAGGCCGACGAGCACGCCGCCGAGCCGCCGGGCGCTCAGCGGCTCGCGCAGGAAGAGCGCCGCGCCGGGCGTGATCCAGAGCGGCGTGGTGTAGGCGAGCACCACGGTGCGCCCGGTCGGCACCAGGCCTAGGCCCCAGCTCGTGAGGAGATTGAAGCCCACCATGTGGAGCGCGGTGATGCTGAGCAGCACCGGCAGATCGCCCCTGGGCGGCAGCGCGACGCGGCCGCGCCAGGCGGTGAGCGCGAACAGGGCCGCGGTCGCGATGGCCGAGCGCAGGGTGACCGCCCACAGCGGGGAGAGGCTCAGCAGCACGACCTTGTTCACCGGCCACGTGAGGCCCCAGGACAGGATCACGACCAGCAGGGCGACCGAACCCTGGCGGCGAGCGCTCGGGGGCACGATCAGCCGCGGCGCGCCGGGTCCACGGGGGCGGAGGGCATCGAGCGATACTGGCGCGGGGGTCGAGCCCCGTCAAGGCGGCGCCCGGCTCCACGGCAGTGGTAAGATCCGCCCAGCGAGGAGACCACCCCGCCCACGAGGAGACACGGCCATGGTGACGCTGCTGACGGACGCGGGAGAGTTCACGGTGCCCGGGGCGGAGGCCTCGACGACGACGCTCTGGTGTTCCGCGCGCGACGCGGAGGCCGCGACGGGCTGGGTGGCCAAGCCCGAGGGGCTCTGCCGGGGGCCGGTATGCGTGCCGGTGCCCGCTGGCCGCGAGCGCGAGCTCGTCGACGGCGGACGCATCGACCTGGCCGCGCTGTGGCGTCAGCTCGGTCAGCCCGCGGTGCACAGCGATCGGGGCCACGTGTGGGTGCTCGCGCAGAGCGCGCGCGACCGGGCGGCGGCGCTGGCCTCGCTCGAGGCGCCGGACTTCGCGCTGCCGGATCCGACCGGGCGCATGCACCGGCTCTCCGACCACCGCGGCAAGAAAGTCCTGCTCGTGACCTGGGCCTCGTGGTGAGGGTGCCGCCGGGACCTGCCCGTGTGGCAGGCGCTCCACGAGGAGCTCGGCCCCCTCGGCTTCGTCGTGATCGCGGTGGCCATGGACAGCCGGGAGGGCGACCCGCTGCCGTGGATCGAGGCCGCGCGGCCGACCTACCCGACCCCGATCGACCGCGAGCACCGGCTCGCCGAGCTCTATGGCATCGTCAACGTGCCGCAGGCGGTGTGGATCGACGAGGCCGGCCGCATCGTGCGGCCCGCGGAGCCGGCCGGCGCCTATGAGGGCTTCCGCAGGATGAACCGGGCGACGCGGGAGATGCCAGAGGACGTGGCCCGTCTCACCGCGCAGGCCAAGGCGACCTACCTGGACGCGATCCGCGACTGGGTCCGCGCGGGGAACCGCAGCGAGCACGCCTTCACCGCGGAGCAGGCGCGCGCGCACCTGCCGGCCGTCACCGCGGAGGTGGTGACCGCGCAGGCCATGTTCCGCCTCGGCCAGTTCCTGCTCGCGCACGGCGAGCGCGCGGAGGGCGAGCGGTGGATCCGGGAGGCGAGCCGGCTCCAGCCCGACTCCTGGTGCATCTGGCGCCAGGGCGCGGGGGTGAACGAGACCGGCCTGGCCGCGCTGCCCGATTTCTGGGAGCGCGTCGACGCGCTCGGCGCCGCGCGCTACTACGCGCCGGTGGACATGAAGGGCATGCCGTAGCGCCGGCCATGACCCTTCCGCGCTTCGGCCTCAACCGGTTCGACTCGCGCTCGGTCGACGCCTTCGCGGCGGACGTGCGTCGGGCCGAGCGGCTCGGCTGGGACGCGGCCCTGCAGCCGGACTCGCAGCTGCGCCGCCGCGACACCTACGTGCTGCTCGCCGCGGCGGCCCGGGTCACCGAGCGCATCGCCCTCGGCCCGCTCCTGGCCAACCCGGTCAACCGGCACCCCACCGTCACCGCGTCGTCGATCGCCACGGTGGACGAACTGGCGCCGGGGCGCGTGCTGCTCGGCTGGGGCGCCGGCGACACCGCGGTGCGCCTGGCCGGGCTCAAGCCCGCGCGGGTCAAGGAGCTCGAGACGAGCACGCGGCTCATGCGGGCGCTGCTCGACGGGGAGGCGGTGGAGGTGGGCGCGGCGCGGCCGGCGCGGCTGCCGCATCACCGGCCGGTGCCGATCTGGGTCGCGGCGGGCGGCCCGCGGACGCTGCGCATGGCCGGCGGGGTCGCGGACGGCGTGTTCATCCGGGTGGGGACGCATCCCGCCAACATCGCCACCGCGGTGAATGCCATCCGGGCGGGCGCCGCCGAGGCGGGACGCGACCCGGCGTCGGTGCGCCTCGGCGCGGTGTTCCACACCGTGCTGGTGGACGAGCCGGAGCGCGCGCTCACCATGGCCCGGTCGATGGCGGCGGGCTACTACGAGTACTCGCCCGCGCTCTTCGACCCGCCCGGCCTCGCCTGGACCGGGCCCGATCCGGAGAGCCTCAAGCGCGCGCGCTCGGTCTGGCCGGACTTCCACCACGCGCCGGATCTCGAGGCGAGCGGGCGCGCGGTCGACTTCCTGCCGGTGAGCGCGGCCGACGCCTTCAGCCTGCGCGGGGCGCCCGCCGAGGTGGCGCGGCAGCTCGTGGCCTCGCTGCGCGGCGCGCCCGCGCCATTCGACTACGTCGTGCTCCACCCGATCCCCGACCCGAAGTGGCCGGCCGATCCCGAGCGCGACTACACCGCCCGCGTCGCCCGCGAGGTCCTCCCGCAGGTCCGTCGCGCCCTGAGCTAGCCGAGCTGTTTGTGGACGAACTCGATGATGCGGGAGATCGTTCGGTCGACCGCGGGTGAGGCCGGCTTCCGGCCGATGTAGCCCTCGGCCTCGCCCGCGAGCAGCTCGAGGTCGAGCGAGCCACCCGCCTTGCGGTAGCCGGCGACGAAGCGATCCAGATCGGGCCGGGGGTGCGCCATGTCGCGATCGCCCTGGATGTAGAGCACGGGCGGCAGCTCCACCGGCTCGCCCCGCTCCAGCGCGAGGGTCGGGCTGCCCTCCGCCATCGCCTCCTCGGTGATCCAGTACTGGTCGTGGCCGGGCAGCACCCGGTCGACGACCTCTGGGTACGGCGCGCCGCCGGCCTTGAGCTGCTTGGCGTAGCGGTAGCGCCCGAGCGGATCGATGACCGGCCAGCAGAGCACCGCGCAGCGCACGGAGCCGTCCGCCGCGGCGGAGCCGGCGGGCAACGGGAGCGACGCGTACTTGGGGTCGCGCGGCTTCATCGCGAGCAGCATCGCCTGGTGCGCACCGCTCGAGGCGCCCATGATCCCGACGAGGTCCGGCCGACTGCGCAGCGACGCGGCCCGGCTCTTGAGCCAGCGGATGCCGTAGCTGATGTCGACGAGCGAGCCGGGATACGACGCGTCGGGCGGCATGCGGAAGTCGAGCGCGGCCACCACCACGCCGCTCCGGGCGAGCGGCTCGTTCATGATCGCGTCGTTCGTCCGGTCGCCCCGACACCAGGCGCCGCCGTGCAGGTCCACGACCATCGGGAACGGCCCGTCGCCGCGCGGGGTGTACAGGCGCGCCAGCAGGGGGCGGTCGCCGTGACGGAGGTACTCCAGGTCCTGGACGTCGATGTCGTGGCCGGAGGTCCCGTTGGTCGTCATGGTGGGCTCCTTGGCGTGTGGTGAGCTGCCCGGTCGGCGGGTATGATACACCCGATGCGCACGGACCCGGGGTTCGGAGAAAAGCTCCGCGCGGTCTTCGGTCTCAGCCCGACCATCCTCTGCCTCACCGGTCTGGCCGACGGTCGCATCCGCGATGCCAACGAGGCCTTCCTGGCCGTCAGCGGCTACACCCGGGAGGAGATCCTCGGCCGCACCCCGGTGGAGCTCGGCCTCTGGGTGGACCCGGCCCAGCGCGACGAGGGGATCCGCGAGCTCAGGGCCGGCCGGACGGTGCGCAACCTGGAGTGCAGCTTCCGGGTCAAGAACGGCGACGAGCGGGTGACCATCCTCTCCGCGGACATCGTGCTCTTCGATGGGGAGCCCTGCATCCTGAGCGCGCTCACCGACATCACCGAGCGCACTCGGGCGGAGGCGGCCCTGCGTGAGAGCGAGCGACGCTTCCTGGTCGCCTTCCACGCCAACCCGTTGCCGATGTCGATCACGAGCCTGCGCGACCACCGGTACCTGGAGGTCAACGAGGCCGCCATCGACCACTACGGGTACTCGCGCGAGGAGTTGTTGGGACCCGCGAGCCCCGGTCTCGGCTTCTGGGCGTCACCCGAGCAGCGCGACCGGATGCTGCGCCAGCTGGACCGCGAGGGCCGGGTGCGCGACTTCGAGGTGACCTGCCGGACCCGCGCGGGGGACGACCGGCAGCTGCTCGTGAACTCGGAGCCGATCACCTTCGGTGGTGAGCCCGCGCTGCTGAGCGTCGCGCTCGACATCACGGAGCGAAGCGAGCACGAGCTGGTGAGCCGCGCGCGCCGCGAGGAGGCCGAGGCCCTCGCCCGCTCGCTGCAGGCGGCCAATCGCGCCAAGGACGAGTTCCTGGCCATGCTGGGCCACGAGCTGCGCAATCCGCTCGGGACCCTGAGCAACGCGGTGGCGGTGCTGGAGCGGCTCGAGGGCGACGACACCATGCGGCACGTGGTGGCGATCATCGGACGGCAGACCGGACACCTCGCCCGCCTCGTCGACGACCTGCTCGACGTCGCCCGCGTCACCTCCGGCAAGATCGATCTGCAGCGCCGGACGGTGGATCTGCGCGCCCTGGCGGGCCGGTGCCTCGACGCGCTGGTCCAGGCCGGGCGGACCGAGCGCCACCAGGTCCGGCTCGTGGGCGAGCCGGTCCACGTGGACGCGGACCCGGCCCGGCTCGAGCAGGTGGTCAACAACCTGCTCGACAACGCGCTCAAGTACACCCCGCCCGGCGGGGCGGTCACG
>DATJIR010000136.1:0-16805 GCA_035493135.1 Verrucomicrobiia bacterium
CGAACCAGGCCGCGGTGGCGGTGCGAAACGCCCAGACCCACGCTCGCGTGGTGCATATGAACGAGCAGATGAACACGGTGCTCGAGACCATCGAGAGTGGCGTGGTGGCGGTCGGACCTCGCGGGCGGATCACCCTCTTCAACCGGGCCGCCGAGCATCTGACCGGGACGGCTACCAAGGTCGCTCTCGGGCAGTCACCGGTAGGACTCCCCGCTCCTCTTCCCGAGCTGCTCCAGTCCACCGCCGCGGACGGACAGCCACGCTCGCACATCGAGTTCTCCCTCCCGGGCCCGACCGGCCAGCTCGTTCCGCTCATCTGCTCGACCTTGCCGCTGCGGGGCCCGGGCGGCGTCATCCTGGGCGCGGTCGCGGTTCTTAACGACATCTCGAGGTTGAAAGAGCTGGAGCAGGAGAAGCGTCGGGCCGAGCGCCTGGCGTCGATCGAAGCCATCGCCTCCGGCCTGGTCCACGAGATCCGGAATCCCCTGGTGGGCATCAAGACCTACGCGCAGCTCCTGCCCTCGCGCGGGGCGAGCGAGGAGTTTCGGGACATGTTCTCCCGCACCGCCGGGCGGGAGATCGGCCGGATCGACGATCTGCTCACCCGCTTCCGGAACATCTCGGGCGCCTCGCGGGAGCCGATGCAGATGGTGGACATCTCCGCCCCGCTCGGGGACACGCTCGAGACGCTCCACGCCCAGATGGAGGACCGTAAGATTCGCCTGCGTCAGGTCGGGCAGGTGACGCACCGGACGGTGATCGGTAATCCGTCTCAGTTGCAGCAGCTTTTCCTGAACCTGTGCTTAAATGCCATCCAGGCGATGGAACCGGGTGGGGAGTTGACCGTTCGCGTGGCCGATCTCTCGGAGGGCGGTGGTAGCACTCTGATCGTCGAGGTGGCTGACACGGGCCCGGGTATCCCCGATGACCTGCTGGCCACCATCTTCGATCCTTTCGTGACCACCAAGCCGCACGGCACCGGCCTGGGCCTCGCGATCTGCCGCGGCATCGCCGACGCCCATCACGCCCGGCTCGTCGCGCGCAACAACGTGGGGCGGCCCGGCTGCTCCTTCACCGTCGAGTTCCCCGTCCCGTCGGGCCGCCCGACCCGCATCGCTCCGTGAAGACCGTCCTCCTGGTCTCAGCGAGCGAGGCCCTCCGCACGCGCCTGATGCGCGGCCTCGAGCACACACACTCGGTGTTCACCGCCGCGTCCGACGACGAAGCGCTCAGGACCCTCCGGCTCACCGAGATGGAGCTGATCTTCAAGGAGATCGTCGGCCCGTCGCACGATCTGGCCGCCTTCATCGCGAGCGTGCGGCACCTGTGCCCGACCTCGGTGGTGGTATGCCTACTGACTCTCGGCGTCGACAGCCCGGACCGCGAGAGCGAAGCGGAGGCCGCCGACTTCGTGCTCCTCGAGCCGTTCACGACCCGCCAGCTCCACAGCCTGCTCAGGCAGGCCGACGACAAGCTGCACCTCCTCCAGGAGGTCGCCGCGCTGCGTGCGGCACGGCTTCCGAGCGAGGCGGGTGGGTCGCAGAGCCAGGCGGACACCTCCCCGCCCTCCCCGCAGGCCGCCACCCAGATGGCCAAGGAGTTTGCCAAGGCGCTCGCGGCGGGCTTCGACCTCCCGCGGGTGCTGGATCAGTTCCTCGACGGGGTCGCCGAGCTGGTGCGTCCGAGCCGTGCCGCCATCCTGCTCGCGGCCCCGGAAAGCCACCTCTACCGGGTGGTCGCCTACCGCGGCCTCGCGCCGCACGTGGTGGAGTCGCTGACCCTGGCCGCGGACAGCGGCCTTCCCCTGTGGCTCGCGACCGAGGGACGCCTCATCCAGATCGAGCAGGCACGGAGCCGCTCCGCGGACGCGGCGGCGCGCGAGATCGCGCGCGAGCTGGCCGCCCTGCAGTCGGTGGTGGCCATCCCGCTCAACTCGAACGGCGAGCTCGTCGGGATCCTCACTCTCGGGCAGCGCATCAGCGGCGGTGGCTACGGGCGCGGCGAGACCGAGACTCTCTTCAGCCTCGGCACGCACCTCGCGACCGCGATCCGCGAGATCCGGGTGCACCATCTCCTCCAGTACGAGAAGGACTTCAACGAGCGCATCCTGGCGCGCATGTCGAGCGGTGTGATCACCATCGATCCCGACGAGAAGGTCGTGGCGATCAACGGCCGGGCCGCCGAGATCCTGGGCCTGTCCGCCCGGGAGGTGCTCAATCGCGACCTGCGCGTGCTGCCCTCGCCCCTGGGGGACATGCTCTTCGAGGCGCTCGCCAAGGGCCGCTCGGTGACGCGGGCCGAGGTGCACCTCGCCTTCCGCAACCTCCCGCTGGAGGTCTCGACCTACCCGGTGATGGGAGACCGCACCGAACCGATGGGCGCGGTGCTGATGTTCGAGGACCTCACTGCCCAGCGTCAGCTCGCCCAGGAGAAGCGCAGCGCCGAGCAGCTCCAGCTCCTCACTCAGGTGGTGGCCCGCATCGCGGACGAGATCAAGAATCCCCTCGTCTCGATCAACGCGTTCATGGAGCTCATCGGCGAGCGGTACGACGACGCCACGTTCCGTAACCAGTTCTCGTCCGTGGTCGGCCGCGACGTGCGCCGGCTCGTCCAGATCTTCGACAAGCTCGCCGCCCTGGTGAACGACGGGGACTACAAGCGCGAGACCCTCGACCTCCGCCAGGTCGCCGAGGAGTGCCTGGCCGAGCTGGGCGCGCAGGTCCTGCCCGCGGCGGCCAACGAGGCGCGCCTGCTCTCGTTCACCGACGAGTCGACCCAGAAGCACGTCACCGCCACCCTCTCCTACGAGGGCACGTCCCTGCTGGTCCGGGGCGATCACGGCATGTTCAAGAAGGCCATGTCCTACCTGATCTGGTACCTGCTGCGCAAGACGCCGGGCCCGGAGGCCAAGATCTCGGCGTCGATCTCCCATCTGGCGAGCGAGGATCGCGTGCGCCTGACCGTGGCGTCGCGCAGCGCCGAGGTCCGGGCCGAGGAGCTGCAGGCGATCTTCGATCCGATCCAGGTCGTCCAGGAGAACCTCATCGACGTGGGGCCGAGTGTCAGCCAGCGTATCCTCGAGAGCCAGGGAGGCCGGCTCGAGGCCAAACAAACCCGGGGCGAGGTCAGCTTCACCGCGTCGCTACCGGTAGCGGGGCAGCCATGAGCGACCGTCCGCGGGTACTGGTGGTCGACGACGAGATGGGACCGCGCGAGTCCCTGCGCATGATCCTCAAGCCGCGCTACGAGATCGCCACCGCGGACAGTGGCGAAGCCGCGCTCAAGACGCTCGGCACGTTCCACCCCGACCTGATCTTCATGGACATCAAGATGCCGCAGATGGACGGCATCGAGCTGCTGCGCCGAATCAAGGGCACCGATCCGAGCATCGAGGTGGTGATGATCACCGCCTACGCCTCACTCGAGACCGTGAAGAACGCGCTCACCCACGGCGCCTTCGAGTACCTCATCAAGCCGTTCAGCCGGCAGGACCTGGAAGAGACCGCCAAGCGGGCCCTCGCGCGCCGGCAGGACGGGATCGGGACGCGCAACCAGCTCACGACCCTCGTCGAGGAGATGCGCGCCCTCGCCACCAAGGCCCGCAGCCTCGAGGAGGTGGCGCGGCGCGAGGACACCCAGCAATCGCTCCGCGTCACCCAGCTCTCGATCCTGCGCGAGATCTCGCGGAGCCTCCTCGGCCAGCTCGACTTCCGCCAGCTCACCGCCTCGATCACCGACCTGCTCAAGGACGCCCTCGGCTACGACGAGGCGACGGTGCGGCTCGGCGCGGCGGCCCCCGCGGAGGCGCCCGGGGAGAGCCGGATCGTCTGCCCGATCCGCGAGGAGGGCAACATCCTGGGCTACCTCCTGGTCGCCAACCGCTCCGCCACCCGCCCGATCGATCCGGGCGAGCGCGACCTCCTCGAGATGCTGTCCGACTATCTCGCGGTGGCGATCCGGAACGCGCGCCTCTACGGCGAGGTGGCCGAGACCAAGCAGTACCTGGAGCAGCTGATCGTCTCGGCGGGTGACGCCATCATCTCGGTCGACGGAGAAGGCCGGGTCCGCAGCTGGAACCCGGCCGCGGAGCGCATCTTCGGCTTCACCGCCGCCCAGGCGATCGGGCAGCCCTTCGCGAACCTGCTGCCGCAGGACCCGTACCGGTCGGCGCGCGCCAGCCTCTCGCGCGAGAATCCGGTGCGGGCCTTCGACGCCTCGGCCAAGCGGGCGGACGGACGCCCCCTGAACCTGGCCGTCACGCTCTCCTTCCTGCCCGGCCGCAACGGCGGCACCGAGGGCATGCTCGCGATCGTCCGCGACATGACCACCCAGCGGGAGATCGAGGCGCAGATGCACCAGTCCGAGCGCCTCACCGCGCTCGGGCAGATGGCGGGCGGCATCGCCCACGACTTCAACAACCTCCTGCAGGCCATCCTCGGCTACGCGCAGCTCATGGCCCGCAGCCCCGCCAACATCGACGTGGTCCGCCGCGGCATCGACGTGATCGAGAAGGCGGCCAACGGCGGGGCGGAGACGGTCCGGCGCATCCAGAAGTTCGCCCGGCTCCGGCCGGAC
This sequence comes from Verrucomicrobiia bacterium, assembly GCA_035493135.1. GTDB lineage: Bacteria > Methylomirabilota > Methylomirabilia > Rokubacteriales > CSP1-6 > CAMLFJ01. Next base: position 4,576 of record DATJIR010000136.1, read on the forward strand.
GAGCCGTTCGTGCCCATGGACCTCAATCAGGTGGTCCGCGACTCGCTCGCGATCACCCGCCCGCGCTGGGAGGAGAAGAAGGTCAAGGGCGGCGTGCCGCTGCAGCTCGAGCTGGACCTGGGACCGGTGCCGGTGGTGATGGGTCGGCCCGCCGAGCTCAACGAGGTCATCACCAACCTCGTGCTCAACGCCATCGACGCGATGCCCCGGGGCGGCACCCTCCGCGTCCGCACCCGGCTGGGCGACCACCGGCACGCGGTCATCACGGTGGCCGACACCGGGATGGGCATGACCGAGGAGGTCCGCAAGCGCGTCTTCGATCCCTTCTTCACCACGAAGGGCGACGAGGGCACCGGCCTCGGCCTTTCGGTCTCCCACTCGATCGTGGAGCGCCATGGCGGCGACCTGCGGGTCGACAGCCACCCCGGCGAGGGCACGACGTTCACCATCACCCTGCCCATCGGCATGGGCCCCGCCGGCGAGAGCACGACCGGCAGCGAGACGCGCGGTGAGCGCAAGGGCCGCATCCTGCTGGTGGACAACGACCCCCAGGTGCTTTCCATCCTGGGCGAGATGCTCAAGGACGCGGGCCACCACGTGCTGCCGGTGCCCAGCGGGTCCGAGGCCCTGCGGGTGTTCGTACCGAACGGCTTCGATCTCGTCATCACCAACGTGGGCATGCCCGAGATGAGCGGCTGGGACGTGGCCGAGCGGCTACGCACCTCCGACCCGAACGTCCCCGTGATCTTCATCACCGGCTGGGGGCTGCAGGAGGAGGACCAGGCGCGCTGCCGGCGTCTCGGCATCTCCGCGCTCCTGTTCAAGCCGGTCCCGCCCCAGGAGCTGCACCGCACCGTGCAGGTGGCCCTGGCCGCCCGCGCCCGCTAGCGAGGCCGCGGAGACACGACGGCCGCCCGGGAGCTTTCCGGGCGGCCGTCTTCGCTTCGGCGCGGGCAGGCTAGAGCCGCTCGATGATGGTGCCGATCCCCTGCCCGAACCCGATGCACATCGTCTGCAGGCCGTAGCGCTTCTTGGTGCGCTCGAGCTCGTGCAGCAAGGTGGTCATGAGCTTGCCGCCCGAGCAGCCGAGCGGGTGCCCCAGCGCGATCGCGCCGCCGTTGACGTTCACCCGGCTCATGTCCGGATGCAGCTCGCGCTCCCACGCCAGCACCACCGAGGCGAACGCCTCGTTGATCTCGAACAGATCGATCTGGTCGAGCTTCAGGCCGGCCTTCTTCAGCACGCGCTGCGTGGCCGGGATCGGCCCGGTCAGCATGATGGTGGGATCCACGCCGGCCAGCGAGGTGGCCACGATGCGCGCCCGGGGCGTGAGGCCCAGGGCCTTGGCCCGCCCCTCCGACATGATGAGCAGCGCCGAGGCGCCGTCCGAGATCTGCGACGAATTGGCCGCGGTCACCACCCCGTCCGGCTTGAACGACGGGGCGAGGGCGGCCATCTTCTCGCGGTTCACCGGCACCCGGACCCCCTCGTCGACCTCGAAGACGCTGCCGTCCGCCAGGGTGATCGGGACGATCTCGCGCTTGAACCGGCCCTCCGCGATCGCCCGGCCCGCCCGCTCGTGGCTGCCGGCGGCGAACTCGTCGAGCTCCTCGCGCTTGATGCCCCACTGCTCGGCGATCATCTCGGCGGAGAGCCCCTGCGGAATGATGTTGTAGAGGGCCTGCAGCCGCGGCGAGAGCGGCCCGTCACCCGGCCCCATCCCGTTCGAGCCCATCGGCACGCGGCTCATGTTTTCCACGCCGCCCGCGATCACGCACTCGTACTGGCCCGACATGACGCCCATGGCCGCGAAGTTGGCCGCCTGCTGGCCGGAGCCGCACATGCGGTCGAGCGTCGTGCCGCAGACGTCGAGCGGCAGGCCCGCGATCAGGGCCGCGTTGCGCGCGATGTTGAGCCCCTGCTCGCCCACCTGGTCCACGCAGCCCATCACCACGTCCTCGACCTCGTTCGGGTCGATCTTGGTGCGCGCCACCAGGGCCTTCAGCGTGTCGGCCAGCAGGTCGTCGGGGCGCACCCCGGCCAGCTTGCCGTTCTTCCTGCCGACGGCGGTGCGGACCGCCCCCACGATCACCGCGTTGTGCATGGCTGTCTCCTCCTCGAGTCCCGCGAATCGACTGAACCGGTATTCAGTCTAGCAGGTCGACGTGGGGTCAGGAAGTGCGCCGCTTGACCAGATCGGCGAGCTTGCAGAAGGCGCAGACCGCCCCGGTGGTCACCTGGCCGCACGAGGTGCACTCGTGGAGCTCCACGTTCTCCACCCGCTCGAAGGCCGGGCGGGCGCGGTCGAGGAAGCCGAAGAGGAAGTTGTGCTTGGCCCCAGGCGAGGCCTCCTCCAGGCGGTCGAGCACCTGCTTGTGGGCGATCGACGTGGCGCCCTGGGCGAACGGGCACTCCTCCACGATGTAGTCGATGCCGCGCAGGAAGGCGTACGCCGCGGTCTCGAGCTCGGAGAGGCGGTAGAGCGGCTTCACCCGGCGGACCAGCTTGGGGTGCGTCGAGGCCAGCGCGGGCGACTGGCGCGGCAGCGCGTCGGTCTGCCAGTGCATCACCGAGCCGAACAGGGTGGCCGCCTCGTCGTCCAGGTTGTGGCCGGTGGCCACCACCGCGTAGCCGTGCTCGAGGGCGGCGCGGTTCATCAGGTAGCGCTTGGAGAGCCCGCACGCCGAGCAGGTGGGGCGGCGCGTCACCTGCTGGACGACCGGGATCGGGGCGCCCACCGCGTCGGCCACCCGCTCCACGTGGAGCGTCAGCCCGCGGGCCGCCGCGAAGGCCTCGCACTTGGCCCGGGACTCCTTCGAGTAGTCGAAGATGCCCAGATCCAGGTAGAGCCCGGCGGTCCGGTAGCCCTCCTCGATCAGGACGTCCCAGAGGGCGAGCGAGTCCTTGCCGCCCGAGACCGCGACCATGATCGTCTCGTCGAGCGTGAACATGCGATGCCGGTGGACGGCCTCCGCCACCTGCTTGCGGAAGAACTCGATGAAGTGCGGCGAGCAGAACGCCGCATTGTGACGTCGCAGCTCGAGCGCGGCGCTGCCCCCGCACTTGCGGCACTTCACGCGCCGGCTCCGCCGCCGCCCGACATCACCGGGCGGACCTCGAGCACGTCGTCGCCCCCGACCACCGCGTCGCTCGTCAGGAGCTCGTTGTCGCGGATGACCAGCACCGTGCTGGGCAGGATGCCGAGCTCGGACAGCAGGTCCTTCACCCGGCGCTTGCCGTCCACGTCGACCTCCCGCCGCGGGTTCCGGAGGATGACCTTCACGACGCGGGGAATCCCTTGGCCGCCTTCACGTCGCGGAGCTGCTGGAGGTGGTCGGTCTCGTGGCGCACGTGCAGGAGCCACCACTGGGCCAGGTCCATCTCACCCAGCGTGAAGTGCCGCCACCGCAGCACGCGCGGGTCCACCGCGGCCAGGCGCTCTATCGACCGGCGGCTCCGCTCGCGGATGGTCCGGAGATCCGCGATCAGGCGCTCCAGCGAGTGGCCCCGCTCGGGATAGACGACCTCGGGCGCCCGCGCGGGGCCGGGCGGCGGCGCCGGCACCGGCGAGAAGCCGGGGAGGTCGGGAGGAAAGGGGGGCGTCGGCTGCGGCGCCTCCTTGAGCAGCTTAGAGGTGAGCTTGCCGGTGCCCACCTCGGCGAGCGTCAAGTGGTGGAGGATCTCGCCGACCGACCACTCCTCCTCGCCGGGCCGCCAGTCACTCTGGCCCTGGCTCAGGCCCTCCGCCTCCTTGAGGAGCTGGGCGCGCACGCTTTCCAAGTCGTTCCACAGGGCTTCCACCGGAGCCGGCCATGCCATCACGGTTGCCTCCTGGTCGACATGATACAACCGGATGGTGAGCGAGCCCACCCCGGTCGGTCCCGACGCCATACCTCCCGGAAATCCCCTGGCCCGGGTCCCGTGGCGCACCACGTCCACCCGGCCCATCTACCGCAACCGCTGGATCGACGTGCGCGAGGACATGGTCGAGCTGCCCGACGGGCACATCACCGTGTACGGGGTCGTCGAGTGCAGCGAGTGCGTCGGCGTGCTGCCGTTCCTCGACCGCGACACGGTACTCCTGGTCGGGCAGTACCGCTACGTGGCCCAGGACTTCTTCTGGGAGATGCCGACCGGGGGGCAGCACGCGGGCGAGACCACCCTGGCCGCCGCCCAGCGCGAGCTCGCGGAGGAGGCCGGCTACGAGGCCGGCCGCCTCGTGGAGCTCTGCGACTTCCACACCTCCAAGAGCATCCTGCGCGAGGTCGCCCACCTCTTCGTCGCCGAGGATCTGCGCCCGGCGTCGCGGCCGCCCGATCACACCGAGTTCATCGAGCGGCGCGCCTTCCCCTTCGCCGAGGTGCTCGCCATGGTCGAGCGCGGGGAGATCAAGGACGCGATGACCATCGTGGCGGTGCTGCACGCGGCGCGCCGCCGGGGTGTCTAGCCGGACCCCCTCAGGACTTCCCGAGCAGGTACATGTCGCCGCTCGGAGCCGGCAGGCCGCCGGTCGGCTCGAGCGTCACCGCGAAGGCATTCACGGCCGACACGCCGGGAAGCGGCCGCACCGCCAGGCTCCCGCTCCCGGAGGCGTCCACCGTGAACACGCCCGCCGACACCGGGGCGTTGGAGCCGGCGATGGCCCAGAGCTGGTACGCCTTGCCCTCGGGCGGCGCCGGAAGCCCGGTGGCCACGAACACGCCCCCCGCCTGGGCGTGCCACATCATGCGGGCCCGCGCGCCGGGGGCCGGCGGCAGGCCGGCGAGCGCGACGACCTGCGTGGCCGGATCGCGCAGGATCGCGATCACCGCCTGCTGGCCGCGCAGCTCGGCGCGGAGCTGCTCGGCGTCGCGCGCGAGCGCGTCGAGTCGCTTCTCGTAGGTGGAGGAGACGCTCCACCCCACCACCACCGCGGCGAGGCCCGCGGCCATCGCGCCGCTCAGCACGACCGGCCAGAGCGCCCGCGACCGCCGCGGAGGCAGCGGTCGCACCGGAGCGGACGGGCGCGCCGCCGGGGCCGCCGCGATGCGCTCCATCAGGGCCGCCCTCACCGCGGGCGGCGGCGGCTCGGGGGCGGCCGCGGCGAGCCCCACGAGTGTGTCCCCGCACTCGCGCAGCGCGCGCAGCGCGTCCGCGTCGCCGGCCTCGAGCAGGGCCTCGAAGCGGGCGAGCTCCTCGCCCTCGAGCCCACCCAGGGCGTACGCCGCCGCCAGCTCGCCGATCTCGTCGCGGTTAATGTCGCCGACAGCCTCTCTCCTCCGAGCATCCCTCGCAGCCGTTCCAGCCCGAGCCGGGCGCGCGTCTTCACGGTCCCGAGCGGCTCGCCGAGCCGGGCCGCGATCTCCGACTGGGTCAGCCCCTCGAAGAACGCCAGCTCGATGACGCGCCGCTGGGCCTCCGGGAGCTGGGCCAGCGCGTTCTGCACCAGGCTCCGGTCCTCCGCGACCACCGCCGGGTTCTCCGCCTGCTCCTCGCGGCGCGGCGCCACGGACTCGTCCACCGGGGCCACGAAGGTCCTATCTCTTCTACGCACGGACCGCAGCCGATCGATTGCGCGGGTCTTGGCCCGCGTCACGAGCCAGGCTTCCGGGCTGCCTCGCGTCGGGTCGTACCGGGCCGCGTCCTGCCAGACCTGCCAGAAGACCTCCTGGAGCACCTCGGCGGCGGCCTCGGGGTCGCGGAGCACGCGCCGGATCAGGCCGAACGCCATCGGGGCGGTCAGGTCGTAGAAGCGACCGAAGGCATCGCGATCCCCCGCGGCGATGGCCGCGACGAGGGCAGCGGAGGACTCCGACCCGGGCGTGAGCGGCGGCATCGCCCTAATCAGTACCAGCCGCGACGACGCGCGGTCAACACATCCAGCGGCCCGGGCTCGCGCGTAGAGTTACTGGGAGTCGGCGCGACGGACGACGCGGCGGGCCTTGAGCTCGTAGCGCGGCAGGCTCTGTGCGGGGACCGGCACCGCCTCGATGCGGATCCCCAGATCGACGCGGACCGCCTCCTGCACCGCGGTGACCACCGGATCGGCGTGGCCCCGCACCTCGAGCAGCAGGCGTACCTCGTCGAGCTGACCGCGACGGTAGACCTCGATCAGGAACTCGTCGACCGCGTGGAAGCGCCGCACGATCCCCTCCAGCGCGGCCGGGAACACGTTGACCCCGCGGACGATCAGCATGTCGTCGATGCGTCCCAGGATGCCGCCCTCGAGCCGCAGGGAGCTGCGCCCGCACGCGCACGGGGTACGGGCGCGGCGCACCCGGTCGCCGGTCCGGTAGCGGAGCAGCGGGGAGCCCACGCGGCCCAGGTTGGACAGGACCAGCTCGCCCTCGTCCGCGGGGCGTCCCGTGACCGGGTCCAGGATCTCGGCGATGAACTCGGCCTCGTTCACGTGCAGGCCGGACTGCGCCGCGCACTCGAAGCCGTAGGCGCCCATCTCGGTCATGCCCGCGTGATCGTAGGCGCGGGCCCCCCACGCCGACTCGATGCGGGCCCGCACCGCGGGAATACCGGCCCCCGGCTCTCCTGCGTGGACGGTCGCGCGGACGCCCAGGCGCGAGAGCACGATCCCCCGCTCGGCCGCGACCTCGGCCAGGTGGAGCGCGTAGGACGGCGTGCAGCAGACCGCGGTGACGCCGAGGCTCTCGATCGTGGCCAGGCGCTGCGCGCTGTCCTGGCCGCCGCCGGGGATCGCGAGGGCTCCGAGCGCGCGCACCCCCTCGAAGCCGGCCCAGAAACCCACGAAGAGCCCGAACGAGAACGGGAAGAACACGCGATCGCCCGGGCCCAGCCCGGCGGCGCCCAGCACCACCGTCCAGCAGCGGGCCCACCAGTCCCAGGACTCCTGCGTGTCGAGCCAGCGGAGCGGCGTCCCGGTGGTCCCCGAGGTCTGGTGCACCCGGACGTAGCGGTCGAGCGGAAAGGACAGGTTGGTGCCGAAGGGCGGGTGCGCCGCCTGGTCCTCCACCAGCTCGCTCTTGGGCGTGAGGGGCAGACGCTGGAAGTCGTCCCAGGTCCCCAGCCCCCGCGCGTCGGCCAGCCCGGCCCGCGCGTAGCGGGCGCCGAGGAACCGGTTCGCGGGGAGTGCCGTCCGGACGAGCGCCACGAGGCGCTGCCACTGCTCCTGCTTCACGGCTTCTGGATCGAGCGGCTCCATCCGAAATCCGGGCTCGACCGTAGCACGCAGTACAATTCGGGAACAAGCAGTCGGACGCGCACCGGAAGGAGAGGTCACCATGGTGTGGATGCGACGGGGTGCGATGGCACTCCTGCTGGCGGGGTGGTTGCTGGGCGGATGCAGCACGGCGCCGGTGACGCAGGAGGAGCGCGGCGAGCTGGTCCAGCAGGCGAGCGCCGCGCTGACCCAGATGGGGGCCGCGGATCCGGGGGTGGACTCGCTGATCCGGCGGGGCCACGGGTACGCCCTGTTCCCCGAGGTCGTCAAGGGCGGGCTGGTCCTCGGCGGTGGCTACGGCCGCGGGGTGGTGTACGAGCAAGGGCAGCACATCGGATACGCGAGCCTCGCGCAGGCCTCGTTCGGGCTCCAGGTCGGAGGTCACAGCTACCGCGAGCTCATCGTGTTCGAGACCAAGGCGGCCCTGGATCGCTTCCGGGAGAACCGGCTCGATTTCACGGCGGACGCCGAGGCGGTCCTGGCCGACGGCGGGCCCACCGCCAATGCCCAGTTCATCGACGGCATCGTGGTGGTGATCGCGCCGCGGTCCGGGGCGATGGCCCAGGCCGCCATCGGCGGGCAGCAGATCACCTACGTGCCGAAGTAGTCGCCTCCTTGTCAAAACCCCGGCGGGGTGCTATCTCATCGGCATGATCCCGGTCATCGATCTCGGGCCGTATCTCGCGGCGCGTCCCCACGCGGCCGCCGGGACCGCGGCCGAGCTCGGGCGCGCCCTGCAGGACGTCGGCTTCTTGGTCGTGGTGAACCACGGGGTGCCGCAGGCCCTGATCGACGACACGTTCGCCGAGGCCCGGCGCTTCCACGCGCAACCCCCCGAGGCCAAGCTGGCCCTGCGCATGAACGAGCACAACAACGGCTACATGATGCTCGGGCGCTACGCGGTGTGGACGTCGGACGTCAACGCCAACGACAAGCCCGATCTGAACGAGGCGTTCTTCGTCAAGCGCGAGCGCGGCCCCGACGACCCGCTCGTGCGCGCCGGCCGGCGCTTCGCGGGGCCCAACCGGTGGCCGGCGGACCTGCCTGGCTTTCGCGAGGCGGTGCTCGCCTATACCGACGCGGTGGACGCGCTGGGCCGGCGGCTCCTGCCCCTCTGCGCCATGGCCCTCGACCTGCCGCCGGCCACCTTCGACGACGCGTTCGCCGAGAGCCAGTTCAGCTTCCGCCTCACGCACTACCCGCCGGTGGCGGCCGAGGCGAACCAGTTCGGCATCGCGCCCCACACCGACGCCAACTTCATGACCTTCCTCGCCCAGAGCGACGTGCCCGGGCTCCAGGTGCGGATGCCGGACGGGAGCTGGGTGGACGTGCCGTACGTCCCCGGCTCCTTCGCGGTGAACTCGGGCGACATGATGCTGCGCTGGACGAACCACCGCTTCAAGTCGACGCCCCACCGCGCCCTGCCCCCTGTGGGCCGGCCGCGCTACGCCATCCCCTACTTCCTGGGGCCGCACCTGGACACCGAGATCGCGTGCCTGCCCACGTGCCAGGGGCCGGGCAATCCGCCGCGCTATCCGCCCAGCACCTACGCGGACTACCTCGACTGGTGGTACGACGCCAACTACAACGCCGCGCGCCAGCGCGACGTGGCCTGAGAGGAGCCGCGCCATGGCGGTCACCGACGTCCCGATCATCTCCGCCGACTCGCACGTCACCGAGCCGCCCGATACATACACCGCCCGGATCGACGCGCGCTTCCGGGACCGGGCCCCCCGCCTGGTGCACGACGCCAAGCGTGGCGATCTCTTCGTGATCGACGGGCTCGACAAGCCGATCCCGATGGGGCTCGTCGCCGCCGCCGGCAAGGCCGCGGAGGAGCTCACCATGTTCGGGGCCCGCTTCGAGGACCTGCACCGCGGCGGCTGGGACCCCGAGGCGCGGCTCGCGGACCAGGTGCGCGACGGGGTCAGCGCGGAGGTGATCTACCCCACCGTGGGCATGATGCTCTGCAACCATCCCGACTTCGACTACAAGCAGGCCTGCTTCGACGCCTACAACCTGTGGATCGCCGAGTACTGCGCCGCGCACCCCGACCGGCTGCTGGGCATCGGGCAGACCGCGATGCGCTCGGTGGACGACGGCATCCGGGATCTGGAGAAGATCCGGGCGCTCGGCCTGCGCGGCGTGATGCTGCCCGGGAACCCGGCGGTGGCCGACTACCACGATCCGGTCTACGCGCCCTTCTACGAGGCGGCGGTCGACCTCGGGCTGCCGCTGTCCTTCCACATCCTCACCAGCCAGCAGGACACGTTCCGGGTCCGCGGGCCCAAGCTCAACGCGTTCATGTCGATCATCCGCGGCTGCCAGGATCTGGTCGGGACCTTCGTGTTCGGCGGCGTCTTCGAGCGGCACCCGCGCCTGCGCCTGGTCTGCGTCGAGGCCGACGCCGGGTGGGTGCCGCACTTCATGTACCGCATGGACCACGCCTACGACCGCCACCGCTACTGGCTGCCGTCGGGGACGCTCACCAAGATGCCGAGCGAGTACTTCCGCGAGCACGTCTACACCACCTTCCAGGACGACTGGGTCGCCTTCCAGATGAAGGACCTGTGCAACATCCGCCGGCTGCTCTGGGCCAACGACTTCCCGCACAGCGACTCGACGTGGCCCCACTCGCAGGAGCTCCTCGCCAAGCACGCATCCCACCTGACCCCGGAGGAGCTGCGCCTGATCCTCCACGACAACGTGGCCGAGCTCTACGGCCTCGCGGGAGCCTGACGATGGACTTCGATCTCGTCATCCGGGGCGGCACCATCGTCGACGGCACCGGACGTCCGGGCGTGCGCGGCGACGTCGGGATCCGGGGCGGCCGGATCGACGCGCTCGGCCGTGCGAAGGGCACCGCCGGGCAGACGATCGACGCCGGCGGGCTCGTGGTGGCGCCCGGCTTCATCGACGTCCACACCCACTACGACGCGCAGGTGATGTGGGACCGGATGCTCACGATCTCGCCCTGGCACGGGGTGACCTCGGTGGTGATGGGCAACTGCGGCTTCGGCGTCGCGCCGACGCGCCCGGACCATCGCGGGCTCATCATGCGCACGCTCGAGAAGGTCGAGGGCATGAGTCTCGCCGCCCTCGAGGCGGGGCTCGGCGAGAAGTGGCCGTTCGAGACCTTCCCCGAGTATCTCGACGCGGTCGAGCGCCGCGGCACCGCGCTGAACGTGGCGGTGCTCCTGGGTCACACCCCGCTGCGGCTCTACGTGATGGGCGAGGAGGCGACCGAGCGGCCCGCGACGGACGACGAGACCGCGCGGATGCGGGCGCTGGTGCGCGAGGCGATCGACGCCGGCGCCATCGGCTTCGCGACCTCGAAGGCCTCGACCCACATCGGCCACGCCGGCAAGCCGGTGCCGAGCCGGGCCGCCCGATTCGCCGAGATCGAGGCGCTCGCCGGAGCGCTGGGCGACGCGGGCCGCGGCATCGTCCAGGCCACCGTCGGCCGCGACCTGTTCTTCAAGGAGTTCGAGAGCCTCGCCCGGTCGACCGGACGGCCGGTGACCTGGACCGCGCTTCTGGCCGGCATGATGGGGCCCGGCTCCCACCGCGACCTGCTCGAGAAGTCGCGCGCGCTCGTCAGGCAGGGCCTGAAGGTGGTGCCCCAGGTCACCTGCCGGACGCTCAACTTCGAGTTCCAGTTCCGGGAGCCGTTCATCTTCGAAAGCATGTCGGTGTTCAAGCCGATCTCGGTCGCCGACTTCGCGGGCAAGGTCCGGCTGTACGGAGACCCCGAGTTCCGGCGCACGTTCAAGGAGAGCCTCGACCGGCCGCGGACGGGAGCGGTGTTCGCCGGGCTCAGCTGGGCCCGCACGTGGATCTCCTGGTATCCGCCCGAGCCGGCCCTCGAGGAGCGCACAGTCGAGGAGGTGGCGGCGGAGCGCGGTCTGCACCCCATCGACCTGGCGCTGGACATGGCCCTCGCGACGAACCTGGACGCCCGCTTCCGCATGGCGGTGTTCAACCACGACGAGGACGAGGTGGCCGAGCTGCTCGCCGAGCCCGACGCGGTCCTGGGGCTCTCCGACGCGGGCGCGCACGCGAGCCAGCTCTGCGACGCGTGCTTCTCGACGTACCTGCTGAGCCGCTGGGTGCGGGAGAAGCAGGCGATCGCGCTGCCGGAGGCGATCCGCATGCTCACCTCGCGGCCGGCGGAGGTCTTCGGGATCACCGACCGGGGGCGCCTCGCCTCCGGCCTCGCCGCCGACGTGGTGGTGTTCGATCCGGCCACCGTGGGCGCGAGCAAGCTCCGTCGGGTGCACGATCTGCCCGCGGGTGCCGATCGCCTGATCGCGGACGCCAGCGGGATCGAGGCGGTGATCGTGAACGGCACGATCGTCCGGCGCGGCGGGCGCGACGCGGTCGCGGCGGACGGCGCCCTGCCCGGCGCGCTCCTGCGCAACGGCCGAGCGCGGGCGTCGGGGGCATAGCACGGAACCGCAGGCAAGGAGGCGTCCATGAAGGTCGGGATCGCGCTGAACATGCTGAGCAAGGACGGGATGCCGGACGCGGCCGTGCTCGCCGAGCACCTGGCCCTGGGCGATCTCGCCGAGCCGCTGGGATTCGATTCGCTCTTCGCCCTCGAGCACCACTTCACCGGCTACGCCATGTCGCCCTCCCCGACCCAGCTCCTGAGCTACTTCGCGGGCCGGACGAGGCGCGTCACGCTCGGCACCGCGGTGATCGTGCTGCCGTGGCACGACCCGGTCCGCCTCGCCGAGGAGATCGCGCTGCTCGACATCCTGTCGGGCGGCCGGTGCCTCCTCGGCTTCGGCCGGGGCGCCGCGAGCGTCGAGTACGCCGGATTCCGGATCCCGATGGAGGAGGCGCGGGCTCGCTTCGTGGAAACCGCGCAGATCGTCGTGCGGGCCCTCAGCCAGGACGTCTTCGAGTGGGACGGCGAGTTCTTCAAGATCCCGCGCACGTCGATCCGCCCCCGCCCGATCTCCCACCCCGAGCGCCGCATTTACGCCTCGTCGGTGAGCCCCGAGTCGGCCGAGATCATGGCCAAGCTCGGCTTCGGCGTGCTGGTCATCATGCA
>DATJIR010000137.1:0-4104 GCA_035493135.1 Verrucomicrobiia bacterium
CCGCTACGGCGCTCCCCAAGCACGATTGGCGCTTCGCCCGCTCGAGGGCCGAGGTACGGGTGCTCGAGCCCGTGGAGACCACCGGTCTCACGCCAGCGGATGTGCCGGCGCTCAAGGAGCGGGTGCGCGACCTGATCATTCGGACCCGGAAGGAGATCGCGAGTTCGTCATAAGGTCGGCCGCCCGAGTTAGCCCCGGAGTCCTCTAGCCCCGTCCCAGATCCTCCGGCGCGCGCACCCGCCCCACTGCTCCGGCCAGCGCGAGCAGCGTCAGCAGGTAGGGCAGCATCAGGAAGAGCTGGTAGGGCACCTCCCACCCGAGGGTCTGAAAGAGGAACTGCAGCGCCGTGGCGGCCCCGAACAGGAGCGACGCGAGACCCACCCCAGCGGGGTGCCACCGTCCGAGCACCACGATGGCGATGGCGATGAACCCCCGTCCCGCCGTCATCTTCTCGGCGAACGTTCCCACCTGCGCCAGCACCAGCGTCGCGCCGGCCAGTCCGGCGAAGGCCCCACCGATCAGCGTCGCCCCGGCCCGGACGACGCCGGTGCGCACGCCCGCCGCCCGCGCCATCGACTCGGATTCTCCGGTGGCCCGAAGCCGGAGTCCGCCCCGGGTGCGGAACAGCGCCCACCACACCACCGGCAGCGCCAGGATGGCGAGATAGGTCGGGGCCGGCTGGTCGAAGAAGGCCGGTCCAATCACCGGAATCCGTCGGAGCCCTGGGATCGGGAGCGCCGCGAGCGTCGGGAGGTCGAGCCCCGCGCCCGCGGTGCCGTAGGCCTGGCGGTAGATCATCCCGGTGAGTCCGACCGCGGCCAGGGTCACCGCCGTGCCGGTGATGATCTGGTCGCCGCGCGCGCCCACCACCACCGCCGCGAACAGGAGCGCGAGGCCGGTACCCGCCGCGATGCCCGCGAGCATGCCCGTCCACGGGCCCGCCGCACTCGCGCCGAGCGCGGCGGCCAGCGCGCCGGCCAGCATCATTCCCTCGATGCCCAGGTTGATCACGCCTGCCCGTTCGGTCACCGTTTCGCCGGTGGCGGCGAGAAGGAGCGGCGTCGCGACTCGCACAGCGGCGGCCAGAAACCCCGCGCCCAGCTCCTCCAGTCCACTCATGCCGCGCGCCGCCGGAACCCTGGTGCGTGGAGCGCCCCGGGCCGGCGGACGCCGGCGGCCGCGACCACCACCACGATCAGCACCACCGCCTCGACCACGCTCACCGCCACGGCCGGTACGCCCGCGTCACGCTGCATCGCACCGGCCCCCGCCTCCAGCGCGCCGAACAGCAGGCCGGCCCCCACGACACCGACCGGGTGGAGCCGCGCCAGGAGCGCCACCGCGATCGCGGTGAAGCCGTACCCGGGTGAGAGGTTCTGGTACAACGCGTAGCTCACCCCGGAGACCTCGACGCCACCCGCGAGTCCGGCGATCGCCCCGCTCGCGAACAGCGCCTGCGCCGTCACCCGGCGGCTGTCGATCCGCCCGCTCACCTCCGCCGCGCGCGCCCCGGCGCCCACGGCCCGGAGCATGAAGCCCCATCGGGTCCGGGCGAAGAGATACCACAGCACGCCGGCGCACCCGAGCGCGAGGAACAGCCCGACGTGGAGGCGGGTGCCGGGAACGAGGGGGAGTCGGGCCGAAAGCGCGATCGGGTCGCTCTGCGGATAGATCCCCTGCCGCTCCTGCAGCGGACCCTGTACCACGTAGCTCACCAGCGCTTCGGCGACGAAATTGAGCAGCAGCGTGCTGATGACCTCGAGCACGCCGTAGCGCATTCGGAGGCCGACCGGCACCGCGACCCAGAGCGCGCCCGCCAGGAGCGCCGCGCACCACACGGCGGGGATCGCGACCGCGGCCGGCAACGCGGCGACGTGCAGACCGACCCAGGTGGCCGCGATCGCGCCGGCGTAGAACTGTCCCTCCGCGCCGATGTTGAACACGCCTGCCCGAAAGCCCAGCGCGATGCCGAGCCCGATCAGGATGAGCGGCACGGCGCGGACCAGGGTCGTCGAGGTGAAGGCGTACCAGGAGCCGAACGCCCCGCTCCAGAGCGCGGTCAGCGCAGCCCCGGCGTCGTAACCGGCCAGCGTGAGACCGGCGGCGAGCACGGCGAGCCCCAGTCCCAAGGCGGCCGCGGCGATTCCCCAGGCGCGGCGGGGCACCTCAGGCTCCGGCCAGCATCATCGCTCCGATCTCCTCGCGGCCCGCGGCCGCGCCCGGCTCCGCCACCACGCCGCGACTCACCACCAGCACCCGCCCCGCGAGCTCGAGCACCTCGTCGAGATCGCTCGAGTGCACCAGCACGGCCGCACCGGCCTCCGCCGCCTCCCGGAGCCGGGCGTGCACGGCCGCGGTGGCACGCAGGTCGAGCCCGCGGGTGGGATTCTCGGCCACCACCACCCGGGGCCGCCGGGAGAGCTCGCGCGCGATGACCACCTTCTGCTGGTTGCCTCCGCTCAGGCTCGAGGCAGGCGCGCGGGGCCCCGCCGCCACGACGTCGTAGGCCCGAAGCAGCTCGGCCGTGTGCCGCTCGGCCGCACGCCAGTCGATCCGGCCTCCGCGTGTCCAGGGCGCATCCGTCCCCGAGCCGAGCACCACGTTCTCGGTCAGGGTCAGCTCGGGGATCAGTCCCTCGCTGGTCCGGTCCTCCGGGATGAATGCCACCGGGCGCGCCACCTCGAGCCGCCCGCGCAACGGGTGTACCCGCCCGGCCACCGCCCGGAGCAGCTCGCGCTGCCCGTTCCCCTCCACCGCCGCGACGCCGACGATCTCGCCCGGACGCACCTCGAGCGATCCCTGCCGGAGCGCGAGCCCGTATCCGCTCTCCCGGGCCACCTCCAGCGCCTCGGCGCGGATCGCCGGCGGACCGTCGGTCCGGCTCGGAACGGCGCCCGGAGACCGCGGGACCGGCTCCCCGCCGATCATCGCCGCGGCCAGCCCGGCCGGGTCGAGCTCACCTCGGAGCGCCTGCACCACGACCGCACCGCGTCGAAGCACCGTGACCCGGTCGGCCGCCGCGAGCGCCTCGTCGAGCTTGTGGGTGATCAGCACCGCGGCCCCGCCGGACGCGGTGAAGCGCCGGATGACATCCAGCAGCTCGGCCACTTCGGCGGGCGCGAGCACCGCGGTCGGCTCGTCCAGCAGGAGGATGCGCGCGTCGGCCGCCACCGCCTTTACGATCTCCAGCCGCTGCTTGAGCCCGACGCTCAGTCGTCCGGTCCGGACGTCGGGGTCGAGCGGCAGGCCGATCCGCTCGCCGGCCTGCCGGACCCGTTCCCTGAGCGCGCCGGGCGTCACCGGCCATCCGGTGGCGAGCGCCACGTTCTCCGCGACGGTGAAGGCGGGGATCCCGGTGAAATGCTGGTGCACCATCCCGATCCCCAGACGCCGTGCCTCGCTCGGCGTGAGCGCGGAGCGGTCGGCGTCGCCCACGCGGATCCTCCCGGCGTCGGGACGCACCAGGCCGTCCGCCACCTGCATGAGCGTCGTTTTCCCCGCGCCGTTCTCGCCCAGCAGCGCATGCACCTCGCCGGGGTAGAGCGTGAAATCGGCCCCGCGCAGCGCGTGCACGGGGCCGTAGCGCTTCTCGATCCCCTCCAGCCGGAGCACCGGCGCGGGCGGTGCGCTCACAGGCCGGTCGGGTGGTCGTGGAACTCCCAGTCCAGGCCGAATCGCTCCCCCAGATGCGAGGCCAGCGCCTGCACCCCCAGGGTCTCGGTGGCGTAGTGGCCGGCGTAGATCACGTTGAGCCCCCACTCCACGGCGTCGAAGTAGGTGTGGTGCGCTCCCTCGCCGGTGATGTAGGTGTCGAGCCCCGCGTCGCGGGCGTCTCCGATCATGCCGCCGGCGCCGCCCGTGATGATGCCGATTCGGGAGACCCGCTCCGGCCCGCCGGGAATCAGTCGCGCCCCGGGCGTGAACGTTCCCAGGGCCCGGTTCACCTCGTCCACCAGTCCCTCGCGGGTGGGATAGCGGGCGCCGCCGATCCCCCACACCCCGATCGGGCTGCCCCGGTACTCGCCAAACCACCCGCCGACCTCGATCCCCAGCCGCTCCGCCAGCACCACGTTATTGCCCACCTCCGGGTGGAGATCGAGGGGG
>DATJIR010000138.1:0-2249 GCA_035493135.1 Verrucomicrobiia bacterium
GCAGTGGTGGGCGGCGTCGCAGTGGGCGTGCTCGCGGCCTCGCGCCAGCAGACGGTCGTGGACCGCGCCGCGATGGGCGCCTCGCTGGTCATCGGCAACATGCCGCCCTTCTGGCTGGGCCTGGTGCTGATCGTGTTCTTCGCGATCAACCTGCGCTGGCTCCCGAGCCTCGGCATGTATTCTTCCAGAGGAGATGGCGGTTTCTCCGACCTGCTCGCCCACCTGATCATGCCTGCGATCGCCACCGCGGCGGCGCCGGGCGCGATCATCGCCCGCATGACGCGCGCCTCGGTGCTCGAGATCCTCGGCCAGGACTACATCAAGGTCGCGCGCTCGAAGGGGCTCTCGGAGCGCGCGGTGCTGGGCCTGCACGCCCTGCGGGTGGCGTGGCCGCCCATCCTGACCATCTCGGGCCTGCAGCTCGGCTACCTGCTGGGCGGGGCGGTCTTCACCGAGGAGGTCTTCGGCTGGCCCGGCCTCGGGCGCCAGCTGGTCTCCTCGGTCATCGCGCGCGACGTGCAGGCGGTCCAGGGCGCCGCGCTCTTCATCGCGCTGTCGTTCGTGATGGTGAACCTGGTGGTCGACCTGCTGAACCTCTACCTCGACCCGCGCTCGCGGCCGGCCTGATCGTGGCGACCACCTCGACGGCGCTCACCGTGACCCGGGCCGGGGCGCGCCCCCGCCTCCGGAGCGGGGTTCTCGTGCAGTCCGCGCGGGTGTTCGCGCGCGACCGCCAGGCGATGGTCGGCCTCCTCATCATCGCGATCGTCGGCGGCGCCGCGCTGGCCGCGCCGCTGGTCAGCCCGTGGGATCCGCTCACCTCCGCGGGCGTCGAGCGCCTCTCGCCCATCGGCACGCCGGGTCACCTCCTCGGCACCGACGAGCAGGGGCGCGACATCCTGAGTCGCCTCATCTGGGGCGGGCGCGCCTCGCTGCTGGTGGGCCTCCTGCCCACCGTGACCGCGGGCGTGGTGGCGCTCGGCCTCGGCCTCCTGGCCGGATACCTGGGCGGCGCGGTCGACCACGTCATCATGCGCGCGCTCGACGTCTTCTTCGCGTTCCCGCTCGTGCTGCTCGCCATCGCGATCGTGGGCGTGATCGGCCCCGGCATGGGCAACCAGATGTTCGCTCTCGCGGTGGTCCTGGTGCCCTACAGTACCCGCGTGGTGCGCACCGCCACTCTCTCGATCAAGCCGCTCGAGTTCGTCGAGGCGGCCCGCGCCCTCGGCGCGAGCGGCGGACGACTGATCGGCCGCCACCTGCTGCCGAACGTGCTGCCGCCGCTCCTGGTCTACACCAGCACCCTGGTCGGGATGATGATCGTGGCCTCGGCCGGGCTGAGCTTCCTGGGCCTGGGCGTGCAGCCCCCCACCCCGGACTGGGGCGTGATGGTGGGCAACGGCCGGCTCGTGCTCTACCGCGCCGCCCACGTGGCCACGATCCCGGGTATCGTCATCGTCGTCGCCGCGCTCGCGTTCAACTTCGTCGGAGACGGGCTGCGCGAGGCTCTCGACCCTCGCGCGCGCCGCTGAGTCCCCCGGGTCGAGCCCAAGGAGAAGAGTCATGGACGCAGAGAAGATCGACCTCATGATGCGCATGCTGCCCGACGGGGTGAGCCGGCGGGACTTCCTCCGCACCGCCGCCGCCGGCGCGGCGGGCGCGGCGGGTACCCTCGCCCTGCCCACGCGCGGGCGCGCGCAGACGCCCAAGAAGGGCGGCACGCTCGTCTACGGCATGGAGGGCCCGTCCGACATCCTGGACCCGCAGGCCACCGGCTGCTGGCTCACCTACCGGGTGACCTTCCAGATGTTCGAGGGCCTGCTCGCGGAGGACCTCACCCGCGCCGACGTCGCGATCCCGCGGGTCGTCCCCAAGCTCGCCGAGTCCTACACGACCGCCAAGGACGGCCTCTCGCGCACCTTCAAGCTGCGCAAGGGGGTCAAGTTCCACGACGGCACCCCGTTCAACGCGGCGGCCGCGGTCTTCTCCTGGGAGCGCATGTACAAGAAGGACGCCCCCCACTTCTACGCCCGGGCCAACAGCTACACCTCCTACGTCGTGGAGTACATCACCGGCGCGGAGGCGGTCGACGAGTACACGCTGAAGCTCACGTTCAGCAAGCCCTACTCGGAGTGGGAGCGCATGACGCTGCAGAGCTGGGGCGAGCCGATGATGGTGAGCCCGAGCCAGGTGAAGAAGACCGGTAATGAGAAGTTCGCGGAAGCGCCCGTCGGAACCGGGCCCTTCAA
>DATJIR010000139.1:0-5573 GCA_035493135.1 Verrucomicrobiia bacterium
GATCGCGGGCGCCGGATCGCCCGGGCCGGCGGCGTCGACGGTCACGACCGCGACCCCGTCGCGCGCGAGCGCGTCGAGCTGGGCGCGACTGGCCGGGTGGAGGCTGCCGACCACGACGAGTCGCGCCCGGCCCGCGGGCAGGGCGACCGCCGGTGCGGCCAGCCCGAGCGCGTCGCTCAGCGCGCGCCCGAGGCCGGCCGAGCCCGCGGCCACGGTGCCCGGCACCGAGAGGACGGCCCGGGCCAGGCTCGCGAGGTCGGCGTCGGTCACCGCGTCGGCGGCCACGACGGCGCCGCGGTGCTGCTCGAGCACGTGCGCGATCTTCTCGCAGCCGGCCCGCACGTCGTCGAGGCCGAGCGGGATCACCGGCACGGAGCCGCCGAGCAGCCCGGCCAGGTCCGAGGTGGTGCCGCGGAAGCCGGGATCGCGGCCGATGGGGGATTCGTGAACCGGAACGGAGTCGACCAGTAGGCGACCGTGACTGACCACGCGGCGCAGGGCGGGGAACGCGGGACACACGAGCGCGCCCGTGAACGGCGGCCCCGGCTCGAGCAGGGCGGCCAGCTCCGCGGCCACCGGCCCACGCATGGTCGAGTCGATCTTCTTGAACACCGGGCCCCGTCCGAATCGCGCGCGGAGCCGCCCGGCCGCATCGCGGACGGCGGCCGCCGCGTCCTGGTCGGCGAGCATGCGGGTCTCGGTGTCGATCGCCACGACGCGTCGATCGTCGGCCGCGAGGATGGGGTCCACCCCCACCGCCACCGGCCCCGAGCCGGCGAACAGGCAGCCCGTGTCGCAGGCGCCGGTGAGGTCGTCCGCCAGGATCGTCACCACGGGGAGGGGCGTCGCCGCCATGGGTGCATCACCCTACCATGAATCGCGATCGTTCCGATCAGGCCCCGGCCACCCGGGGCCCGGGTGAGCGCAGTGTATACTGACCACGTGAAAACCCGCGTCGTCGTGGCGTTCGTGGCCCTTGCCGCAGTGCTGCTCACCGGCCGCGTGGCCCCGGCGGAGGACCCGGTGGCGGCGCTCTCGCTCGTCCGGCCCAAGCCGGCGAAGGACGCGCCCGATTTCCAGCTCCGCACCCCGGACGATCGCCCGATCCGGCTGGGCGATTTCAAGGGCAAGGTCGTCTTCCTGAACTTCTGGGCGACCTGGTGCGAGCCTTGCCGGGAGGAGATGCCCAGCATGGAGCGCCTGCACCGGGCCTACAAGGACCGCGGTCTCGTGGTGCTGGCCATCTCGCTCGACTCGCAGGGGGCGAGCGTGGTCAACCCCTTCGTCAAGAAGCTCGCGCTCACCTTCCCGGTGGCCCTCGATCCGAAGATGGCGGTGCGCGAGCGGTACGGGGTCTGGGCGGTGCCGTCGACCTTCATCATCGATCGCCAGGGCAAGCGGGTGCTCTTCGCCAACGGCTCGCGCGAGTGGGACGGCAAGCCGGCGCACGCCCTCATCGAGTCCCTCCTCCAGTGAGCGAGTCGCTCGGGGTCCTGGTGGCCTTCTCGGCCGGGCTCTTCTCGTTCCTCTCGCCGTGCGTGCTGCCGCTCTTCCCGTCGTACCTGTCGTTCATCACCGGCATGTCGGTGGACCGTCTCGCGAGCGAGGTCACCGCCGGCGCCCGCAGCCGCGTGCTCCTGCACTCGCTGGCCTTCATCGTCGGCTTCAGCGTGGTGTTCGTGAGCCTCGGGGCCTCCTTCAGCGCGGCGGGACAGTTCCTGCTCGACTACCGCGCCGCCATCCGGATCGGCGGCGGCCTGCTCATCATCGTCTTCGGCCTCTACATCGCGGGGGTGCTCCGCGTGGGCATCTTCGGCCGCACCCAGCAGCTGCAGGTCCGCAGCAAGCCGGCCGGCCTCCTCGGCTCGTTCCTGGTCGGGCTCACCTTCGCCATCGGCTGGACGCCCTGCGTGGGCCCGATCCTGGGCTCGATCCTCACCCTGGCCAGCAACGACAAGACGGTGGGCCAGGGCATCACCCTGCTGCTCTTCTACTCGGCCGGCCTCGGCGTGCCGTTCCTGCTCTCGTCGATCGCGCTCGGCAGCTTCCTCCGGTTCTTCAAGCGCTACCGCCCGTTCATTCCCATCGTGGAGCGGGCCGCGGGCGTGCTCCTGGTGGCGGTGGGCCTCCTGGTGGCCACGAACTACTACGTGCTCCTCAACTCCTGGGCCGTCAGCCTCACTCCCGAGTGGCTGCTCAAGCGTCTCTAACCGACGGAGGCCGCGCATGGTGATCAACCGGGTTGGGCCCCTCTCGAGCGCGAAGGTGGTCGGCCTGCTCTACGCGATCCTGGGGCTGGCGATGGGCGGGCTCTTCTCGCTCGTGGCCGCGGTCGGCGGCTTCGGCCACGGCGGCCCCGCCGGCGCGTTCTTCGGGGTGACCGCCGTCGTGTTCCTCCCCGTCACCTACGGGATCATGGGCTTCGTGATGACCCTGATCATGGCCGCGCTCTACAACGCGCTCGCGAAGCTGGTGGGCGGCGTGGAGATCGATCTGCGCTGAGCGCCGGGGCTCACGTGAGCGCGCGGAGCCAGCGCGCGATCTCGTCCTGGACCCGGGCGTAGACCTGCGCCTGGGGCACCGGGCCCCGCTTCGGTACCGCGAAGGAGTGATCGCCCCCGTCGACCACGTGGACGCGGACCGCGGGGCCGAGCGGGGCGAGCAGCGGCGCCAGCTCCTCCGGCGTGCCGAACGCGTCGCGCGACCCCTGCACGAACAGCATCGGCTCTCGGATGCGCGCGAGATGCTCGGCCCGGAGCCGCTGCGGCTGGGCCGGCGGGTGGAGCGGGTAGCCCAGGAAGACCAGCCCCGCCAGGCCGTCGAGCCCCGCGGCGGCCACGTGCGAGGCCATGCGGCCGCCCAGCGACTTGCCGCCGATGACCAGCCGGCCCCCGGCGGCATCGGGCCGTTCGCGGACCGCCCCGATCACGGCGCGGAAGGCGGCCTCGAGGACCGGCGCCCGGTCCGGCAGGCGGCGGCCTTCCTCCATGTACGGGAAGTTGAACGTCACGGTGGTGAATCCCCGGTCGGCGAGAGCCTGCGCGAAGGCCACCATGAAGCCGCTCGTCTGCGGGGCTCCGGCGCCGTGCCCGAGCACCAGGGTGAGCGGCGCCGCGGGCTCCGCGGGGGAGTAGCGAAGCACGGTCAGGCTTCCGGAGGCGACCGCGACCTGCATCGACTCGGGCACGGCCGGCGCTAGCCGAGCAGGTTCTCGGCCGCCTCCATGAGCGTCTCGGAGAGGGTCGGGTGCGCGTGGATGGTGGCGGCGACGTCCTCGACGAGCGCCGCGGTCTCGACCGCGAGCGTCGCCTCCGCGATCAGCTCGCCAGCCCCCGGGCCCACGATGCCGACGCCGATCACGCGCCCCGATCCGGCGTCGGCCACCAGCTTGGTGAGCCCATCCGCGCGCCCGATCGTCGCTGCGCGCCCGGACGCCGCCCACTGGAATTTCGAGACCTTGGTCTCGATCCCTTGAGCCTTCGCCTGAGCCTCGCTCAGGCCGCACCAGGCGATCTCGGGATCGGTGAAGACCACGGCCGGGATGGCGACGTTGTCGAAGGCGGCGGGCCGGCCGGCCAGGGCCTCGGCGGCCACCTTGCCCTGCCGCATGGCCCGGTGGGCCAGCATCGGCTCGCCGGTGACGTCCCCCACCGCGTAGATGTGCGGGTCGCCGGTCCGGCAGCGGTCGTCGATCTGGATGAAGCCGCCGCGGTCGGTGAGGCGCGCGCGGGTCGCCTCGAGGCCCAGGCCGCCGCTCCGGGCGCGGCGGCCCACCGCCACCAGCACCCGGTCGAACGCCTGCGGGTCCTGGCCCTCGAGCACGGCCTCGATGCGGTCGCCGGCCTCGCGTAGCCCGGTCACCTTCGTGCGCAGGTGGATGGCGGCGAACAGCCGGTCGACCCGCCGCTGCAGGGGCTGGACCAGGTCGCGGTCCACGCCGGGCAGGAGGCCCTCGGTCATCTCGACCAGGGTCACGCGGCTGCCGAGGGTCGCGTACACCGTGCCGAG
This sequence comes from Verrucomicrobiia bacterium, assembly GCA_035493135.1. GTDB lineage: Bacteria > Methylomirabilota > Methylomirabilia > Rokubacteriales > CSP1-6 > CAMLFJ01. The sequence goes on from DATJIR010000139.1 coordinate 4,009, forward strand.
CTCGAGCCCGATGTAGCCGCCGCCGATCACCAGCAGGCGCTCCGGGATCTCGGGCAGCTCGAGCGCGGCCGTTGAGTCCATCACCCGCTCGCTCCGGAGCGCCTCGCCGGGGAGCGGGCTCGGCGCGGACCCGGTGGCCACGATGGCGTGCTTGAAGCGCACCTTCCGGAGCGCGTCGCCCTCGATGCGCACGGTGCTCGAGTCCTCGAAGACGGCGCGCCCGCCGACCACGGTCACGCCCCTGGCCTTCGCCACCGAGGCGAGCCCGCGCGCGAGCTTGCCCACCACGCGCTCCTGCTTCCACTTGCGCAGGGGATCGAGCGAGATGCGCGGCTCGCCGAAGTCGACGCCCCACTCCTTGGCGCGCTCCGCCTCGCTCACCACCGCCGCGACGTGGAGCAGGGCCTTGCTCGGGATGCAGCCCTCGAAGAGGCAGGCCCCGCCCAGCCGCGCGTCGGCGTCGATCACCACCGTCTCGAGCCCGAGCTCGGCGCAGCGGAACGCGGCCGAGTAGCCGCCGGGGCCGCCGCCCACCACCGCGACGTCCACTTCGTCCACCATGTCGCCCATCACCATCAGCCGAGGTCTCCGATGAGGCGCTCGGGCGCCTCGAGCAGGCTCACGATCGCGGTCGCGAAGCGCGCCCCGTCCGCGCCGTCGGCGACGCGGTGGTCGAAGGTCAGGGTGATCGGCAGCATGAGGCGCGGCACGATCTGCCCCTCGCGCACCACCGGCTCCTGACGCGCGCGCGCGACGCCCAGGATGGCGACCTCCGGATAGTTGATGATCGGGATCGCCGCGGTCCCGCCCAGCGCCCCGACGTTCGTGATCGTAAAGGTGCCTCCGCGGAGGTCGTCGAGGGCGGCCCGGCCGTCGCGCACGCGCTGGGCCAGGGCCCCGAGCTCCCGGCCGATCTCGAGCACCGGCTTGCCGTCCACGTCGCGGAGCACCGGCACGATCAGGCCGCGCGGGGTGGCCACCGCGATGCCCAGGTGGTAGTAGCGCTTGAGGATCAGCTCGCCCGCGGCCGGGTCGAGGCTCGCGTTGAACTCGGGATGGGCGCGCAGCGCGAGCGCCGCCGCCTTCAGCAGGAAGGCGGTGAGGGTGAGCGTCACCCCGCGGGCCCGCGCCGGCTCGAAGTTGCGGGTGATGATCGCGTCGAGCTCGGTGATGTCGGCGCGGTCGAAGTGGGTGACGTGGGGGATCAGGGTGGCCGACAGCGTCATGCGCTCCGCGATCGTCCGGCGCAGGTGGGAGAGCGGCTGCCGCTCGACCGGGCCCCACTGCTCGAAGCGCGGCAGGGGCGGCGGCTCGAGGCCGAGGCCCGCCAGCGGCTTGGCCGGGCCGCCGGTCGCCGGCTCGCGGGTCGCGGCCGCCGGCTGCGGGCGCGCCTCGCTCGCGGCGGGCGCCGGGCGAGCCCCCGCCGCGCCGCGCACGTCCGTGTCGAGCACGCGCCCGCCCGGCCCGCTGCCGCGGACCGCGCGCAGGTCCACGCCCAGTTCGCGGGCGAGCCGGCGGGTGGCCGGCGTGGCGGCCACCGGGCCGGCCCCGGGCGCGCTCCCGCG
>DATJIR010000140.1:0-4845 GCA_035493135.1 Verrucomicrobiia bacterium
CCGCTGACCACGGCCGTCTCGACCTCCCGCTTGACCGCCAGGATTTCCCAACCTCGGCGGTTGCCGGCGTCATGTCGCTTAGCTGGAACGGGTCAGTCGGCCCCGTCCGCTCGCCACCGCCCCCGCCCTCCCCGCCACCCCGGTATCGCCGCCAGCGCGCTACGCGAAGTTGTACAGCCGCGCCGCGTTGTCGCAGACGATCTTGTGGCGAACGGCCGCCGGGAGGTGGCCGAGCTCGCGCGCGATGTACTCCTTTGAGTCCGGCCACACCCCGTCGGGATGCGGGAAGTCCGAGCCCCACATCACCTTGTCCACGCCCAGCTCGTCGAGCAGCTTCACCCCCACCGGGTCGGTCTGGTAGGTCGCCCACACCTGGCGCTTCCAGTACTCGCTGGGCGGCATGGTGAGCGAGAGGTCCTTGAACTGGTCCTCCCACTCGCCGTCCATGCGCCAGAGGATGTAGGGGATCCAGCCGATGCCCGCCTCGCCCAGCACCACGCGCAGCCGGGGGAAGCGCTCGAGCACGCCGCCGTAGATCATGGCCATCAGGATGTTGGCCATGTTGATCTGGAAGCCGGTGATGTGGGTGGCGAAGGCGATGCGGGAGGCGCGCCGGTCCTCCGCCGTCATGTCCGCGGCGGCGCGCGAGGGATCGGAGCCGACGAAGACGAGCTTCTGGAGATTGTCGGGCAGGCGGCTGCCGATGGTGTGGAAGTGGAGCGGCAGGCCGCTGGTCTGGATCACCTCCCACAGCGGGTTCCAGTAGGGATCCCACAGCGGGGTCAGGTCCGACGAGTTGGCGATGTCGAGCCCGCGCACCGCGCCGCGCTTGGCCACGCGCTCGACCTCGGCGATGGCCGCGTCGATCGGCGCGTTCGGGATCGAGGCCAGCCCCGCGAAGCGCTCCGGGTGCGTCGAGCAGAAGTCGGCGAGCCACTCGTTGTAGACCCGGATCACCTCGACGACCGCCTCCGGATCGTTCATGCGGCCGGTGGCCCCGAGGATGCCGTAGAGCACCTCGGCCTGCACCCCGTCGCGGTCCTGGTCCTTCAGGCGCAGCTCGGGGTCGGTCAGGCGCCGGATGCCCTTCTTGCCGTCGGCGTACAGGCCGGTCTCGGCCATGCGGTCCGCGCGGTGGATGCGGCCCGGCACGTACTCGCGGCCCGCCGAGCCCATGCCGCAGAAGAAGCCGAGGCTCGCGCCCTTCTTCGTGATCCACGTCGGACCCTTCGGGCTGTCGACCACGTGGGGCATGCGGTCGCGCAGCGCGGGGGCCGCGTTGGCGGTGAAGAGATCCTGCGGCAGCCAGCAGAGGTCGAGGTGGCAATCGGCCGAGATCATCTCGTAGCGCATGGCGGGTCTCCTCAGGGCTTGAGCCGGACGTCTTCGTAGGGGGCCGAGTAGGGGAAGGACGGGATCAGGGAGAGGGCGGGCTCCTCCACGCGCGGGCCCACCCCGCGGATGAAGCCGTTCTCCCAGATGGGCGCGAAGATCTTCCTCTCGAACAGGATGCGCTGGATCTGGTGGAGCATCTCCTCGCGCTTCTTGCGGTCGCGCTCGTGCACCTGGCGCTCGAAGAGGTCCTGCACCTCCGGGAGCACGCCGCCCGCGTAGGGGCCGCCCTTGACCGCGAGGATGGCCAGCCGGGTGGCCGCGTTGCCGGCGGGGCCGAGCCCGCCGAACACGAGCCCCTTGAGCTTGCCCTGGGGCCAGGACGAGAAGAACGCGGCGCGCTCCATGGTGCGGACCTTCACCCGGATGCCCACCGCGGACAGGTAGTTCGCGATGGCCTCGCCCGCGCCCTCGTAAGGCGGGGCGATGGTGAAGTCCCCCGCGTCGAGGCCGCGCGGGAAGCCGGCCTCGGCGAGCAGCCGCTTGGCCCGCGCCGGGTCGTAGGGATCGGGATCGATGGGCAGCGCGAACTCCATCGCGCGTGGCACCACGTTGCCGGTGAGCCCGGCGAAGCCCAGCTGCTCGGCGTCGTTCATCGCCTTACGGTCGATGGCCAGGCTCGCCGCGGTGCGGACCCGCTGATCCTGCCAGAGCGAGCCCGGTTCCCACTGGCCGCGGAAGTCGAGGAAGAAGATCGTGTTGCTGCGCACCGCCATCAGCTTGAGGCCCGGCGTGCGGCGCACCTCCTCCGCGATCGGCCCGTTGAGGAAATAGGCCACGTCGGCGTCGCCCCGCTTGAGGGCCGCCGCGCGGGTCGTCTCGTCGGGGAGGCTGCGGAAGACGAGCTTCTTCACCGAGGGCGTCTTGCGCCAGTAGCCGTCGAAGGCCTCGAGCTGCAGCTCCACGCCCGGGGCGAACGACACCACCTTGTAGGGACCGGCCCCGATCGGCGCCTTCTTGAAGCCCTCGTCGCCGACCCGCTCCACGTACTTCTTGGGCACGATCCAGCCCGCGCTGGTCGCGGTGGTGCCGTAGAAGGTGATGAAGTCGGCCCACGGCTCCTTCAGGTGGAACTGCACCCGGCGCGCATCGACGACGCGGACCTCCTGCACGCGCTCCTTGAGCATCGCGGCGTTGGCCCCGTGGTAGCGCTCGAAGGAGAACTTCACGTCCTCCGCGGTCACCCGCTCGCCGTTGTGGAAGCGAGCGTTGGCCCGCAGGACGAAGTCGTAGACGAGGCCGTTCGGGGACGCGGTCCAGGACTCGGCCAGGCTCGGCGCGATCGGCCCCGACGGCATCGGCTTGAGCAGCGCGTCGTGCACCGCGTAGAGGGTGAGGAAGGGCGTGATCGAGCCCTCGCTCTCGGCCGGATCGAGCCAGCGGGGAGCCAGCGTGAAGTGGACGGCCCAGCTCATCTGGCCGGCCGCCGCGGGGGCAGGCGACTGCGCCATCCCGGCCGGGGCCAGGCACAGCAGCAGCGCGATCACGACGAGCGCACCGACGAGCCGCCGCATGGGTCCGCCCTCCCGGGACAACGTCGGGGCCGATGATATAATCCGCGCGCTCATCCGACAAGGCGGTACGAGAGAGGCCACCATGAAGACATTCCGGCTCTACACGGGTTCCGACGGCCAGTCCCACGTCGAACCGATCGACCTCGGCCGTACCCCGGCCTGGACCAAGGGGCTCGCGACCACCCAGATCGCGTTTCGCGAGAGCCCAGTCGGCAACTTCATCGACTGGCACCCCGCGCCTCGACGCCAGTTCGTGATCATCCTCTCGGGTCAGCTCGAGATCGGCCTCGGCGACGGCTCGAAGCACCTGTTCGGCCCCGGGGACGCCCGGCTGGTCGAGGACGTCACCGGCCGAGGCCACACCACGCGCGTGCACGGCAGCCAGCCCTGCCTCACCGCCACCATCCCCCTCGCGGAGCAATAGCCATGGCCACCAAGATCCTGTTCGCGCCCAAGCAGTCCGACGCGGTGCTCGCGATCGCCCGCTCGCTCACCCCCGCCGGCTTCGAGCTGCTCATCGCCGACATCGGCACCCCCGAGTTCTACGCGGCGGCGGCCCAGGCCGAGTACTACCTGGGCCTGGCCCGCCAGATGGGTGGAGAGTTCTTCCGCTCCGCCCCGAACATGAAGCTGGTGCAGCTGCTCTCCGCGGGCTACGACCGGGTGGACATCGAGGCCGCACGCAAGGCGAAGGTGCCGGTGTCCAACAACGGCGGGGCCAACGCGATCGCGGTGGCCGAGCACACCATCATGCTGATCCTGGCCGTGCTCAAGCGGGTGGTCCGCTTCCACAACGACGTGGTCGCCGGCAAGTGGCGGGTGGGCGGCTTCGACGACCAGCGGGTCTACGAGCTGTCGCGCAAGACCCTCGGCATCGTGGGCCTGGGCAACATCGGCAAGAAGGTCGCGCGGCGCGCGGCCGCCTTCGACATGGCGGTGCAGTACTACGACATCGCCCGCCTCACCGAGGCCGAGGAGGACGCCCTCGGGGTGCGCTTCGTGCTGCTGCCCGAGCTGCTGCGCACCTCGGACGTGGTGAGCCTCCACGTGCCGCTCGACGACTCCACCCGCCACCTGGTGGGGGCGGCCGAGCTCGCCCAGATGAAGCCGGACGCGATCCTGATCAACACGTGTCGGGGGCCGGTGGTGGACGAGGCCGCGCTCCACGCCGCGCTCAAGAGCGGGCAGATCGCGGGGGCCGGGCTCGACGTGCTCGTCGAGGAGCCGCCGGCCACCAACCACCCGCTGTTCTCGCTGCCGAACGTGACGCTCACCCCGCACTCGGCGGGGCCCACCTGGGAGAACTGGACCGCGCGCTTCCGCAACGGCTTCGACAACATCCAGCGGGTGGCGGCCGGCCGGGCGCCCAAGTGGGTGATCCCCGAGCTGCGGGATCCGCAGCCGTGAAGATCCTCTTCGCGCCGAACCTGATCGTCTCCGGTCTCACCGAGGCCGACCGCGCGCGCATCCTCGAGGCGGCCGGCCCCGGCGCGCGCATCGTGGAGGCGAAGGACAAGGCGACCCAGCGCCGGGAGCTGCCCGACACCGACGTGATCTTCGGGCGCGCGCACCCCGAGCTGTTCTCCCTCGCCACCCGGCTCGTCTACTACCACTCGATCGGGGCGGGGGTGGACAGCATCCTCACCCCCGAGCTCATCAACCACCCGGTGCCGCTGGCCAGCGAGAAGGGCGAGGTGGGCATCCACCTCGCCGAGCACGCCTTCGCGCTGCTGCTGGCGCTGACGCGGGGGCTCCACACTGCGATCCGCACGCCCGACTACGAGCTGCGCGAGCCCATCCGGGTGCACCAGCGCGAGCTCTACGAGCAGACCATGGGCATCGTGGGCTTCGGGGGCACCGGCCGCGCGGTGGCCCGACGCGCGGTGGGCTTCGGCATGCTGGTGCTCGTGGTGGATATCGAGCCGGTCGATCCGGAGGC
>DATJIR010000141.1:0-16388 GCA_035493135.1 Verrucomicrobiia bacterium
GCATCGCGCGGCTCGACGACCGGCTCCGCGCGTTCATCACGGTGGACCCCGACCGCGCCCTCGCCGCGGCCCGCCGCCTCGAGGACGAGGCGGGACGGGGGCAGTGGCGGGGCGCGCTCCACGGGGTGCCGCTGGCCTTCAAGGACCTCTGCGTCATCCGCGGCCTGCCGACCTCCTGCGGCACCCGGACCAGGGACTACTTCACGGCCGAGCGGGAGTGCACCGCGGCGAGCCGGCTCCTGGCCGCGGGCGCGGTCTGTCTCGGCAAGCTCAACATGACCGAGCTGGCCATGGGCGCCCTCGGCGACAACCCCCATCACGGCCACGCGCGCAATCCCTGGGCGGTCGAGCACTGCACCGGCGGCTCGTCGAGCGGCTCGGGCGTGGCGGTGGCAGCGGGGTTCGCGCTGGGCGCCATCGGGACCGACACCGGTGGCTCCATTCGCCTGCCCGCCGCGGCCTGCGGCATCACCGGGCTCAAGCCGACGTATGGCCGGGTGAGCCGCGCCGGGGCGATGGCGCTGTCCTGGTCGAACGATCACCTCGGCCCGATGGCCCGGACCGCGCTCGACTGTGCGCTGATGCTCCAGGCCATGGCCGGCCCCGATCCGCTCGACGCGACCGCGAGCGTGCGTCCGCCGGACGACTATGCGGCGGCCTTCGACGCCCCGGTGCGGGGCCTGCGGGTCGGCGTGCCGCGGAACTTCTTCTTCCAGGGACTCGATCTCGAGATGGAGGCCGCGGTGCGACAGGCCGTCGCCGTCCTCGCCACGCTCGGCGCGCGCGTCGAGGAGATCCGCCTGCCCGACCCCCAGGTGCTCAACGACATCACCAGCCTGGTCTCCCGCAGCGAGTCGACCGCGCTCCACGGCGGCCTGCTCCGCGAGCGGCCGCACGAGCTCGGCCCCTTCACCCGCGCCCGCCTCGAGCTGGGCCTGAGCGTGCCCGCCCACGACTACCTGCAGGCGCTCCGGCTGCGCGCCCGTCTGGCCCGCACGTTCACCCGGGAGGTGTGGAGCGAGGCCGACGTGCTGGCGGTGCCGGTGATCCCCGAGCCCGCGCCGCCGCTCCGCGCCGCGATCGAGGGCCCGCTCGAGGAGATCGTGGAGCGGCAGGGGCGCTTCTCGCGGCTTACGCGGCCCTTCAACGGGCTCGGCCTTCCCGCGCTGAGCCTGCCGTGCGGGTTCTCGAGCGCCGGCCTGCCGCTCGCGCTCCAGCTGGTCGGCCGCCCGTTCGACGAGGCGACCGTGCTGCGCCTGGGCCACGCCTACCAGCGCGCGACCGACTGGCACGCGCGGGAGCCCGGTCTGGCCTGAGCCCCGGTGCGGCGCCTACCCGCCGAGCACCAGCTGCAGCCGGTACTGCCCCAGCGTCACCGAATCGGCGGCGCCGCGCCGGGCGAGGGCCTCGGCGCTCAGCAGATCGCGGCACGTTCCCTCGATGGCGGCCGCGTCGATGCCCTCGACGAGGACCACCCAGCGCACCAGCGCGTCCGGCGTCGCCAGGAGCTTCTTCTCGTCGCTCCGGGCCGCGGTGCTGACCCCCGCGTCGCCCTCCAGCAGGTGGCTCGCCACGATCCCGGGATGCTCGGTCGCCGCGGGCAGCGCGGTGGTGACGAGCCAGGAGCGCAGCTCCTCCTCGTGGCCGGGGCGGGGGCCGAGCTGGAGCGTGGCGACCACCCCGCCCACCGCCGAGCCCCACGTGGCCACCACCCGGCACGCGGTGCGGATGTTGTTGCGCACCAGCGGCATGCTCCGGCGGGTCCACGGGGTCGGGTCGGCCAGCCGGGCCAGGTAGGCGGGGCTCTGCAGCGTGTCGAGCGACGCGGTCTCGTAGAAGTAGAAGTACTTGGGCGGCCCGCCCAGCGTCGCGTAGCGCCGCGCGCGCCGGAAGCCGGGCACCGCGAGCCGCTCCGGGATGTGCTCGCGCAGGTGCCACTGATCGAACTCGCCGTCCCCTCCGGGGGCGACGTCGTGCCAGAACGCGAGCACGCCCTCACCGGCCATACTCATGCCGCCGACGGTAACGGTGCCGCGAGCCCGCGTCAAGCGTCGCCCCCGGGTAGGCTACACTGCTTCCGATGGCCGAACCGATCGAGACGGCGCCCGCCGCGCCGCCCCCGCCCCGGAGGCTGATCCGCGGGCTCCTGGGAGGCGTGCGGCTCGCCTACCTGCCGGTGCTCGTGACCTACTTCTGCTACGGGGCGAGCGGCATCACCGCCATCGCGCTCCTCTACTTCCAGAAGGACGTGCTCGGCATCACGCCCGCCGAGGCGGCCGGCATCGCCTTCTGGGTGGCCCTGCCGTGGAGCACCAAGATGGTGGCGGGGGTGGCCTCGGACGTGCACCCCATCCTCGGCAGCCGCCGCTTCGCCTATCTCCTGCTCGGCGCGCTGTCCACCTTCGTGGGCTACGCGTGGCTCGCCACCACCGCCTCCACCAAGGGCACCTACCTGGCCGCGATGGTCACCATCGCGGTGGGGTTCATGATCCAGGACGTGGTCGCCGACGCGCTGAGCGTGGAGGTGGCCCACTCCGAGGAGGAGATGAAGCAGGTCCAGGCCCTGGGCCGCATGGCGCTGCTCGTCGGGACGATCGCGGTGGGCTATCTCAGCGGCTGGCTCGCCGGCGCGGTCGGCGCCCGGACCGTCTTCGCGATCGCGCTGATCCTCCCGCTGCTGGTGGTGATCGCGGCGTGGCTCATCCCGCGCGAGCACGCGTCGCGGCCCGCCCCGGACGACCCCGCCAACCCGCTCGGGGCGGGCAACTCGCGCCTGGTGGTGCTGGGCGGGCTCGGCTACGCCGCGCTCGGGGTCGTGCTGGAGGCGCTGTCGGTGCCGTTCGGCCAGGAGATCATCCTGACCGTCTCGGCGACCATCATCGTCCTGCTCCTCCGGCGGGTCGGGATCTCCCGCGGGGTCGCGGTCGCCGCCTTCGCGATCTTCTGCTTCCGCGCGGTGCCGGGGGCGGGGCAGGGGTTCAACTACTGGGCCATCGATCGTCTCGGGTTCGACCAGGAGTTCCTCGGCATCCTCGCGCAGGTGAGCTCGATGCTGAGCCTGGCGGGCCTCATCGTGTTCCGCAAGCCGATCACCCATCGCCCGGTGAGCTATACCCTCTTCTGGGTCACGATCGCGGGCGCGGTGCTCTACCTGCCGACCATCGGGCTCTTCTACGGCGTCAACGAGTGGTTCGGGCTGAGCCCGCGCACGTTCGCGTTCATCGACACCACGATCTCGGCTCCGCTCGGCCAGCTCAGCATGGTGCCGATGCTGGCTCTCATCGCGCGCACCGCGCCGCGCGGCGCGGAGGCCACCATGTTCGCGATCATGGCCTCGCTCATGAACCTGGCCCTGTCGGCGAGCGAGCTCGGCACCCGGTACCTCAACGAGGTCTTCGGGGTCACCCAGCACGACTACTCGGGCCTCGGACGTCTCCTGATCGCGGTGGGGGTGATCGGTCTGCTCCCGCTGCTCGCGCTGCCGCTGCTGCGGCGCGAGGAGACGGAGCCCGTCGCGACGACCGAGGAGCCCGCCCCGGCGCCGGGCCGACCCGCTTGACCCTCGGGGGGCGCGTGATAGTGTGTCCCCCGTCATGGCGGTGACTGCCCCGACCCGCACCCCCTGGGCCGCGCCCCTCCGGGTGTTCGAGCGTGACGAGCGCCTCTTCGCGGTCCTGCTGGCGTTCGTGATGGTGGGCGGCCTCGCCGCCCTCGGTCTGGTCCCGCTGCGCCCGCGCCATCGCGTCGACGTCTACGCGCTCGTCATCTGGTTCGCGCTCTACAAGGCGGGCATCCTCGCGCTGGTGACCGTGAATCCGGGCGCCACGCGCCGGATCTTCACCGCCGCGCTCTGCGTCGACCTGATGCTGGTCTTCCTGCTCCTGTACCTCACCGGCGGCGGCGACAGTCCGTTCGTGAATCTCTTCTTCCCGCTCGTGGCGGTCAACGCCTACTACTTCGGTCGCTGGGTCGGCCTGCTGCTGACCCTGGTGGCCGGGATGCTGTACTGGACCGCGGCGTACCTGGCGCCGCCCGACGTGGCGTGGACCGCGGTCGCCATCGTCATGGGGCAGCTCGGGCTGCCCGCGTTCGCGCTCGGCCACGTGGCCGACCGCGAGCGGCGCGCCCGGGCCGAGGTCGAGCGGCTCAACGCGGAGGTGACCGGGACGCTCACCCGCCTGCAGGCCGCCCAGGAGAATCTGGTGGAGGCGGAGCGGATGGCCACCGTCGGCCGGCTCTCCCTCAAGGTCGCCCACGAGGTGCGCAACCCCATCGCGGCCATCGAGCTGAACGCGGAGCTGCTCGGCGACATGGTGCAGGGGCGGGTGAGCGAGGACGGGACCGAGGCCACCGCGCTGGTCGCCGCGATCCGCGATCAGGTCGCCGCCCTCGACGCGCTGACCGAGGAGTACCTGGCCTTCGCGCGCTTCCCGCGCCCGCAGTTCGAGGAGGACTCGGTCAACGACATGGTCACCGCGGTCGCCGAGTTCGTGCGCCCGCTCGCGGCCCGCCAGGGCATCGCGGTGAAGGTGGCCACCGACGCCACCGTGCCGCCGATGGAGTTCGACCGCACCCTCCTGCGCCAGGCGGTCCTGAACCTCGTGAAGAACGGCCTCGAGGCCGCGTCCCTGGGCGGCGCGCTGACCCTCACCACCTCCCGCGTGGACGAGACGGTGGAGATCGCGGTCACCGACAGCGGGGCCGGGATCTCGCCCGAGGTCGGCCGGCGGCTGTTCGAGCAGTTCTTCACCACCAAGCCGCAGGGGACCGGGCTCGGCCTCGCCATCTCGCGCCAGATCGTCGAGGAGCACGGGGGCAAGATCCGCTGGAGCAGCGCGCCCGGCGCGGGGGCCACCTTCACGATGGCCCTGCCGATCCGGAAGCTCGAGCATGCCTGAGCTCCCCGCGGCGCTCGCGACGCTGTTGGTGGCCGACGACGACCCCGCGGTGCGCCAGAGCCTCGAGCGCGCGCTCACCCGCGAGGGCTACTCGGTGGTGCTGGCGCCGGACGGGCAGGCCGCGCTCGACCGGCTGAAGGCGGGCGGGGTGGACCTCGTGCTCTCCGACCTCAAGATGCCCGGGCTCACCGGCCTCGAGCTGCTGCGCGAGGCGAAGGCGGTCGCACCGGACGTCGACGTGATCCTGCTCACCGCCTTCGGCACGGTCGAGGAGGCGGTGAGGGCGATGAAGGACGGCGCCACCGACTTCCTCACCAAGCCGTTCCAGCGCGCCCAGCTCACCAAGGTGGTGCGCCAGGCGCTCGAGCGCCGCGACCTGATCGCTCAGAACCGGGCGCTGCAGAAGCGCCTGGACGACCTGCTCCGGCAGGGCAACATGATCGGCGCGAGCCCGGCCTTCCGCCGGCTCATGACCCTGGTGCAGCAGGTGGCCGACAGCTCGGCCACCGTCCTGATCCAGGGCGAGAGCGGGACCGGCAAGGAGCTGGTGGCCCGCGCGATCCACGACCGCTCCGGTCGGCGCGAGGGCCCGTTCATCGCGGTGAACTGCGCGGCGCTGCCCGAGACCCTGCTCGAGTCCGAGCTCTTCGGCTACGAGAAGGGCGCCTTCACCGGGGCGGCGGGCCGGAAGGAGGGTCGCTTCGAGCTGGCCGACGGCGGCACGCTGTTCCTCGACGAGATCGCCGACCTCTCGCTCGTCACCCAGCCCAAGATCCTGCGCGTGCTCCAGGAGGGCGAGTTCGAGCGGGTGGGCGGGACCAAGACCATCCGGGTCGACGTGCGCATCGTCACCGCCACCAACCAGGACCTGGCGACCCAGGTGCGCGAGAAGCGCTTCCGGGAAGACCTCTTCTACCGGCTCAACGTCATCACGATCCAGGTGCCGCCCCTGCGGGAGCGCCACGAGGACGTGCCGCTCCTGGCCCAGCACTTCCTGCGGGTGTACGCGGCCAAGAACAATCGCCAGCTCGACGGCTTCACCGACGAGGCACTCGGGTGCCTCGAGGCCTACTCGTGGCCGGGCAACGTGCGCGAGCTGGAGAACGTGGTCGAGCGCGCGGTGGTGCTGGCCCGTGGCCTGCGCGTCGACGCGGGCGACCTGACCGACGCGGTGCGCGAGCGGTCGGTCATGCTGGTGCGGCGCGGAGCCGCCGGGGCGGCGGAGGCCGCGGGCGCCGGCCCGGTCCCGGAGGGCGTGTTCCAGGTCCGGGTGGGGACGCCGCTGGCCGAGGTCGAGGCGCGCCTGCTCGAGGAGACGCTCCGGATGAACCACGGCAACAAGACGCTCACCGCCAAGATGCTCGGCATCGATCCGAAGACGGTCTTTCGCAAGCTCAAGCAGGGCGAGGCCGACGAGCCAGCGCCGGGCGACGCGCCCGCCACCCGCTGACCGTATCGTGGCCTTCGAGACGATCCGCTTCGAGGTCGCCGACGGCGTCGGCACCGTCACGCTCGACCGACCGGACAAGCTCAACGCGCTGAACGCGGTCATGCTCGACGAGCTGCTCGCGGTGCTCGACCAGGCCGACGCGGACGACGGGGTGCGGGTGCTGATCGTCACCGGCGCCGGCCGCGCGTTCTGCGCGGGCGCCGACCTCTCCGGCGGAGGCAAGACCTTCGACCGCGTGGCCCGGGCCCGCGGGGAGGGGCCGGGGGAGCACGAGGACGGCGGCGGCCGCGTGACCCTGCGCATCTTCGACATGAAGAAGCCGCTGATCGCCGCCATCAACGGGCCCGCGGTGGGCTTCGGCATCACCATGACGCTGCCGATGGACATCCGCATCGCCTCGTCCGCCGCCCGCATCGGCTTCGTGTTCGCCCGCCGCGGGGTGGTGCCGGAGGCGTGCAGCACGTGGTTCCTGCCGCGCCTGGTGGGCCCGAGCCAGGCCGCGGAGTGGGTCTACACCGGCCGCGTGTTCCCGGCCGAGGAGGCACTCGCGGGGCGGCTCGTGAGCCGGGTGGTCCCGCCCGAGCGGCTCCTGCCGGTGGCGCGCGAGCTGGCGCGGGAGATCGCCCAGCACACCTCGGCGATCTCGGTGGCCCTGTCGCGTCAGCTCATGTGGCGGCTGCTCGGCGCGGACCATCCGATGGAGGCGCACCGGCTCGACTCGAAGTGCATGGACTGGACGGGCCGCTCGGCCGACGCCTACGAGGGCGTGACCGCGTTCCTCGACAAGCGCCCCGCCCGGTTCACCCTGCGCCCCAGCCTCGACATGCCGTCCTTCTACCCGTGGTGGCCCGCGCGCCCCTTCGAGCCCTGAGCCGCCCCCGCGGGTGAGCGGCGATCGGTTCGCGGGCACGGCCCTGCTGTGCCTCGTCGTCTTCTCGAGCACGGTCTGCATCGGCGCCTTCGGCCCGCTCCTGCCCGAGATCGGCCGCGCGCAGGGCCTGCCCGACTGGGAGCTGGGCGTGCTCGCCGGCTCGTTCGGCTTCGCGCGCATGGCCGCCGACCTGCCCGCGGGCGCGTTCGCGACGCGCCGGCTCGCCACCGCGCTGATCCTGGCGCCGATCACCCTGCTGGTCGGGATGCTGCTCCTGGCCACCGCGGGGCCGCTGCCGGTGCTGGTCCTGGGTCGGCTCCTCACCGGGCTCGCGCACACCCTGATCATGGTGGGCAGCCTGACCGCGGTGCTGCAGGATCAGCCCGGCCCGCGGGCCTCGATCCGCCTCAACACGCTCGAGTTCTCCGGGATGCTGGGCGTGCTCGGCGGGCTCGTCCTGGTGGGCGTGCTGCCCGAGCGCTGGCGCTGGAACGTCACGCTGTTCGCGGCCGCCGCGCCGGCGCTCGTGGCGCTTCCCGCCGCCCTCGCGCTGGCCCGCTACTTCCCCGCCCGGCTCGGCTCGACGCCGCGCGCGGTGGAGGGCGCGGACCCGCTCGTCGCGGCGCCGCCCCGCCGCCGCTCGCTGCCGCCGCTCGTGCGCCTCATGTTCGCGCTCGGCGTGATCATGGCGCTCGCCTGGTCGGCGGTGAGCCAGTTCGTGATCCCGCTGCGCGGCACGCGGGAGTTCGGGCTCGATCGCGCCGGCGTCTCCGCTCTGCTGTCGGTGGCCCAGCTCGTGGACCTCGCGGTGCTGCTGCCGGTGGGCTGGCTCGCCGACCGGGTGGGTCGGCCACCGGTCCTGGCGGGCGTGGCCGCCGTCCTGGGAGTCGGCGTCTTCGCGGTGGGGCTGGGCACGCTGCCCCTGATGGGGCTCGGCTGCGCGCTCTTCGGCCTCGGGATGGCGGGGTGGATGCTGCCGCTCGGCGTGATCCGGGAGCACACGGACCTCGCGCGACTCGGCTGGCGGACCGGCGTCTACCGGGTGGGCGTCGACGGCGCGATCTTCCTCGGCCCGCTGATCTGCGGAGTGCTGGGCGAGGCGCGCACGCCGATCTTCATTGCTCTGGTGGGCGTGGCGGCGTTCGGGATCGCGGGGCGGCTGCTGCGATCGTAGCGCGCCGCGCCGGCACACCACCCCTCACCCGGCCCTCTCCCCTGAGGGGAGAGGGGTGACGCGGGCCTAGCCCTTGAAGCCGACCTTCTTGTGCGCGCCGTCGCAGTAGGGCTTGTTGGCCGAGTTGCCGCACCGGCAGAGGAAGATCGTGTCGCCGCCCTTGGGCGGCATCGCCGCGCCCTGGCCGTCCTGCATCTCGCACTCGCCCTTCACCATCAGGGGCCCGTCCGTGATCACCTTGACCGTCACCGCCATCGCCGCTCTCCTTTTCGCATCACCGTGTTCGCATCACCGTGGTGGTCGTCGTTGCCGCGCGCCGAGTATACTCCAGATCGACATGCGCCCGAGCGTCCCCCTGACCGGCCGTCTGCTCGAGGCCATGGCGCACGCGGGCGCCCGCCGCTACGGCGGTGAGCCCGTGTCGGAGCTGGCCCACGCGCTCCAGTGCGCCGAGCTCGCCGCCGCGGCGGGCGCGGACGAGCACCTCACGCTCGCCTGCCTGCTCCACGACGTGGGCCGGGTCGCGGTGGACCAGGCCCTGGTCTTCGACCGCGTCGGAGGCGCCCGGCCGGGCGCGCGCGGCCACCACGAGATCGGGGCGGACTTGATCGCGCCCTACGTCCCGGAGCGCGTCGCGTGGCTCGTGCGCATGCACGCGGACGCCAAGCGGTACCTCTGCTCCACCGAGCCCGATTACCACGCCGCGCTCTCGTCCGCCTCGCAGCATACGCTCACGCTGCAGGGCGGGCTCATGGGCCCCGAGGAAATGGCCCGTCACCGCGAGCATCCCTGGCTCGCCGACGCCCTGCGGCTGCGCCGATGGGACGACGGGGCCAAGGTCGCGGGGCAGGTGACCCGCTCGCTCGAGTCCTGGGCCCCGCTCGTCGAGCGCTACTTCGGATGAGTCACGACCCGCCGCTGCCGGCGCCGTTCGTCGAGCGGTTCGCGCCGCTGCCCGAGGTGAAGTTCAGCGGCCCCCGCTCGAGCTTCCACGGCTGCTTCGGGTGCGGGCCGGAGCACGACATCGGTCTCCGGGTCCGGACCTTCGAGGCCGAGGGCGAGGTGCTCGCGCCGATCGTGATCCCGCGGCGCTTCGAGGGCCCGCCCGGGGCCGCCCACGGGGGCATCGTGGCCGCCTACCTCGACGAGATCCTGGCCGGCGCCGCGGTCAGCCACACCGGACGGCTCTACGTGACCGGCGAGCTCAGCGTCCGGTACGTCCGGGGCGCCCCGATCGAGCGGCCGCTGCTCGGGCGCGGGCGCGCGGTGCGCGACTGGGGGAAGTACATCGATCTGGAGGCCACGATCGAGGACTGGGAGACGCGCGAGGTGGTCGCGAAGGCGACCGCCCGCTTCCTGCCGATGCGCGGCGCGAGCTAGTCCGCGCGCCGGAACTTCTGGAACGAGCGCATCACCCGGGGCGGGTTGAGGAACTGCCCGTAGCCGGTCCAGGACACCTCCCCGACGTACACGTCCCCGCGCGAGTCGACCACGAGGCCGTGGGGCGCGATGAACTCCCCCGGCTTCTCGCTCGCGAACTGCCCCCCGAAGCGCGCGACCCGCTGGCCCTTGACGTCGAGCACGCTCACCCGCGGCCCCAGGTTGGGCGTCTTCTCGGTCACCGGCATCCCCGAGCCGAGCTCGCCCACGAAGAAGAGGCCGTGGCCGCGATCCGCGAAGAGCCCGCACGGGCGGTGGAGGTTGTTCCACTGGCCCTGGTAGCCGCCCTTGCCGTCGAAGATCTGCACCCGGTGGTTCTCGCGGTCGGCCACGTAGACGAGCCCGTCGCGATCGGTCACCAGGTTGTGGGGCAGGTTGAACTGACCCGGATCGGTGCCGGGCTCGCCCCAGGACATCACGTGCTTGCCGTCCGGCGCGTACTTGTGCACGCGCGAGTTGCCGTAGCCGTCGGAGACGAAGAGGAAGCCGCTCTTGGGGCAGATCGCCACGTGGGTCGGCCGGTTGAAGGGCTTGCCGCCCTGCAGCTCGGCCGGGGTGTCGGGGTTGCCGATGGTCAGCAGGTGCTTGCCCTCGGGCGTGAACTTGCGCACGGTGTGGTGGAGATCGTCGGTGAGCCACACCATGTCGTCGGCGTCGATCGTGATGCCGTGGGCCCGGCGGATCACGCCCTCGCCCCACGAGCGCAGGAAGTTGCCGTCGCGGTCGAAGACGATGACCGGGTGCTCGCCGCGGGTGAAGACGAACGCGCGGTCCTGCTTGTCCACCGCCACGCCCGCGACCTCGTGATAGGCCCAGCCCTCCGGCAGCTTTCCCCAGCCCTCGATGACCGGGAACTTCACTTGTTCTCCTCGATGGCCTGGGCCATGCGCTCGAAGCGGCGCTTGAGCGGGGTCAGACCCTCCTCGTGGGTGATGACGTAGAGGCGGTTGGCGTAGATCGCGCGCAGGACGCGCTCGGCCACGTGCTCGGGCGGCAGGTATCGGCCGATCAGCTCGACCGCGCGCCCCTCGCCCTCCGTCGCCTCGTTGCGGAGCGCGGCGGGGCGGTTCCGCTCGCTCTGCCGGATCTGGGTGTGCACGCCCATCGGGCAGAGCACCGAGACGCCGATGTCGTAGCCGCGCAGATCCTTCTGCAGGGTCTCGGAGAGCCCGACCACCGCGTACTTGGTGGTGTTGTAGATCCCGAGGCCCTGCGAGGCGATGAGGCCGGCCATGGAGGCGGTGTTCACGACGTGGCCGGGCTGCCGGCCCGCCACCATGCGCGGCACGAAGGCCTCCACGCCGTGGATGACGCCCCAGAGGTTGACGCCCATCGCCCACTCCCAGTCCTTGTGGGTCACCGACTCGAGCCCGCCCCAGAGCGCGACGCCCGCGTTGTTGCACACCACGTGGACCGCCCCGAGCTCGCCGAACGCGCGGTCGGCCAGGGCCTGGACGTCGGCGAGCCGGCTCACGTCGGTCTTCACCGCGAGCCCGCGCCGGCCGGCCCGGGTCACTCCCGCCACCGTCTCGGCCATGCCGGCCTCGTCGAGGTCGGCGACCACAACGTTCGCGCCCTCACGGGCGAAGAGCAGGCAGAGCGCGCGCCCGATGCCGCTGGCTCCGCCGGTGACCACCGCGGTCCGGTCCGTGAGGCTGGTGAGAGGCACGGCGCCGAGTGTCGCGCCTGGCCGCGAGGGCTGTCAAGGCCCGGCCCGAGCGCGCGCCGTGAGAGGATGGCGAGCATGTCCGACCGCACGATCGCGGTGGCCCGCCGCTTCCGGGGCCCCGACACCGGCGTGGCGACGGCCAACGGGGGCTACTTCTGCGGGCTCGTCGCGGGCGCCGCCCCGGCGGCCGCCGCCATCGAGATCCGGGCGCGCGCCGGGGTCCCGCTCGGGCGCCCGCTCGCGGTGCGGATCGCGGCCGGGACCGTGGAGGTGCTCGACGACGGCGCGCTGGTGGCGCGCTCGTCGGCCGAGCGGCTCGCGGTGCATCCGCCGATGCCGCCGCCGGTCGACGTCGCGCTCGAGGCCTCGCGCCGGTTCGAGGCGTACCTCGACGACGGCTCGATCCCCCACGCCTTCCCGGAGTGCTTCGTGTGCGGCCATCGCCGCGCGGCCGGCGACGGGATGCGCCTCTTCGCGGGCCCGCTACCCGGCGACGGGCCCGAGCGCGGGCAGGTCCGGGTGGCCGGCTGGCGGCCGGATCCCGCGTTCCTCGACGAGGCCGGTCGCCTTCGCCCCGAGTTCGTCTGGTCGGCGCTCGACTGCCCGGGGGGCTGGGCGCTGCCCGGCCCCAGCAATACCGGGACCCTGCAGGTGGAGATCCGCGAGCCGGTGGACGCGCGCCGCCCCCTGATCGTGATGGGGTGGCGCGCGCCCGCTCCGAGCCCGCGCGCCGGCACCCGTCGACGCTACGCGGGCACCGCGATCTTCGACGCGGGCGGGCGGCTCCTCGCCCTGGGCGCGGCGATCTGGGTGGCGCCGGACCCCCGCGCGGCGGCGCGCTGACCGCGGATTCGCGGCGGCGCGCGGCACAAGTCGGGCGGTCCGGGTGAGGCCTGATGGTATCCTTTCCCCGGCATGGACTACCGACTGCCGACGACGGTGGTGCCCTCCCGCTACGACATCCGTCTCGAGCCCGATCTCGAGGCGGCCACGTTCGCGGGCCACGAGACGATCGCGATCACGGTGTCCGAGCCGGTGAGCGAGATTCTGCTCAACGCGGCGGAGCTGGTGATCCGGTCGGTCCGCGTGCAGACCGCGGACGGCCAGACGGTCGAGGGGAGCGCCGGCCTCGACGAGGCCGCCGAGCGGGCCCGGCTCGCGTTCCCGACTCCCATCCCGCCCGGGGAGCACCGGCTCGTCCTGGCCTTCACCGGCGTCCTCAACGATCGCCTCCACGGCTTCTATCGCAGCACGTACAAGGACGCGGCGGGCGCCTCGCACACCATCGCGGCGACCCAGTTCGAGGCCACCGACGCGCGTCGCGGCTTCCCGTGCTGGGACGAGCCGATGTGCAAGGCGGTGTTCGGCGTCACCCTGGTGATCCCGGAATCGCTGGTGGCGGTGTCCAACACCCGGGTGACCGGCGAGTCGCCCGCCGGGCCGGGCAAGAAGGCGGTGGCCTTCGCGGACACCATCCGGATGTCGACGTACCTGGTGGCCTTCGTGGTGGGCGAGCTCGAGGCCACCGAGGCGGTGATGGTGGGCCCCACGCCGCTCCGGGTGTGGTGCGTGCCGGGCAAGCTCCACCTCGCCCGCTTCGCGCTGGACATCGGCGCCTTCGCGCTCGACTACTTCGAGCGCTACTACGGCCTGCCGTACCCGGGTGACAAGCTCGACATGCTCGCGATCCCGGACTTCGCGGCGGGCGCGATGGAGAACCTCGGCGCGATCACCTACCGCGAGACCGCGCTCCTGGTGGACGAGGCGGCCGCCTCCCACGCGGAGCGCGAGCGGGTCGCGGACGTGGTCGCGCACGAGATCGCCCACATGTGGTTCGGCGACCTGGTGACCATGCTGTGGTGGAACGGCATCTGGCTCAACGAGGCCTTCGCCACCTTCATGGAGCTGCTGGCCGTCGACGCGTGGAAGCCGGAGTGGAAGCGGTGGACGACCTTCGGGGTGTCGCGCGCCGCCGCGATGGGGGTGGACGGCCTCCACCACACGCGGCCGATCGAGTTCGAGGTGCGGGCGCCGCGCGATTGCGAGGCGATGTTCGACCTGCTCACCTACGAGAAGGGCGCCTCCGTGCTGCGTATGCTCGAGCAGCACCTGTCGGGGGACGTGTTCCGTGACGGGGTCCGGCTCTACCTCGAGCGCCACCGGTTCGGCAACGCGGAGACCACCGATCTCTGGAAGGCCCTGGGCGACGCCTCGCGGCTGCCGATCCCGGAGGTGATGGACGGCTGGATCTTCCGGCCCGGCTACCCGCTCGTGATCGTCGAGCCGGACGGTACCGGCATCAAGCTCTCCCAGCGCCGCTTCACGTACCTCCCGACCGAGAGCCCCACCTCCGAGCGCTGGAAGATCCCGGTGCGGGTGCGGGCCTCGGTCAAGCGTGGCTTCGTGGACAAGCCGGTGCTGCTGGGCGACGAGGACCTCGCGGTCGCGCTCCCCGCCGCGCCGGAGTGGGTGGTCGTGAACGCGGGCGGGCACGGCTTCTACCGGGTGCAGTATGCGGCGCCGCTCCTGCGGAAGATGACGAGCTCGCTCAAGAAGCTCGCGCCCATCGAGCGCTTCAACCTGGTGAGCGACGCCTTCGCCCTGGCCCAGGCCGGCCTCACGCCGTCTCCCGACTACCTCGATCTCACCGCGCGCTTCGGGGAGGAGACCGATCGCAACGTGTGGACCGCGCTGATCGGCTCGTGGGGCTACGTCAACCGGGTCATCGCCGACCCGGCGCGCCCCGACCTCGAGGCGCTCGTGCGCCAGCGGGTGGCCGCGGCGGTGGAGCGGCTCGGCTGGGAGGCCCAGCCGGGCGAGGACGAGCTCGAGCGGCAGCTCCGCGGTGATCTCCTGCGCACCCTCGGCACCCTGGGCAACGACCCGGCGACCCAGGAGCGCGCCCGCGCGCTCTACGCGCGCTACCGGGAGGACGAGTCGGCGGTCGACCCCGACGTGCTTCCCGCGCTGATCGCGATCGTGGCCGCGGCCGGCGGCGAGAGCGAGTACGACGAGTTCCTCCAGCGCTTCAAGGCCGCGCGCAGCCCGCAGGAGGAGCAGCGCTACCTCTACGCGCTCGCCGCGTTCCGGCAGCCCGAGCTGATCCGTCGCACGCTCGAGCAGACCACGAACGGCGAGGTGCGCAGCCAGGACGCGCCCTTCGTGATGCGGGCGCTCCTGGTCTCCGTGTACAGCCGGCGCCTCGCCTGGGAATACCTCACGACGAGCTGGGAGACGATGGCCCGCCAGTATCCGGGCAGCGCCTACCGGCGGATGTACGAGGGCGTCACCGCGCTGGTGAGCCCAGAGTGGGAGCGGGAAGTCGGGGAGTTCTTCGCCAGCCGCAAGATCGTGCTCGGCGGCAAGACCCTCGAGCAATACCTCGAGCAGCTGCGCATCGCGGTGCGCTTCCAGGAGCGCGAGGGAGCGGCGCTCGCCGCGTACCTCGCCAAGCCGCCCCGGCCCCCGCGGGCCCGCTAGGGCCCGGCCCTAGCGGAACAGGGACCCGAAGAACTCGCGGACGCTCGAGCCGAAGGCGACCGCGCCTTCCTTGGTCCGCTCCCACGCGGTCTTGGCCTCGGGTGCCGCCGCGTGGCCGGCCTCTCCGAGCTTCTGCCCGGTGTACTTCGTGCCCTCGACCACCGTGTTGCCGATTCCCTTGGCGGTCTCCCCGGCGCCCTCGAGCACCTTGCCCTGGCCGATCTGGCTGGCGCCACGCTCCACCTGCCGGGTCGCCGCGTCCACCTCGGAGCGGTCGGCCGCCGGCGCGGGGGAGGGAGCGGCGCCGACCAGCGCCGCGATCGCCAGCGTGACCAGCATCGATCGAGCTCTCACCGTCATCCGCACCTCCCTCGGTTGGCTTGGTCGCGGATTCATGGTAACACCGTGGCCGGGACGGACCGACTTTCCCGAGGAGGCAGCAGAGCCATGAAATACGGGGTGTTCCAGTTCTCGACCGACTACGCCATCCGCATCGACGATCTCGCGCGCGAGACCGAGGCCCGCGGCTTCGAGTCGCTGTTCGTGCCCGAGCACACCCACATCCCGGCCAGCCGCAAGAGCCCGTGGCCGGGTGGGGCCGACCTGCCGCGCGAGTACTGGCACACCGTCGACCCGTTCGTGGGCCTCGCCGCCGCGGCGGCGGTGACCACCCGGCTCAAGCTCGGCACCGGCATCTGTCTCGTCATCGAGCGCGACCCGATCCTCCTCGCCAAGGAGGTCGCGAGTCTCGACTACCTCTCGCGCGGCCGCGTGCTCTTCGGCATCGGCGGGGGCTGGAACGCGGAGGAGATGGCCCACCACGGGACCGACTTCGCCACGCGCTGGAAGGTGCTGCGCGAGCGGATCGCCGCCATGCAGGAGATCTGGACCAAGGACGAGGCCGAGTACCACGGCAAGTTCGTCAACTTCGACAAGCTGTGGTCGTACCCGAAGCCGGTGCAGAAGCCGCACCCGCCCATCCTGATGGGCGGCGCCGGCCCGCACGCGCGCCAGCGGGCGGCCGAGTTCGGCGGGCACTGGCTGCCGATCGGCGGGCGCTCCTACAGCGAGCCGATCGGCGAGACGATCGCCGATCTTCGCGCGCGGGCCGAGAAGGCGGGCCAGGATCCCGGCGCGGTCACGGTGTCGATCTTCGGCGCGCCCACCGACGAGGCGCGCCTGGCCGGCCTCCGCGACGCCTCCATCACGCGGGCGATCTTCGGGCTGCCGCCCGCCGGCCGCGATCAGGTCTTGCCGTTGCTCGACAAGTACGCCGCGCTCGCCGCGCGCGTCGGCTGACCTACCCGGTCATCGAAATAGCGCCGCCGCACGGCCACCGTGCCCTGACCCGCCGACGGGTCGTCAGCGGCCTGGGGGAGTGCGGGGGCCATGTCGGGGCTCCCGCA
>DATJIR010000142.1:0-18858 GCA_035493135.1 Verrucomicrobiia bacterium
GAGGCCGGTCAGTGTTCCGAGTTTCCTCAAAAGGATGAATAGACTGGCTGCGAAGCAACAGACGAGATAGATGCCAAACGGCAGGTGCAGAGGGCCATAGGTTACTTGAAGAGCGTCGTCCAGCGAGGTGGTGCCGCGCACCATAAGAGAAGTCAGGGAGACTACAAAGGAGCAGGCGGCTAGAACTGAGAGGACGTTGATGAGTCGCCGGGACAGGTTGGGATGTGATGTTGGGAAAACGTCAGCAAACCAGAGAAACGTTATGGGAATGAGGGACGCAGACGCAAAAGCGAACCTGGCCCAGAGATAGCCCCACGGAGAGCTAGCATAGGTTGAGACCAGCCCGTTGCTTAGGGTCCAGGCTGCAACTGCAAAGGAGAAGAAGGCGAAGTAGCGATTAATCGGATTTCGTACGTGCCTCAGGTAGACAAAGGCACCAAGGCCGAAGTTGGCGATTGCAGCGATGACGATAAAGGTTAAGCGACCGGTCATCTAGGCAGGTGGTTTGCCGAGAATGAGAACGGAGTGGGTGCCGCCCATAGCGTGGGCATTAATCAACACGGTTCGGGCACGCGAGGCGCGAGCATGGTTTGGAACGTAGTCCAGGTCGCATTCGGGATCGGCAACCTCATAGTTGATCGTCGGAGGTATCACCGAATGCTCGAGGGTCAGGCAGCTCGAGACGACCTGGAAGGCACTGGCAGCGCCCATCGCGTGTCCGATCATCGATTTAATTGAGCTGGTAGGTACGGAGTAAGCCGCTCTGCCGAAAGCAGCCCGAAAGGCGCGTGTCTCGATCAGATCGTAGTCAGGAAGCGAGTTGCCGTGAGCGTTGATATAGTCGATCTCGCTTGGGTTCTTCCCCGCGCTGGAAAGAGCAGTGTTGATCGCCTCAGTCAGGGCAAGTTCCGCCGCATTGATCTTGGTACCGAATCCGCCCTCATTCCCGGTTCCATATCCGAGGACTTCGGCGTAGACGTTGGCCCCTCTGTCGATCGCGTGCCCCAGTTCCTCAAGCACGCAGATAGCGGCCCCTTCCCCGAGTACGAGGCCGTCTCGCCGAAGGTCATAGGGCCGGGATGCCCTTAAGGGTGGGTCATCAAACTTTGAGAGTGCCCCAAGGGCGCAGAGAGTTGCGAAGCAGAACTCTGAGATAGGCGCTTCGGTGCTGCCCGCGAAGACCACGTCAGCTCGATCTTCATGAATCTGGTCAACACCCCACTGGATTGCATCGAGGCCAGTCGCACAGGCGGATGCGACAGTCATCCCTTGGCCGCGTATGCCCAATTCCGAGGAGATGTGACTTACCGGCGCGTGCGCTGCGAACTCGATGCCGCTCATCAGCGGGATGCCTTTCATCCCGTCTTTCTCATAGGCAACTCGAGCCGCTTCGTAGACATCACCGGACCCATTCATAGAGGTGCCCAGACAGGCGACGACTCGGCGTTGCTGCTCGTCTCCCAGGTCGATTCCGCAGTCACTCAGCGCAAGCTTTGCTGCGGCGACAGCAAATTGTGAGAAACGACCGCGATGTTTAGTCCTACGCGCGTGCATAAAGTCCTTAGGGTCGAAGTCGCGGACCTCGCCCGCGACGTGGCACGGGTAGGGAGTGGGGTCGAAGGCGGTGATGTAGTCGATCGCGGACTTGCCGGCGATGAGATTGCGCCAGAAGGTCTCCTTGCCGATCCCATTGGGGGCGACGACGCCCAACCCTGTAACAACTACTCGCCGGGAGTTCTTCATCAGACCGTGCCCCCTAAGGGTGCGTCCGTAAAGGTGGGATAGACTTATAACCTAGCAGGAAATCAATCTGAAACCAAATCCCCCGGCGTCGGCACCTCGGGTAGAATGCGACGATATGCGGCACCGGTTTACGCGACGCCAGCTGCTGCTGGCCGCTCTGCCGATCCTGCCGGGCAGCCTGCTGCTCCGGCAGAGGCGGGCCAGCGCGCTCGAGGATGGACGGTCGGTCCTGGGTTACCAACTTGATCTCTCTATTTTGTTTAACTTTTTGACCCTGTCTCTGATTGGGAACGTCGTCCAGGAGATCGACCGTCGCGCCGGCCGCTACCGGGTCACGATGGATGGCAAGGGCACCGCGATCAGCACCCGGACCGAGGCCACCGGAATCATCCGGGACGGACGGTTCAAGCCGCTCGAGTCCCGCAGCGTGCACCTGTTCCGGGGCCGCGAGAACACGGTCGCGACCAGCTACGACTACGAGCGGCAGCGGGTCGAGCTCCACGCGGTGACCCACACCCTTCTCCTGGGCCGCCGGCGCCAGGTCGATGACACCCTGGCGCTGCCGCCTGGCCGCCACGTGGACGATCTGATCTCAGCCGAGCTCAACTTCGCGGCCAACACGCTCGACCGCGACAGCGACGGGACGTACTCCACCTGGGTCATGCGGAGGGCCCGTGCCGACAACGAAGGCCCCGACGACGTCTCACCCGATGGCTACCGGGCCGAGCTGGTCCCGCTTCGCTTCCGCCCGAGCCCCGATGGGCCAACCGGTCGGCTGATCGCGCTGGTCGACATCACGCGCTTCTCCTCGTGGGCGCGCCCGGACGCGCCGGCCCGGGTCACCTTCGCGCCGGACCGGCGGCTCGAGTCGGTGCAGTCCTCCCTCATCCTGGGCACGACCCTCTCGGTGCGCGTCACGGGCAACGCGTGAGCCAGCCGGGGGCCCGACACGACCTGGTCGGACTGGGCGAGGTGATGCTGCGCCTGGCCGCGCGCCCACCGCAGCGCCTCGAGCAGGCGTCGGATCTGGACGTGCAGATCGGGGGCACCGAGGCCAATGTCGCGGCCGCCTGCGCGCGGCTTGGCCTGCGGACCGCGGTCATCTCGGTGCTGCCGGCCGAGCACGCCTGGGGGGATCGCACCGTGCGCGAGCTCAGCGGCCACGGGGTGGATTGTCGTGGCATCCTTCGACGCCCCGGCCAGCGGATGGGGCTCTACTTCATCGAGTACGGCATGACCCCGCGCCCGGTGAGGATCCTGTACGACCGGCGCGACTCCGCGTTCAGCCGATTGGTGGCCGAGGACGTGGACTGGGCGCTGGTCCGCGACGCGCGCCTTGTTCACCTCACCGGGGTGACCGCGGCGCTGGGGAGCAACGTTCGGGACGTCGTGCGCCGCGCCATCAGCGAGGCGGACCGCGCGCGCGTGCCGGTCTCTTTCGACGTCAACTATCGCTCCCGGCTGTGGAGCCCGAAGGAAGCGCGAGACTTCCTGGCCGAGATCCTCCCGCGGGTGCGCTATCTCTTCATCGGAGCCGATGACGCGGCCACCGTGTTCGAGCTTGAGGGCTCGCCGGAGCGGGTGCTCGAGGGGCTCCACACGCTCGCGCCGGCCGCCACCATCGCGCTCACGCTCGGCGAGGCCGGCTCGGCGGTGCTGACCGCGGGCCGGGTCCATCGCCCGTCCCGGCGCTACGCGGTGTCGGTGGTCGATCGGGTGGGTGCGGGCGATGCCTTCGCCGCCGGCTTCCTCTGGGCCACGCTGATCGGCCGGGACGCCCAGCAGGCGGTGGACGCCGCCACCGCGCTCGCGGCGCTGAAGTGCACCATCTGGGGAGACGTGCCGCTCGTGTCCCGGGCGGAGCTGGAGGAGCTGCTGGCCACGGACAGCACCGAGATCAGACGCTAGCCGGCCCGTGGCGCGCACCGCGGTCCTCGTCCACAATCCGGGCGCAGGCAGGCAGCGCGATCGGTTTCACTCCGTCACCCGTATGATCGATCTCCTGCGCCGCCACGACATCGCGGTCACGCCCCGGATCACCAGCGCGCCCGCGGACGCCACGCGACTCACCGCGGAGGCGGCGGCGGCCCACGTCGACCTGGTGATCGTCCACGGCGGCGACGGGACGGTCAACGAAGCCATCCACGCGCTGGTCGGCACGTCCACGCCGCTCGCGGTGTGGCCGAGCGGGACGTCGAACGTCCTCGCGCGTGAGCTCGCGCTCCCCGGGAGCCTCGACCTCGTGGCCCGCGTCATCGCGGCGGGCGCGATCCGGCGCGTGTCGGTCGGGCGCGCGGGCGAGCGGTACTTCCTGCTGATGGCGGGCGTGGGTCTCGACGCCGACACGCTGCGCTCGGTCCACCCCGGGCTCAAGCGCCTGACCGGCGAGGGCGCCTACTGGATGGCAGGCCTCCGCCAGCTGAGCGACTGGAATCCGGTGCCGTTCATGGTGGAGACGGAGAGCGGCCGGCACCGCGCCACCTTCGCGGTGGTGGCCAACGCGTCCTCCTACGGGGGCGGGCTCCGCTTCGCGCCCGAGGCCAGCATGGACGACGACCTGCTCGATCTGTGCCTGTTCGACTCGACGCAGCGACACCGATTCGCCCGCTACCTGGCCGCCGCGTTCAGCGGCTCGCACCTGGGCATGCCCGGCGTGAGGTACGTGAAGGCGCGGCGGGCCGTCGCCCACGGCCCGGACAACCGGCTGGTGCACGTCGACGGCGAGCTGCTCGGCCGGCTGCCGGTCAGCACTGCGTGCCGGATGCCCTCTCTCTGGTGGTTCCCGAGAAGCCACCTCGCTAGGGGTGGTATAGTTCGCCTTGATGGCCGACACGGCGCGGGGCGCCGAGCGCATCCTCGAGGGGCTCAACCCGCCCCAGGCGGACGCGGTCACTCACGAGACCGGCCCGCTGCTCATCATCGCGGGCGCGGGCACCGGCAAGACCACCGTCATCACCCGCCGCATCGCCTACCTCATCGCCACGCGCCGGGCGCGCCCCTCCGAGATCCTCGCGCTCACGTTCACCGACAAGGCGGCGGCGGAGATGGAAGAGCGCGTCGACACGCTCGTGCCCTACGGCTACGCCGACGTGCAGATCTCCACCTTCCACGCCTTCGGGGACCGGCTGATCAAGGAGAACGCCCTCGAGCTCGGGCTCACCCCCGACTTCCGCGTGCTCACGCGGGCCGAGCAGGTGATCTTCCTGCGCGACCACCTCTTCGAGTTTCCCCTCAAGCACTACCGGCCGCTCGGCGATCCCACCCGGCACCTCCAGGCGATCCTGACCCAGTTCAGCCGGCTCAAGGACGAGGACGTGGGCCCCGACGAGTACCTGACCCTCGCCGAGAGTCTCTCCGCCCGGGCCACCGACGACGAGACGCGGCTCCACGCCGAGCAGCACCTGGAGCTGGCGCGCACCTATGCCCAGTACCAGACCCTGATGGCCCGCCTGGGCCAGATCGACTTCGGCGACCAGATCGTGGAGGCCCTGCGGCTCTTCCGGACGCGCCCGCATGTGCTGCGCCGGCACCAGGAGCGCTACCGGCACATCCTGGTCGACGAGTTCCAGGACACCAACTACGCCCAGTTCGAGCTGGTCAAGCTCCTGGCGGCCCGGCAGCGCAACGTGGCGGTGGTCGGCGACGACGACCAGGCCATCTTCCGCTTCCGCGGCGCGTCGATGAGCAACATCCTCGCCTTCGACCGCGCCTACCCGGACGCGCGCCAGGTCGTCCTGCAGGAGAACCGCCGCTCGCCCCAGGCGGTGCTCGACGCGGCCTACCGGCTGATCCAGCACAACAACCCCGACCGGCTCGAGGTGGCGCAGAAGATCGACAAGCGCCTGATCTCCACCGTCGGGAAAGGGGAGGCCCCCGAGCATCTGGCCTTCGACACCGTCTCCACCGAGTCGGACCAGGTGGCCGAGATGATCCGGGAGGAGCACGAGCGCGGCCGGCCGTACCGGGACTTCGCGGTGCTGGTGCGGGTCAACAACGACGCCGACCACTACCTCCGCGCGCTCAACATGCGCGGCATCCCGTGGACCTTCTCGGGCAATGCGGGCCTCTACGGCCGCCCCGAGGTGCGCCTGCTCATCGCGTTCCTGCGATCCGTGGCCCACCCCGACGACTCGGTGAGCCTGCACTACCTGGCCTCCTCCGACGTCTACCAGGTGCCGATCGTCGACCTCACCAAGTGCGCGACCCACGCGGACCGCAAGCACCGCTGGCTCTTCGACGTGCTGCGCGCGGTGCCGGAGGAGGTCGCGATCACCGAGGAGGGCGCGGGCGCGGTGGCACGGCTGGTGGCCGATCTGCAGCGCTACATGGAGCTGGCCCGCGAGCACCCGACCGGCGAGGTGCTCTACCAGTTTCTGGTCGACTCGGGACTCATGACCCGCTACGCGAAGGCGCCCGCCGAGCTCGAGCAGGAGGTGCAGAACGTCAGCAAGTTCTTCACCCGGGTCAAGGACGCGGCGCGGGTGCTCAAGTACGACAACGTGCGCGAGTTCGTGAATCACCTGGACGCGCTGATCGACGCGGGCGACGATCCCGCGGTGGCGGAGGCCGACACCGAGACCCCAGCGGTGCACGTGCTCACCGTGCACAAGGCCAAGGGCCTCGAGTGGCCGATCGTGTTCATGGTGGACTGCATGCAGAACCGGTTCCCGTCCACCCGCCGGTCGGACCCGGTCGAGATCCCCGCCGAGCTGATCAAGGACACCCTGCCCACCGGCGACTTCCACGAGCAGGAGGAGCGCCGCCTGTTCTACGTGGGCATGACCCGCGCGAAGGAGCGCCTCTACCTGACCAGCGCGGAAGACCTCGGGGGCAAGCGCAAGTGGAAGGTGAGCCAGTTCGTGCTGGAGGCCCTCGACCTGCCCAAGGACGCGGCGCGGCCGTTCCGGGCCCAGGCCATCGAGCAGCTGCGGCGGCTGGCCCCGCCCCCCGAGGCGGTGGGACTCGCCTCAGCGCCGATCGCGGACGACGAGCCGCTCGCGATCAGCCACCGGCAGGTGGACGACTACGAGACGTGCCCGCTCAAGTACCAGTACATTCACATCCTGCGCATCCCGCTGCGGCAGCACCACTCGGTGGTCTACGGCAGCGCGCTGCACAACGCGGTCGAGTTCTACCTCCGGCGGCGCGCGGCCGGCAACTACACCTCGCTCGAGGATTTCCTGCTCGCGTTCGACAACGCGTGGCGCAACGAGGGCTTTCTCACCCGCGAGCACGAGGAGCAGCGCAAGCGGGCGGGGGTAGCCGCGCTGACCCGCTTCTACCACGAGGAGGAGGCCTCCGGGCAGAAGCCCATCGACGTGGAGCGGGAGTTCGGGTTCAACCTCGGCCTGAACCGGGTCCGCGGGCGCTTCGACCGGGTCGACGAGACGCCCGAGGGCCTCGTGATCGTCGACTACAAGTCGAGCGACGTGACCGATCAGAAGAAGGCGGACCAGCGCGCGAAGGAGAGCCTCCAGCTCAAGATCTACGCGCTCGCCCAGCACGAGATGACCGGGCGCCTGCCCGCGCGGGTGGAGCTGCGCTTCCTCGAGTCCGGTCTCGCCGGCCGCCACACGCCCACCCTCGACGACCTGGTGACCGCGCGCGACGCGATCCAGGAGGCGGCGCGTGGCATCCGGCAGCGAGAGTTCGAGGCGACCCCCGAGTACCAGGCCTGTCGCTACTGCCCCTACAATCAGATCTGCCCCAGCACCGCGACCCAGGAGTGAACGCCAGGAGGAGACCATGAAGCTCAACGCCAACGGCATCGACATCAACTACGAGATCGAGGGCGAAGGCCCGGTGGTGACCTTCAGCCACTCGCTGGCCTGCAACCTCTCCATGTGGGACGAGCAGGTGCGGGCCCTCCGCGGCCGCTACCGCGTCCTGCGCTACGACACGCGCGGCCACGGGCAGACCGGTGCGCCCGCCGGCGCCTACGCCCTCGATCAGCTCGCGGAGGACCTGAAGGGCCTCCTCGACGGGCTCGGCATCGCGGCCACCCACTTCGTCGGGCTCTCGATGGGCGGCATGATCGGGCAGGTCTTCGCGCTCAAGCACCCGGCGATGGTGCAGAGCCTCGTGCTCTGCGACACCACGAGCCGCTACCCTCAGGGCGCGGCGGCGGTCTGGGAGGAGCGCATCAAGACCGTCGGGGCCAAGGGCATGGAGCCCATGGTCGCGCCCACGCTCGAGCGGTGGTTCACCGCGCCGTTCCGGGCGCGTCGGAAGGACCTCATGGACAAGGTCGGCGCCATGATCCGCAGCACGCCCGCGGCGGGCTACGTCGGCTGCTGCCACGCGCTTCCCAAGATCAATGTGACGGAGCGCCTGCGCGACGTCCGCTGCCCGGCGCTCGTGATCGTCGGCGAGGAGGACCCGGGGACGCCGGTCGACATGGCGCGCGACATCCAGGCGGCGCTGCCGGTGGCCGAGCTGGCGGTGCTGTGCCGCGCGTCGCACCTGTCGAACGTCGAGCAGCCGGAGGAGTTCAACCGGGTGCTCGGCGGCTTCCTGGACAAGCTGAGCGGCCGGACGAAGCGGTAGGACGTCGACCCGTTCCATGCCCGCGGCCCGATCGGGGGCGGCCGTCGTACGACAGACCCGCCTCTGGTTGGGCCTCGTGCTGTTCACGTACCTCACCACTCACTTCCTGAACCACGCGCTCGGCCTCGTCTCCCTCGACGCGATGCTCGCCGGGCGCGAATGGTTCCTCCTGCTCTGGCGCAGCTACCTGGGGACGCTCGCCCTCTACACCGCGCTCGTCGGCCACCTCTCGCTCGCCTACTGGTCGCTCTACCGCCGGCGCACGCTGCGCATGCCGGCGTGGGAGGCCCTGCAGCTCTCCCTCGGCCTGACCATCCCCCTGCTCCTGGTCTGGCACGTCGTCGGCACGCGGCTGGCGCACGAGGTGGCGGGCACGCGGGACACCTACACCCTCGTGGTGCTCTCCCTCTGGGCGCTCGATCCGGTGGCGGGACTGCGGCAGGCGACCGCACTCGTCATCGCGTGGCTGCACGGCTGCGTGGGCCTGCACTTCTGGCTCCGCCTGCGCCCGTGGTACCCGCGGTACGCCCGCGCGATCTACAGCGGCTTCCTGCTCGTGCCGGTGCTGGCGCTGCTGGGCTTCGCCGAGGCGGGCCGCGAGATCACCAGGCGAGCGGAGGACCCCGCCTTCGTGCCCCGCGTGCTCGCCGACGCGCAGCTGCCGAGCCCCGCGCAGCGTGTGGTGCTTGGGCGGGTCTCGCGTGGCGTCTTCTGGGGGCACGTCGGGATCATCGCGCTTGTGCTGGCGGCCCGCGGCGCGCGCGAGCGCGTGCGGCGTCGGCAAGGGGTCCGGGTGACCTATCCCGGGGGCCGCGAGGTGCTGGTCCCCGCCGGCTTCACCATCCTCGAGGCGAGCCGCTTCGCCGGGATCCCGCACGCGTCCGTCTGCGGCGGGCGCGGCCGGTGCTCCACCTGTCGCGTGCGGGTGATCCGCGGCGCCGAGCACCTGCCCGCCGCGACCGCCGAGGAGCTGCGCGTGCTCGGGCGGGTGGGCGCGCCCGCCCACGTGCGCCTGGCCTGCCAGGTGCGGCCGCCCCGTGACGTGACGGTAGTGCCGCTCGTGCCGGCGGGCGCCGGCCCGGCCGACGCGGTCGGCGTCGGCGACCACCGCGAGGGCCGCGAGCTGACGATCGCGGTGCTCTTCGCGGACCTGCGGGGGTTCACGCGGCTCGCCGAGCGCAAGCTGCCCTACGACGTGGTCTTCATCCTCAACCGCTACTTCGAGGCGGTCGGCGGGGCGATCGGCGACGCGGGCGGTATCGTGAACCAGTTCACCGGGGACGGCGTCATGGCCCTGTTCGGCGTGGACACCGGGCCGGAGGAGGGCTGCCGCCAGGCGATCCGGGCCGCCGCGGCGATGGTCGCGCGGGTGCAGGAGCTGAGCCGGACGCTCGCCGCCGACCTGACGACCCCGCTGCGCCTCGGCATCGGCATTCACGCCGGCCCCGCGGTGGTGGGGCGGATGGGCTACGCCACCACCACGTACCTCACCGCGGTCGGCGACACGGTGCACGTGGCGGCGCGGCTCGAGGCCCTCACCAAGGACTACGCGTGCGACCTGGTGCTCTCCGAGGAGGTGGCCGCGCGCGCCGGCCTGGACGTGTCGGACCACGCCCGCCACGAGCTCACGGTGCGCAATCGGGAGGCCCCGCTCGCCGTTTTCGTGGCGCCGAGCGCGGGCCGGCTGGCCGAGCGGCTCGCCGTCGACGGTGATAGAGTCCGCGCATGAGCTCCCACGGTCACTCCGGGCGCCCGGCCGGCCCGAGCCCGGCCGAGCCCGGCTTCGCCGAGCAGGCGCGCACCCTGGTGCACCTGGGCCGGTCCGGCACGCTCGGCACGCTCTCGCGCCGCCACCCGGGGCATCCGTTCGTCTCGGTGATGCCCTACGCCCCCGACGAGCGCGGCCGGCCGCTGGTGCTGATCAGCGGGCTCGCGATGCACACCCAGAACCTCGACGCCGATCCGCGGGCGAGTCTCCTCGTCGTCCAGGCCGGGCACGAGGATCCGCTCGCGATGGCCCGCGTCACGCTGATGGGCCGGGCCGAGCGCCTGCCGCCCCCCGACCGGGCCGCGGCCCGCGAGGCCTACCTGGCGCGCCACCCGAACGCGGTGCACTGGGTCGACTACGGCGACTTCGGGTTCTGGCGCCTCGACCTCGCCGACGTCTACTTCGTCGGGGGGTTCGGGGCCATGGACTGGCTCACGGTCGACGGCTACGCGAGCGCCCGGCCCGATCCGCTCGCCGACGCGGGCCCGGGGATCATCGAGCACATGAACCGGGATCACGCCGACGCGCTCATCCTGTACGCGCGCGTGCTGGGCCCGGTCGCCGCGGACGCGGCCGAGATGGTCGCGGTCGACCGGCTCGGCTTCAAGCTGCGGGTTCGGGTCGCCGGCGGTCTCGAGGGCTGCCGCATCGGCTTCCCTCACGAGGTGACCGACCCCGGGCAGTGCCGCCGGGTGCTGATCGAGATGCTCGAGGACTGCCGCAAGCGGGCGCTCATCGGCTAGGCTTCACCAACCACCAAGGAGAGACTCGCAATGGCACGCTTCGTCAAGGTCGCCGCCGCGCAGATGGGCCCGAACAACGAGGGCACGAGCCGTGAGGAGATCGTCGAGCGGATGCAGGTCCTGCTCGAGCGGGCCGTCGCGGAGGACGTCGAGATCTTGGCCTATCCCGAGATGGCGCTGACCACCTACTTTCCCAAGCGCGTGCGGGACGACTACGACCAGTTCTTCGAGACCGAGATGCCGCCGAAGGCGCTGGCGCCGCTGCTGCAGCGGGCGCGCGAGGCCCGCATCGTCTGCCACGTGGGCTTCTGCGAGAAGGACCAGGGGCGCTACTTCAACACCGCGCTGCTGACCGACGAGACCGGCCATCTGGCCGGAACGTTCAGAAAGATTCATCTTCCGGGTGTGCGCACGCCCGACGGGCACGCGCAGGTGTACGAGCCCCACTTCTTCGAGTCGGGCAACACCGGATATCGCGTGTTCGACACCGCGAAGGCGAAGGTCGGCATCGCGATCTGCCAGGACCGGCGCTTCCCCGAGTCCTACCGCAGCCTGGGGCTCCTGGGCGCCGAGATCGTGCTGATCGGGTACAACACGCCGCTCTCGCCGCTGGCCCTCGACCTGAACGAGCTGTGCCTGCGCGCGGGCGCCTACCAGAACAACCTCTTCGTGGTCGGCATCGCCAAGGCCGGCATCGAGGACGGCATGGAGCTCATCGGCGGCTCCTGCATCGTGAGCCCGATGGGGCAGGTGCTGGCCAAGGCCGCCACCACCGGCGACGAGCTGATCGCGGCGCGCATCGACCTCGACACCATGACCCCGGCGCGTAAGCGGTGGGACTTCCTCGGCCGCCGGCATCCCGAGCACTATGGGCTCTTGACGCAGCCTACCCCGCGGAGGTCCTGATGGCGGCCCCGCACGTCGACCTGATCGTCAAGGGCGGGCGCGTGGTCACCCCGACCGAGGTGCTGGAGACCGCGGTGGCGGTGAGCGGCGGCAAGATCGTGGCGCTGGGGGCGGAGGCGATGCTGCCGCCCGCCGAGCGCACCATCGACGCCGCCGGCAAGTACGTGCTGCCCGGCCTGATGGACTGCCACGTGCACCTGGGCGCGGTCTACGACGACTGGCACACCGGGCCGGTGGCGGCCGCGCATGCGGGCCTGACGAGCCTGCTCTCCTTCGTGGAGTACGACGACCAGGCGCGCGAGACGCTGCCCCAGGCGCTCAAGCGGCTGCGGGACGAGGCGGGGTCGCAGTCGGTGATCGATTTCGGCTTCCACTTCATCCTGAACAACCAGCCCTACATCCTCGACGGGCTGGCCGAGGCGTTCGCGCAGGGCGTCACCTCGTACAAGATCTTCATGACCTACAAGCGACGCCCGAACCGCATGTGCCCGGACGAGTTCATCGCCCAGGTCATGGAGCGCATCGCGGGGCTGGGCGGCGTCTGCCAGCTCCACTGCGAGAACGGCGACATCCTGTACCACCTCGAGAACAAGTCAATCGCGGCGGGCAAGGTGAAGCCCACCGACTTCCCGGCCACGTGTCCCCCGTGGACCGAGGAGGAGGCGATCAACCGCGCGATCCTCATCGGGGAGATGACGAAGTGCCCGGTCTACGTCGTCCACCTCTCGACCCGGGGCGGCCTCGAGCGGATCAAGGTGGCGCAGGCGCGGGGGCAGCGCGTGTGGACCGAGACCTGCCCGCAGTACCTGCTGCTCACCGAGAAGGAGATGGAGGCGTGGGGCCCGCTCGCCAAGATCGGGCCGCCGCTGCGGCCGGTCGGGGGCGGCGACGGCGACGCGCTCTGGGGGGGCAGCCGCGAGGGCTACATCGCCACCGTGGCCAGCGACCACTCGCCGCGCCGCAAGGAGCTGAAGGAGCCGGGCTGGAAGAACATCTTCGTGGACGGCAAGGGCAACCCGATCCCGTTCGGCAGCCCGTCCATCGAGACGCTGGTGCCGCTCATGTGGAGCGAGGGCGTCGTCAGGCGCGGCCTGCCCGTGACGTGGCTGGCCCGGGTGATGGCGGAGAACCCGGCCCGGATCTTCGGGCTCTATCCGCGAAAGGGCGCCATCCGCGTCGGCGCCGACGCCGATCTCACCATCATCGACCCGGAGGCGGACGGGACCATCAGGGTGGCCGATCATCACGGGGTGGCGGGCTGGACGCTCTACGAGGGCTGGAAGTCGAAGGGCCGCCCGTGGATGACGGTGCTGCGCGGCCAGGTGCTCCTCAACCAGGGCCGCCTCGAGCAGAAGCCGGGCTACGGCCAGTTCCTCGCGCGCACCGGGCCGGTGGCGCCCATCGGCGGGACGGCCGGGTAGGGGCGCGGCCGTCCGCATGGACTACCTCGACCGGCTCTCGGCGTTCGTCGAGGCGGTGAGCCTGGATCGCCTGCCGGACGAGGCGGTCCGCGCCGCGCGTCTGGTCCTGCTCGACACCATCGGCGCGATGGTGGCCGGCAGCGCGCAGCCGGAGAACCGACGGCTCGCGGCGGCCATGCACGAGCGCCGGTCGCGGGCCGGCGCGACCCTCATCGGTCACGGGGGCCGGGTGGACCCGCTGCTGGCCACGTTCGCCAACGCCACCGCCGGCGTCGCCCTCGAGGTGGACGAGGGCAGCCGTCTCGGCGGCGGCCATCCCGCGATTCACGTGGTGCCGGCCGCCCTCGCGGTGGCGGAGGACGCCGGGGCCGACGGGCGCCGCCTGCTCGAGAGCGTCATCGCGGGCTACGAAGTCTGCTCCCGGCTCGGTAGCGCGACCACGCCGAAGCCGAACGTCCACTCCCACGGCACGTGGGGCACCATCGGCACCGCGGTGGCGGTCGCGAAACTCGCCGGCCTCGACGCGGCCTCCGTCCGCTCGGTGATCAACCTGTCGGCGAGCATGAGCCCGGCCAACACCTGGACCACCGCGCTCGAGGGCGTGACGATCCGCAACGCGTACCCGGGGCGCTCGGGTCTCGAGGGCATTCTCGCGGTCGATCTCCACCGCGCGGGGTTCACCGGGCTGCCCGACGCCCCGAGCGACGTGTACGGCACGCTCCTGGCCGATCGCTTCGAGCCCGAGCGCGCGCTTGACGGCCTGGGCGGGCCGCTGCGCATCCAGCAGAACTACTTCAAGCTCTACGCCTGCTGCCGCTACAACCACTTCGCGCTCGACGCGCTGCTCGCGCTGGCGCGCGTCGGGGAGCTGCGGGCGGCTGAGGTCGAGCGGGTGGTCGTCACCACGATCCCGTTCGGCCCGCGCATGGCCGGCGCCGCGCCGACCTCGATGCTGGGCGCCAAGTTCTCGATCCCGTACGCGGTGGCCGCCGCGCTCGTCCTCGGGCGCGCCGACGTCTCGGCCTTCGTGGAGCCCGCCCTCGGCGACCCGCGCATCCGGGCCCTCGCGGGCCGCGTGGAGGTGCGCGTGGACCCGGAGATGTCGCCGCGGCGCGCCGACGCTCCCACCGCGCGGGTCGAGGTCGCGCTCAAAGATGGGCGTAGGCTCGCCGGGGTCACCAGCGTGGTGCGCGGCGACTTCGAGGCCCCGGTGCCGGCCGAGGAAATCGTGGAGAAGTTCGTCGCGCTCGCGGCGGGCCCGCTGGGGGCCGCGCGTGCTCGGAGCGTCGTCGAGATCGTGAATCGGGCGGACACCTTGAAGGACCTGCGGGACCTGACCTCCCTTCTCTCACCCGAGCGCTGAGGCCGGCTCGGTGTATCGTAAGCCGGGCAGTGACGGATCGCCGGGGTGACAGCTGGTGGTCGGAGTTGGCGCACGCGGGCTGGTCGTTCCTCAGATGACGCTCCCGCTGAGCCCGCGCTCGGCTCCCGAGCCCGACCTGACGGTGCTACGTCCGAGGGAGACGCCCTACCGCGAGGCGTGGGCCACACCCTCGGACGTCTTGCTCCTGGTCGAGGTCTCCGATGCCTCGCTCCGGCGTGACCGGGACCTCAAGCTGCCGCTCTATGCGCGGGCGGGAATTCCGGAAGTGTGGATCGTGGACGTCCAGGGAGAGTGCGTCCTCGTGCACCGGGAGCCGCGGGGAGGCTCGTACGTGTCCAGGCGAGAGGTCGGGCGAGACGGGGAAGTCTCGCCGATGGCGTTTCCCGAAGTCCGGGTGACGATCGCGGACATATTCCAATAGCGCGACCGGTCTAGGGTAGGGCCACCTCCGCCTCCGCCTCCCGCCCGTCGCCCATGACCTGGTTCACCGTGCCTTCGTACCGGTGAACCGCCTCCATCATCCGCTCCAGGACCGGGTCCACGAGCTTCCGGGCTTCCTCGGGGTCGCGGTCGGCCAGCAGCTCCATCGATCCCTTGAGATCGGCGAACAGCACCGTGACCTGCTTGCGCTCGCCCTCGAGAGCGGCCTTGGAGGTGAGGATCTTCTCCGCGAGATGCCGCGGGGTGTAGGACTCGGGGCGGCCGGGCTCGGGCGTGAGCGCCGCTCCGCAGGAGCGGCAGAACTTCTTGCCGGGCGTGACGGGGGTGCCGCAGCTCGGGCAGGTCGCCTCGAGCCGGGCGCCGCAATCCTCGCAAAAGCGCGCCGGCGTCGTTCTCGAGCTGGCACCGCGGGCACGTCATGCCGGAGTCTCCACGTGGTCCCGGCGAGGATACCTGCGCGCGCCTCGCGTGGCTAGTAGTCTCTGGGGTCCAGCAGATCGCGGAGGCCGTCCCCGGCCAGGTTGAACGACAGCGTCAGCGAGAAGATCGCGAGGCCGGGCCACCAGGCCATCCAGGGCGCGGTCTCGAGGAACTGCTGGGCGGTGTTGAGCATGGTGCCCCAGCTCGGCGTGGGGGGCTGCACCCCCAGGCCGAGGAAGGACAGGATGGCCTCCGCGATGATGGCGCCCGGGATCGACACCGTCGCCTGCACGAGCAGGGCGCTGACGATGTTGGGCAGGATGTGGCGGAGGATCGTCCGCAGCCCGCCCGCGCCGAGGGCCTGCGCCGCCTGCACGTACTCCTCCTCGCGGGTCCCGAGCACCAGCCCCCGGGTGAGCCGGATGTAGGTGGGCGTGGCCGCGAGGCCGATCGCCACGGTGGCGTTGGTCAGCGAGGCGCCCATGATGGTGACGAGGCCGATGGCGAGGATCAGGAACGGGAACGACAGCCACGCGTCGGTCAGCCGCATGATCAGCTGATCGATGACGCCGCCGCTGCGGTAGCCGGCCACGAGGCCGGCCGGCACCCCGATGGCGATCGCGAGGAGGATCGAGAACACCCCCGCCTGCATCGAGATCCGCGTGCCCCAGACCACGCGGGAGAAGTTGTCCCGGCCGAGGTCGTCGGTGCCGAACGGGTTGGCCGCGGTGGGCGGCTTGCGGATCTTTCCGTAGTCCGAGCGCTGGGGGTCGGCCGGCGCGATCCACGGGGCCCCGAGCGCCAGGGCCACGAAGAAGAGCACCACCGCGGCGCCCACCACCGCGGGCGGCCGCCGCCACAGCCGTCGCCAGAGCCGCCCGCGCCGCTCAGCCGCCACCGGTCGCCCCTCCGATGCGGATGCGCGGGTTGAGCAGGGAGTAGGAGAGGTCGACCAGCAGGTTGATCAGGACGTAGGCGCTGGCGGTGATCAGCACCACGCCCTGCACGAGCGGGTAGTCGCGGGTGAACACCGACTCCACGATCAGGCGCCCGAAGCCGGGCACCACGAAGATCTGCTCGGTGACCACCGCCCCGCCCATCAGGGCGCCGGTCTGCAGGCCGAGGATCGTGACCACCGGGATCAGCCCGTTGCGGAAGGCGTGGCGGAAGATGACCGCTCGCCCGGCCAGCCCCTTGCTCCACGCGGTGCGGATGTAGTCGGCGCTCAGGATCTCGATCATGCTGTTGCGGGTCTGCCGCATCAGCACCGCGGCGAGCCCGGCGCCCAGCACGAACGCGGGCATCAGCATGCGGCGCAGGTTCGCCCCCAGGTCCTCCCACGGGGGCACGAAGCCGGAGGCGGGGAGCCAGTGCAGCCGCACCGACAGGAGCAGGATCAGCATGAGGCCCAGCCAGAAGCTCGGGACCGAGAGGCCGCAGAGCGAGACCGCGTTGACCACGAAGTCCCACACCGAGTTGCGCCGGACCGCGGAGAAGACCCCGGCGGGGATGGCGATGCCGAGGGCGACCAGGAGCGACAGCGTAGCCAGCTCCATCGTGATCGGCAGCTTGCGGGCCACCGTCCACACCACCGACTCGCGCGTGCGGATGGACTCCCCGAGGTCGCCCTGCAGCGCGAGCCCGACCCACCGGAGGTACTGGACCGCGATGGGCGCGTCGAGGCCGTACTTCTGCCGGATCTCGGCGAGCCCGGCCGCGTCGGCGTCGGTGCCGCCCATGACGCGGGCCGGGTCGCCGGGGATCATCCGGACCCCGGTGAAGACGATCAGGCTGATCACGAACAGGGTCACGACCGAGATCGCGACCCGCCGGATCAGGAAATCGAGCACCGGGACCCGCTTAGTTCCAGGACACCCCCTTGATCCGGATCAGCCCGTCCGGCACCGCCTTGTAGCCCTTCAGGTTCTTCGGGTACGCCACGATGTAGTTCGCGTGGTAGAGATAGATGACGTTGCGGCGCGCGTTGATCTTGTCGATCGCCTCGCGGTAGAGCTTCGCGCGCTCCCCCTGGTCGCTCACCTCGCGCGCTCGGTTCAGCAGCGCGTCGACCGCCTCGTCGCAGACGTGGGTGGTGTTGAGGCTGCCCCCGCAGGTGTGGAACTGGTGCATGTTGCCGTCGGGGTCCACGCGCCCGCTCCAGCCGATGGCGAAGGCCTGGAGCTTGCCGTTGTCGTCGTCGGTCAGCGCGGAGGCGAACTCGCTCGGCCGCAGGGAGATGTTGAAGCCCGCCTCGCGGGCCATCCCCTGGATGACCTCGCCGAAGCGCCGCTGCTGCGGGTCGTTCACGACGGTGAGCTCGAACGCGTAGCCGTTCGGCAGGCCCGCCGCGGCCAGGAGCTGCTTGGCCTTGGCCACGTCCCGCCCGGGGCACTTGCGGGCCTTGTCGTAGAACGGGCTCACCGGCGAGATCGGGGTGCAGCCGGGCGTGTACTGACCGTCCCACGCCACCTGGTTGATGGCCTCCCGATCGAGGCTCAGGTCGAAGGCCTCGCGCACCCGGGGATCGTTGGCGAGCGGCGTGCCGAGATCGCCGGCTGGCTGGGTCTTGCCGGTCTTGTTGCGGAGGTTGATCGTGACCCCGGTGTAGGCGATGCCGGTCACGCTCGAGACGTCGAAGCGTCCCTCCTTCTTGAGGTTCACGGAGTCGGTGGGGGCGACCTGGTGCATGACGTCGATGTCGCCCGAGCGCAGGTTGGCGAGGCGCACGTTGTCGTCGGGGATGATGCGGAACACGAGGCGGTCGAAGTGGGCCTGGCCGGAGTCGAAGTAGTGCTTGGACTTCTCGAGCACGATGCGGTCCTGCGGGACGCGCTCGACGAAGGACCACGGCCCCACGCACACCGGCGCGGTGGCGAACTTGTCGCCCAGCTTGTTGACCGCCGCGGGCGAGACCGGCATGCCCGACCGGTCGGCGAGGGTGGCCACCAGCGGCGAGAACGGGGCCTTCAGGCGCAGGCGCACCGTGAGGGGATCGACGACCTCGACGGTGTTGACCGAGTCGAGCTCGCTTCGCCGGTTCGAGCCCTTCATCTCGCGGTGCCGGTCCAGCGAGAACTTCACCGCCTCCGCGGTCATCGGGGTGCCGTCGTTGAACTTCACGCCGCCCCGCAGCTTGATGGTCACGGTCTTGCCGCCGTCGGAGATCGCGGGCATGCCCGCCGCGAGCTGCGGGAAGATGCGGAGGTTCTCGTCGAGCTCGTAGAGCTTCTCGCACATGTGCTCGAAGATGATCCGGCCGACGTAGGTGCGCGACAGCGTCGGGTCCAGGAGATCGGGGTCCTGGTTGAGCGCCACCACGAGGGTTTTCTTCTGGGCCTCGGCCGGGACCGCCGTCGTCAGGGCCAGGACGGCGAACCCGAGCACGACCCACGATCCAAGGTGCGTCCTCCGCATAGTGTTCCCCTTTCTGAGACCGGGTAACCAGCCGGGATGGCTCGCGGTTCCCGTGGTGGACCGCCTGACGCT
>DATJIR010000143.1:0-33846 GCA_035493135.1 Verrucomicrobiia bacterium
GATCAACTCGGGCTACAACGCCTTCGGCCAGGGCTTCCGCGCGAACCTCACGATCGGGCGCGCGATCCGGCTGCTGCTGATGAACGTGGGCGGCGGGCTCCCCGGCACCGGCGACCGTGCGACGCAGGGCAGCCCGGCCAAGATCGCCTACTGCGTGGCCGAGAACGAGGAGGCCAACCCGTGGGAGCCCCTGCACGTCGAGCACGGATTCCCGGCCGACACGAGCGTGGTGACCGCGATCGCCTGCGAGGGGCCGCACAACATCCAGGACCACTTCAGCTACACCGGGCTCGGCATCCTCAAGGTGGTGGCGGGCGCGATGGGCCAGGCGGGCAGCAACAACATCCTGGCCGGCGGCCATCCCCTGCTCTCGCTCGGGCCCGAGCACGCCGCCACCATCGCGCGTGACGGCTTCACCAAGCGGCAGGTCAAGGAGTTCATGTTCGAGCACGCCCGCTTTCCGCTGGCCCGCCTGGGCGACGAGTACCGCGCCCACCTGATCCAGCGCGGGGCCAAGGACGCGCCCGACACCATGGTGCCGGCGGTGCGCTCCCCGGACGACCTGACCGTGATCGTGACCGGCGGGGCCGGAAAGCATT
This sequence comes from Verrucomicrobiia bacterium, assembly GCA_035493135.1. Lineage (GTDB taxonomy): Bacteria > Methylomirabilota > Methylomirabilia > Rokubacteriales > CSP1-6 > CAMLFJ01. The sequence continues at coordinate 600 of DATJIR010000143.1, forward strand.
CCTGCTGGCAGCCCACCTTCGGCGATCAGACCTGGCCCGCCCGGCGGGCGATCACCCGCAAGGACGGCACCCCGTTGAAGTCGGTCGCCGAGCTGGGCCGGAGCTAGCACCCACACCGAGGAGGCGGGGACGTCCCGCTCGCCCCGTGCCCGACCCGTCGTTGCCCGATTCGGGCATGGTGCCCGGACTCCGTCGGCTGACTGCGCCGCAACCTGGCGTTTTCCCGAGAGGCCAGTCTCTTGGCATTGCCGATGCTCCAGGGCACCTGGCCGCGCTGTCCTGTGGGAGGGCCGGTACGATCGACGCCGCAATGGGGCGGCCATCGTTCAAGAGAGGAATTCCGCCTCACCATTGAAGGAGGCAAGCACATGCGATCATTTCCTGCTCGCTTACTCTGCGCGTCCCGCCTGTGGCCCGTCGCCTTGCTGGCCGTCCTCGTCTCGACCTGGACGCCGCCGGCGCTCGCCGACGAGACCTGCAACTCCCCGTACATGGGCAACCTGATCAAGAGTCAGGAAGACTACCTGTACGTGTGGACGCTCGGCGTGAAGGGCGTCGGCGACGGATGGGACAAGCTCGTGACCATCGACGTCAACCCCTCGTCGCCCCGCTACGGGAAGGTGATCCACAAGGTCTCGGTGGGAGGCCGGGGCGAGGCCCACCACATGGGCTTCACCGACGACCGCCGCTTCCTGTGGGCGGGCGGGCTCGACGACAGCCGGATCTTCGTCTTCGACGTGGGCACCGACCCCGCGAAGCCGCGCATCGTGAAGCGCATCACCGACATGCCGGCCAAGACCGGCTACGTCGGCCCCCACACCTTCTACGCCCTGCCGGGACGGATGCTGGTGCAGAGCCTGTCCAACCGCCAGGACAAGGGCGGGACGACCGGCATGGCGCTCTACAGCAACAAGGGTGAGCTGATCACCACCTACGCGATGCCGACCACGGACGGCGGGGACGGCTACGCCTACGACATCGCGATCAACCCCCAGAAGAACGTGCTGCTGAGCTCGAGCTTCACCGGGTGGAACAACTACATGACGGAGCTGGGCAAGGTCGTCGCCAACCCCGAGGCCATGAAGCGCTTCGGCAACACGATGGTCGCGTGGGATCTCAAGGCCATGAAGCCCAAGCGGGTGCTCGCGGTCCCGGGAGCGCCGCTCGAGATTCGCTGGTCGCTGAAGGACGGCGACAACTGGGCGATCACCGCGACCGCGCTCACCTCCAAGCTCTGGCTCGTGAAGCCGGACGCGGCCGGCGAGTGGCAGGCCAAGGAGGTGGCCACGATCGGGGACCCGGCGAAGATCCCGCTGCCGGTGGACATCAGCATCCGCAACGACGGCACCGGCCTCTGGGTCAACACCTTCATGGACGGCAAGACGCGCTACTTCGACCTGACCAATCCCGAGCAGCCCCGCCAGACCTACGAGAAGGTGACCGGCAAGCAGGTCAACATGATCTCCCAGAGCTGGGACGGCACCCGGGTGTACATCTCCTCCTCGCTGCTCGCCCGCTGGGACAAGGCGGGCGCGGACGACGAGCAGTTCGTGCGGGCGTTCAAGTGGGACGGTCGTGAGCTGACCCCGACCTTCGAGGTCGACTTCTACAAGGAGAAGCTGGGCCGCGCGCACCACATGAAGTTCGGCACGAAGGCCACCAAGGCCGCGTACCAGAGCGCGCCGCTCGCCAGCGCGCGGTAGGGCGGGCAGCGTGCCGCGCCCGCTACGCGAGTCGGTGCTGGTGGTGGGGGCCGTCCTGGCCCTCACCACCGCGAGCTGGGGCCACGGCGACGAGGCTCGCGATCAGCCGCCCCCGGTGAAGGCGGACTTCGTGCCCCCCGCTCCCGGCACCTACACCCTGCATCCCATCATGCGTGCGCCGCGGGGCACGGTCGTCGACCTGGAGGGACGCTCCCGCCCGCTGGCCGAGCTGACGACCGGCAAGATCACGCTCCTGAGCTTCGTCTACACGCGGTGTGCGGATGCGTGGGGCTGTCCGCTCGCCTATCGGGTCTTCGACGCGGTCGGCGACGCGGTCGAGCGATCTCCCACCCTCCGATCGCGCGTGAGGCTCGTCACCCTCTCCTTCGACCCCGGGCACGACACGCCGACAGTGATGCGGCAGTACGCGGGGGAGCAGGCCTCGCGGGGCGTCGAGTGGCACTTCCTCACCACGCGCTCGCCCCACGCCCTCACTCCCCTGCTCCAGGGCTTCGGCCAGGACGTCCGGGTCGTGGCGGGGGGGCGAGCGGACGAGCCCGATCCGCTGAGCCACGTCCTCAAGGTCTTCCTGATCGACCCCCGGGGGGTGGTCCGCGAGATCTACAGCACCGCCTATCTCTACCCCGAGGTGGTGATCGCCGACGTCGAGACGCTCCGGCTGGAGGGCGTGTCCGGAGGCGCGGCGGCGTCGGGACGCGCCGCCGGCGCGCGGATCAGCCGATGACGCGCGCGCCCGGCTTGAGCTGCCCCGCGGCGACGTAGGAGTCGGCGAGGCTCGCGGGGTTGTAGGCCGGCTGCCCGGCGGCGCGGAGCCGATCCGCGCCGGCGAGTCGCTCCACGACCGAGCGATGGACGGCCAATCCGGGCGGGAACGCGCGCTGGCCGGTGGGCAGCAGGGTCCACGGGGCCTGGGCCCACGGAGCGTGGGCGATCCCGCACGCGTCGGGCTTCAGGGTGACCGCCGGCTTCGCGGCGAACGCGACGCCCAGCCTGGTCAGCTCCTCGACGACCCACCGCAGGCCGCCGTCCGACAGCCCGCTCTCGCTCTCCGGGTAGCCGCCTCCCACGTCGGCGTGCGCGCCCGGGAACAGCACCTGGACGATGCGGTCGTCGGGGTCCCAGAGGGTCGGCGTGAAGTTCGAACGCTCCTCGTCGATCGAGACCGCGTGGAGGCCGTGGCGCACCTTCGGGCTCAGGACCAGGTCCGCGAACTGGAACGCGTCGAGCTGGGTGTCGGTCTTCAGGTTGTAGGCGGGAATCCCGAGCGATCCGACCGTGTCCCACACCACGACCGCCTCGATCGGGACGTCGGCGATCCTCGGCGCGATGGCCGGCGACTGCAGGAACCCGGGCAGATCGACCGCGACCTCGGCGAGGGTACGCAGCAGGCGCTTGCGCTCCTTCAGGACCTCGCGCCGATACGTGAACCACTCGGCCGACCCCAGCCGGTAGGCTTGCGCGCGGTCGCCGGCGAGGTCGTTGCGCGTGGGATCCAGCAGCCCGCGGGCCACGATCAGGCCCGCGAGGGCCCGCGCGGTGTACGCGCCCCGGCTGAATCCGACGATGAAGATGCGATCGCCCGGCTCGAAGTTCCGGGAGATGAACGTGTAGCCGCGCACGATCCGCGTGACGAGCCCGGCGCCACCCCCGCCCCCGAGGACCCGCACCAGGAAGTTCTTCGAGTCGCCGACCCCGTGCAGGTACTTGGCGATCTGCGTGACCCGGCCGTCGGCTCCGGTGACGCTCCGCTCCTGCTCGTCGGCCGAGCGCAGGCTGTCCGGCGAGAGATCACCGGCCAGATTCAGGAACAGCTTGAAGACGTTCGTCCGGCGGCCGCCCTGCTCCTCCTGCTCCTCGGGCTGACCGGGGCCGTTCCACGTCCCGTCCGCACAGAACACGATGGTCTTCACGCGCTCACCGGCGGCTTGGTCAGCCGCTGCAGGACCTGGAACTGGTAGTGGTACGAGTCGACCCCGGACCCGTTGTAGCGCCGCACCGCGTAGGGCCAGTCGCAGCCGAGCGCCGCCCGGTCCGGCACGAGAGCGTACGACGTCTCCGGGTGGTACCGGGTCGGATGCAGCGTGTCGGTGGCGCCGCGATAGACCGGAGCCCCGGCCGCGATGTCGACGAGATGCTCGGCCGCGCACCGCGCGCAGTCGGTCATGTAGCGCGGATCGTTCGCGGCGAAGCGGCAGGGCCGGAGCGCTCCGTCGCCGATCTCGTGGATCCGGTCGTCCGCCTGCTGGCCGGAGGTCGAGCCGGCGACGAAGAGCTCGTACTTGCTGCGGAGCTCCCTCACCGCGCGCTGGACGTTCTTCACCGGGTCCACCATCACGGTGGCCACCTCGGCGGCGGTCGGAGGATGGTGAAAGAGCGTGAACTGCCCGATGCCGTAGCCCCGCGACGTGATGCGGTCCGGACGGCCGTGGTCGCCGTGATCGAGCCCGACCACGATGAAGTTGTCGGCGTTGTCGCCGCTCGGCACCCGGTAGTGCAGGCCGCCGCTCTCCTGGAGGAAGATCGCGAGGAGGAACGGGCGCGGGACGGGCAGCCCGACGAGCCGCTGGATCTCGGCCAGGGCGTCCTGATTGGCCCGCACCGGCTCGGCGGACCGAGGCAGCGTCGGGATCCGCTGGTCGCCCAGGATGTCCTCGATGCACGCGGCCAGCCGCTCGTCGACCACGCCCGTCGGGCCGGTCACGCGGCCGCGATTGAACGTCTGCAGCGCCACCGGGGCGTCGCCGTCGCTTCCGTGCTGCCCGGCGGTCAGCAGGTCGTACTGGAGCGCGCGAACCGCGCTCGCGGTGCCGGCGCCGAACCGCCCGTCGATCCCGGCTCGCAGGTAGCCGAGCGACCGCAGGTCCTCCTGCAGGGTCTTGGCGAGCGGATCGGGCGGTCCCGACCGGGGCCGCAGCTCGAGCCCGGGCTGACGATACGGACGCCTCATCGGCCTCCCCAGCCTACGGAGCCCTCCGGGGCCATGTCAACCATCCGCGCTCGTGAATGGTTCCGGCGGATCGCGCTGTGGGCGGGCGGTGGTCGAGGCCAGCGCACCCTGCTGACTTCAGGAGGCCGGCTTCTTTGGCCCCACCGCGTTGAAGGTGGGGATCTGCCTGGCGAACCCCTTGAGCGTGAGCATTCCCATCTCTTCCAGCTCGATCATCTCCTCGAGGATTCCCGCCACGCGAGAGGAAACGAGGATCTGCCCGCCCTTGGCCTCCCCGCACAGGCGCGCGGCCAGGTTGGTGACGGTGCCGATGGCGCCGTAGTCCCAGCGTCCCTCGAAGCCGATGGCTCCGATGGTGGCGTAGCCCTGCGCGATCCCCACACCGAGCGCGAGGTCATGGCCACGCTTCCGCCAGCCCGTCGCGAGGTGGTGAACGCGATCGCGCATGGCCAGCGCCATGCGGATCGCGCGCTCGGCCGGATCCGGCACCGGTACCGGATCGTTGAAGAAGATCATCATCCCGTCGCCGGTGAACCGCTCGAGAGTGCCCTCGTGCTCGAGAATGAGCCGCCCCATCTCGGCGTGGTACTCGCGGAGGACGCCCATGACCTCCTCGGGCTCGGCCGTTTCCGCGAACGCAGTGAAGCCCCGGAGGTCGAGGAACACCACCGTCACCTCGCGCCGGTGGGTCTTGAGCGGATCGTCCGCTCCCCCCGCGACGATGAGCTCGGCGAGCTGGGGCGAAAAGAAGCGCTTGAGCCGACCCAGCTGCTCGATCTGACCGACCTGCTCCGCGACGCGACGCTCGAGCGTCCGGTTCCACTCGGCGCGCTCCTCGGCGAGGCCCTGCACGGTGTCGTGAAGGCTCTTGATGCGCAGCATCGACTTGACCCGGGCCACCAGCGCCGCCTGATCCACGGGCTTGGCGAGGTACTCGTCGCCCCCGGCTTCGAGGCCAGCCACGATGTCCTTGGGCTCGGACTTGGCCGTGACCATGATGATCGGGATGAAGGGGATGGCTGCGTCCGATCGGAGACGCCGGCAGACCTCGAACCCGTCCAGCTTGGGCATCATCACGTCGAGCAGGATGAGGTCCGGCTGGGCCTCCCGCACGACGGCGAGCGCTTCCTCGCCGTCGGTGGCGGTGACGATGTCGTAGCCGTTGGCGGCCAGCCGCGCCTGGAGGATGTGCACGTTGGCGGGCGTGTCGTCCACGATCAGAATCCTCGGCGGGGTCCTCACGCGGAGGCTCCCGGTTGCTTCGCGAGAAACTCCCGGACCTTGGCCAGGAGCTCGCGCGGCACGAAGGGCTTGGTGACGTAGGCATCACAGCCGGCCTCGAACGCCTTGACGTCGTCGCCGCTGAGCGCGTAGGAGGTGACGACGATGATCGGGATGTGACGGACGGCAGGATTGGCCTTGATCCGTCGCGTCGCCTCGTAGCCGTCGAGGCCCGGGAGCTGGATATCCATGAGGATGAGATCCGGGCGCTCCCTCTCCGCCGCCGCCACTCCCTCCTCGCCGGTGACGGCCTCGATCATATCGATGCTCGCGCTCGCCAGCAGGAGGCGCAGGATGCGCCGGTTCTCTTCGTGGTCCTCGACGACCAGGACACGCTTCTTCATGCTCGCTCCGCCGGCCGCTCCACCCACAGCGGTACCGTGAAATAGAAGGTAGACCCTTCCCCGAGAGCCGACTCCACCCACAGGCGTCCCCCGTGGAGCTCTACGATCCGGCGGGAGATCGAGAGCCCGAGGCCGCTGCCGCCCTTCTTCCTGGTGCTGGAGCTGTCGGCCTGCTGGAACTCCTCGAAGATCTTCTGCTGGTCGGCCTCGGAGATCCCGGGGCCGGTATCCGACACCGACACCAGGATGGCCCCGGCCGCCAACCGTGCCTCGATCGTGACCTCGCCGGCGTCGGTGAACTTGATCGCGTTGCCGGCCAGGTTCAGGAGGACCTGGGTGAGGCGTCGCTCGTCGCCGCGGCCCCGCGGCAGATCGGCCGGGACGATCGCCTTGAAGGCGAGCTTCTTGCCGGCGGCGAGGGACTCCACCGCCGACACCACCGCGTGGACCACCTCGCCCATCGCGTAGTCGCCGAGCGAGAGCGTGAGCTGCCCCGCCTCCATCCTGGAGAGATCGAGCACGTCGTTGATCAAGGCCAGGAGGTGCTGCCCGTTGGTCTTGATCCGCTCGAGGGTCTCGCGGATCGGCGGGGGCACGTCGCCGAAGATGTCGTCCAGGATGAGGTCGGTGTAGCCGAGCACGGCGTTCATGGGCGTGCGCAGCTCGTGGCTCATGTTGGCGAGGAACTGCGACTTGTGCTTGCTCGCGAGCTCGAGCTGCTGGCTCTTCTCCTGGATCTCCTGGAACAGCCGCGCGTTCTCGACCGCGACCGCCGCCTGGGCGGCGAACGTATGCAGCAGGTCGACGGTGTGGGGCAGAATCGGCACCCGGCTCACTCGGTTGTCCGCGCTGAGAACGCCCACCGTCCGGCCGCGGGCGATCATGGGACTGACGAGAAACGCCTTGAGCCTCAGGGCGGCTATCGCCGAGTACGGAGGGCGGAGTCGATACTTCTCCGGCACCGGGTGGGTCTCGCTGAAGAGCAGCGGCTCACCATCTCGGTAGACAGCCTCCAACGCTCCCGCCTCGCCGCGGGGTATCGTCACGCCGACCAGATCTCGCCAGTCACTCTCTCCGAGCCCGGCTCCAGCGCTGACCATGAATCCGTCGGCCACGGGACTGGGCGTCCAGATGTAGAGGTGGTCGAGACCGACCACCTGCCGCGCAGCGTCCAGGACGCGGGTGAGCTGCTCGCTGAGGGAGAGCGGCTCCTGGAGCGCCGTCGAGAGCCGTGACAGCTGCTCCTGGTTACGCGACAGCTCCTCGAGGGCCCGGCTCTTCTCGTCGATCTCCCGGAAGAGCCGCGCGTTCTGGATGGCGATGACCGACTGCGTCGCGAAGGTCTGGAGCAGGTCCACGATCGACTTCGGGAACGTCCCCGCCACCTTCCGCCGGACCACGAGCCCGCCGATCACGCGGCCCTCCCGCAGAAGCGGGACGGCGAGGAGCGCCCGGTACCCCGCCTCGATCAGAAAGCGCAGCGCGTAGTGCGGCTCCCGCTCGAGGTCGGCGATCTGGAACGCGGCGCCCGTCCTCGCCGCCTGTCCGACGGCGCCCTCGCCGACCCGGATATGAGACTGGCGGAGAGCCTCGATCAAGTCCTCCGACATGCCGTAGTTCGCCCGGGGCACGAACGACTGCGTCGACTCATCGAACTCGTAGATGGTGCCGGCGTCGCTCTTGGAGAGTGCGACCGCGTGGGAGACGATGCTGGTGAGGACGGACTGGATGTCCAGGCTGCCGCTGACCGCCTGCCCCACCTCGCCGAGCGCCCGGAGCTCCTCCACCGAGCGGGTCAGCTCCTGCGTCCGCTCCTCCAGCTCCTTGAACAGGCGCACGTTCTCGATCGCGATCACCGCCTGATCGGCGAAAGTCTGCAGCAGGGCGATCTGGGTGTCGCTGAACGGCTGAGGCTCGAGCCGGCCCACCGAGATCGTCCCGATCGGCTCACCATTGCGCAGCATCGGCACGGCAAGAACGCTCCGGTTCTGGAGGCCGGAAGCCACCGACTTATCGTAATCGGGGTCTGCGAGCGCGTCCGCCACATGCACCACCGCCCGCTCGAGGATTGCGCGACTGCTCGTGGTCGCTCGGCTGGGGCGAGTCGGGAACAGACGCCTCATCGCCTCGACTCCTTCAGGGCGGACATGCTCGTGGGCGGCCAGGTGCAGCATTTGACCGTCGTACCTCCCGACGACACCGTAGGAGGCGGTGCACAACCGCATGGCTTCCCGGGCGATGGCATCGAACACCGGCTGTACATCGGTCGGCGACTGGCTGATCACTTGCAGGATCTCGCTCGTCGCCGTCTGCTGCTCCAGCGCCTCGGTGAGGTCGCGGTTGCGCACCTCCAGCTCCTTGAAGAGGCGCACGTTCTCGATCGCGATCACCGCCTGGTCGGCAAAGGTCTTGAGCAGCTCGATCTGGGCCGTCGAGAACGGCCCCGGCTGCGCCCGGATGACGACGATGGCTCCGATGGGGATCCCCTCGCGCAGCATCGGAACCGCGAGCACGCCCCGGAAGCCTCCCGCCCGCCCGACCTGCGCCGGGTACTCGGGGTCGGCCAGCACATCCTCGACGTGGACAATGGCCCGCGTCAGGATCGCCCGTCCCGACATCATGTGGCGGTCCGGCCGCATCGGGAACGCTCGCCGGAGCGCCTCGAGCGCCTCCGGCGCGCAGTTGTGATGGGCGGTGAGGTGAACGAGCTCGCCATCGAACCGGTGGGCGGTGCCGTACAGCCCATCGCACAGGCGCACCGCGCTTCGCACGATCGTATCGAAGACCGGCTGGACGTCGGTGGGTGACTGGCTGATCACCCGCAGGATCTCGCTCGTCGCGGTCTGCTGCTCCAGCGCCACGGTCAGGTCGCGGTTGGCGTCGGCCAGCTCCCGCGTGCGCGCCTCCACCTTCTGCTCCAGGCCCTCGTAGGACTCCTTGAGGCTGGCCGTCATGCGATTGAACGACGCGGCGAGGGTCTCGATCTCATCGCCGGTGTGGAGCTCGATCGGCTGGTCGAGCGTCCCGGCGCCGATCCTCGCCGCGCCCTCCTGGAGGACACGGATCGGGGCGACCATGCGCCGGGCGAGGAAGAGGCTCGCCAGGATCGAGAGCCCGAGGCCCAGCACGAAGATGACGACGCTCCGGATGATGGGCGCCCGGAGAGGAGCGTAGGCGTCTGCCGCCGGCCGCTCGACGAAGACGAGCCATCCGAGGGGAGCGATGGCCGCGTGCGCCGCGAGGACCCGCCCGCCGCCGAGGCCGTCGGCGACCATGGCGGCCGGAGCGTCTGCCGCGAGCCCCGGGCGGTCGGCCCGCGCCGACTTCACCTGGACGAGGCCGGACACATCCCGCCGCTCCCGCAGCAGCCGACCGTCCGGATGGGCCACGAGCTGGTTCTGGGAGTCCACCACGTAGGCATAGCCGCCCGGGCCGACCTCGATCTGCGACACGGCCTTCAGGACGGCGCCCAGGCTGATCTGCGCCGTGGTCACCTCCAGGGCATACTTGCCGAGCGGCACGGCCAGCGTCACGTACGGCTCGGTTTCGTTCTTGAAGTAAACGGGACTCCAGTACGTCTTGCCCCCTCTTGCCTCGAGGAACTTGGGCGCCTTGGAAAAGTCCTCCTGGCTGCCGACGACATCCGGCTCCAGGCGAGACACGCGAAGCTGCTCTTTGCCCGATAGGTCGAGATGGCTCAGCTCGCTGACCGCGGGCACATTGCGAAGGACTCTGAGGAAGTCGAGCTCGCGCTGCTCGGCCAGCGCGGCCCCCAGACCCTGGCGAAACCCCAGCCTCCCCTGTCCCACCTGGCTCGCGTCGGGATCGTCGGACGCGGTCCGGGTCGTCTCGCGCACCTGCTGCTCGATCTCCTTCAAGACTTGCTCGATCCCGACGGCCGCCGCCACCGCCTTCGCGCGCTCGACCCGGACGATCGAGCGCTGGGTCTCCCGGTAGGAGAAATATAGCTCGACCAGGCTCGACGCCATCAGCACCCCGCCGACCAGAACGAGCAGGACGACGACGTACTTGCGGAAGAGTCGCCCGCCCGCGCCCGGCATCTTCATCGGCGGAACGCGTCGGCCCGGAGCAGGATCTTGCGCGGCACGGTGAGCCCGAGAAGGTCCGCGGTCTTGAGGTTCACCGCGAGATCGATCTTCTCGGCGCCTTCGACGGGCAGGTCCTGGGGCCGGGCGCCCCGCCGGATCTTGGCGACCAGCGCGGCCGCCTGTACCCCCTGGGCGTAGTAATCCGGGCCGTATGACATGAGACCGCCATAGCCGACCCAGAGTGCCGTCCCGAACACGGCGGGGACCTTCAACGCGAGCGACTGCTCGATGATCGCGATGGCGAGATCCGGGCTCGAGCCTTCCGGGGTGAGCACCGCGTCGTCGCGCCGGACCTCGCGCAGCACGCGCCTCAGGTCGCTCGCGTCGAGCACGCCCTTCGGCACCACCTCCAGCTTCATGCGCTGCGCCGCCTCGAGCGCCTTGCGGACCATGGGCGTCGTGCTCAGATCGACGCCGTAGTAGATGAGCCAGACCCGGCGGACGGCCGGGGCGAGCGTCTTGAGGACCTCAAGGCGCTTCGCCACGAGCTCGGTCTGCAGGCTCGAGATGCCCGTCACGTTGCCCCCGGGCTGGGCGAGGCTGGCGACGATACCGGCGCCCACCGGGTCGCCTACCAGGGTGAACACGATCGGCACGCTCTTCGTCGCGTCCTTGGCGGCCTGGGTGGCCGCCTCCTGGCTCGTGAAGATCAGGTCGACGCCCGCCTTGACGAGAGCCTCGGCGGCCGCGGGCATCGTGTCCAGCTTCCCTTCGGTGAAGCGGATGTCGAAGGTCACGTCGCGCCCATCTTCGACGCCGAGCTCCTTGAGCCCGGCCTTGAGCCCTTCCACGGTCGGATGGCTCGCCGCCCACGCCGCGTTCAGGACGCCAACCCGGAACGGGCGAGGCGCTTCCTGCCCATGGGCCGCGTAGGCGGGCAGCCAGAGAAGAATCGATGCAGCCACCCAGAACCAGCGAAACGCTCGGAAGGCGAATTTCATTTCACCGAGACGAACTGGTGGTAGGCGCCTTCGGCCACGTGGTCCCAGGCGCCCACCAGCGCCTGGAACTTCGTGAAGGACGCGTGCACCTTCCGGGCCATCGGGGTCTTCTCGGATTCTTCCCTGACGACTTCGGACGACAACTTCTTGAGATCGCGTAGCACTGGCACCGGCAGCTGGAGAACCTCGACCTTGTCCTTGAAATCAGTCTTGAGCCGGCCGAGCGCGATGGAGTTCTTCGCGTGAAAGTCGCTGAGACCATAAACCTGGACGGCCGCCGCGGCGTGGTCGAGCGTCCGCCGCAGATCGACCGGAAGGGCCTCGTACGCTCTCCGGTTGAAGCCAAACCCTTGCGTGGTGCCGGGCTCGTGCCAGCCCGGGTAATAGTAGTAGCGCGCGGTCTTGTGCAGGCCGAGCTTCATGTCATCATGCGGCCCCACCCATTCGCTGGCGTCGATCACGCCCCGTTCGAGGGCCGCGTAGATCTCGCTGCCCGGGGTGAGAACCGTCGTGGCGCCCGCCTTGGCGTAGACCTTGCCGCCGAGGTTCGGGATCCGCATCTTCATTCCCTTGAAGTCGCCGATCGTGTTGATCTTCTTCCGGAACCATCCGGCCATCTGAGGGGCAACCGCTATGCTTGGTCGCGGCACGAGATTGAAGACACCATAGGCCTCCTCCCAGAGCTTGAGGCCGTCACCCTGGTGGTACCAGGCGGCCATGCCCTGGGGGTTCATGCCGAACGGGATGGTCGCGAACCACTCGAGTGCGGGCTCCTTGTCAGGCCAGTATTGCGTCGTGCCCATGAACGCTTCGATCTTGCCCTGGGAGGCGGCGTCGAAGCACTCGAACGGCTGCATGATCTGGCCGCCCGGGAAGACCTCGATCCGGAATCGCCCGCCGCTCATCTCCTCGACAATCTTCGCGAATCTCTCGGCCGCGCCCTGGAGGATGTCGAACACCGTGGTATAGGCCGTGGACATCCGCCACTGGACCTTCGGCTGCGCGATGACGTTTGGAACATCGAGGATGGTGGCAGCGGCAGCCGCCGCCACCCCGCCGGCCGTCGCGATGAACCTGCGCCGCTCGGTCATCACGCCACCTCCTCACATCGCGACGAACTGATGGTAGGCGCCCTCGGCGACGTGGTCCCAGGGGCTCAGCATGGCCTGGAACTTCGTGAAGGACGCGTGGACCTTCCGCGCCATCGGGCTCTTCTCGGATTCCTGCCGGACGACCTCGGCCGCCATCTTCTTGAGATCGCGCAGCACCGGCGCCGGGAGCTGGAGAATCTCGACCTTGCCCTTGAACTCCGTCTTCAGTCGCTCGAGCGCCATCGCGTTCTTCACGTGGTACTCGGTGAGGCCATAGATCTGTACGACCTCGGCCGCGTGGTCGAGTGTCCCGCGCAGGTCGACCGGGAGCGCGTCGTACGCCTTCTTGTTGAAGCCGAACTCGGTCATGGTGCCGGGCTCGTGCCAGCCCGGGTAATAGTAGTAGCGCGCGGTCTTGTGAAGGCCCAGCTTCATGTCGTCATGCGGCCCGACAAACTCGCTGGCGTCGATGACGCCGCGCTCGAGCGCGGCGTAGATCTCGGCGGCCGGGGTGAGCACCACGGTGCCGCCCGCCCGGGCGATCACCTTGCCCCCGAGGCCCGGAATGCGCATCTTGATCCCTTTGAAGTCACCGATCGTGTTGATCTTCCTGCGGAACCATCCGGCCATCTGCGGGGCGATGGCCGGACCGGGACGCAGCGTGAGGCCGAAGGCGGCATACGTTTCTTCCCACGGCTTGAGCCCATCGCCCTGGTAGTACCAGCCGGTCATGCCCGCGGAGTCCATGCCGAACGGGACCGTCGCGAACCACTCCAGCGCCGGCTCCTTCGCGGTCCAGTAGTACGGCGCGCCCATGAATGCTTCGATGGTGCCCTTCGAGGCGGCTTCGAAGCACCCTAACGGCGGGATGATCTGATCACCCGCGAAGACCTCGATCCGGAATCGCCCGCCACTCATCCTATCGACGACGTTTGCCAGCCGTTGCGCCGCGCCCTGGAGCACGTCGAGGGCGGGGGTCCAGGTCGTGGACATCCGCCACTGGACCTTCGGCTGCGCGATGACGTTCGGGGCGTCGACGGTGGCGCCAGCGACGGCCGCCGCCACCACGCCGCCCGCCTTGGCGATGAACCTGCGTCGGTCGGTGATCATGGTGCTCCCTTTGTGTGGGCTGCGGGGTGTGATGCGGGTGGCCCGAGCAGGCGTCCGAGATTCAGATGGGGATGCTGGTATACGAACGCGGGGACGGGAAAATGCGGGCGGGCGAGCCCGGCGAAGTTGCGCCGGCTCCGTTGCCTCACTTGCAAGGACTGGTCCGTTGACGCCGCGTTGCTATCTCGGCACCTCTGCCGGAACGGCCGGACTAACCTCTATCATCCGCCGATCAAGGGACATCTCGGTCGAGTCCGGCGAGTATAGGCGGCGTGGGTATCGAGGTCAACAGCGCGACCCGCCCCCTGCGGGAGAGGGAGGGTGAACGCGTTGGGAAGGACGGCATCGGGAAGGCAACCGCTACGTGGTTGAGGCACCGCGCCCTGGTCGCCGCTGGTGGTGGCGAGCTCCCAGACCGATCTTGAGCACGTCGCGTCGAGGGAGTCGAACCATCGTTGATTCCTCCGGTCCGGGGTGACGGCGCCTCGCCTAGAACCCGGGTCGCCCAAACCCGAGCGCTCGGTGCTACCATGTGGCGGGTAGATCACCTTCTCCGACGAAGGAGCGCAGCCCGTGAGCACACGCGATCGCGCCGAACGCATGAAGGGCGTCCTCTCCCCGGTCGTCACCCCATTCAAGGCCGACCTCTCGCCCGATCCCGAGCGCTTCGTCCGCCAGTGTCGCTGGCTGCTCTCCCAGGACGTGGGCCTCGCGGTGTTCGGAACCAACTCGGAGGCGAACTCGCTCTCGACCGAGGAGAAGGTGGAGCTGCTGGACCGGCTGGTCGCGGGCGGCATCGACCCCGCGCGCCTCATGCCGGGAACCGGCTGCTGCGCCCTCACCGACTCGGTGCGGCTCACCGCGCACGCCATGAAGCTGGGCGCGGGCGGGGTGCTGATGCTGCCGCCCTTCTACTACAAGGGCGTCTCGGACGACGGGCTCTTCCGGAGCTTCGCGGAGGTGATCGAGCGGGTGGGCGACCGGCGGCTGCGGGTGTACCTCTACCACATTCCCCCGGTGTCGAACGTGCCGATCACCCTCGGCCTCATCGAGCGGCTGCTCAAGGCCTATCCCGACATCGTGGCCGGGGTGAAGGACAGCTCGGGCGACTGGAGCAACACCAAGGCGATGCTGGACGCTTTCGCGGCCGGTAGCTTCGACGTGTTCGCGGGGAGCGAGACCTTCCTGCTCGCGAACATGCGCGGCGGCGGCGCGGGCTGCATCAGCGCCACCGCCAACGTGAACCCGGCCGCCATCGCGCGCCTCTACCGCGAGTGGCAGACGCCGGAGGCGGACGCCCAGCAGGCGCGCCTCGACGAGATCCGCGGCATCATGCAGCGCTACCCGATGATCCCCGCGCTCAAGGCGGTCATCGCGCGCTACGGTGGCGACGCGGCGTGGGTCACGGTGCGCCCGCCGCTGGTGGCCCTGACCGCGGAGCAGCGCGCGGCCCTCGCCGCCGAGCTCGGGCGCGCCGCCTTCACGATGCCGGGTCTGGGGGAGTAGCGCCATGCAGGAGCTGGCCGCCCGCCTCCACGCACTCTGCGACGCGCTCCCGTTCCAGTCGAGCTGGTACCTGAAGGACCTGACCACCGGCGCGCGCGCCGACCGCCTGGGCGACGTGCCGGTGCCGTCGGCGAGCACGCGGAAGATCTCCATCATGATGGCCGCGCTGAAGGCGGTCCACGACGGCAAGCTCGCGCTGGACCAGAAGGTGACGATCGACGCCCGCTTCCAGGACAACGACTCCGGCACCTTCCAGCACCTGACGCCCGGCTTCTGGATCACGTTCCGCGACGCGCTGGTGATGATGATCATCGTGAGCGACAACACGTGCACCGGCCACGTGGTGGACCTGGTCGGACTCGGCGAGATCCAGCGCTTCTGCGAGGCGGTCGGCATGACCCGCACCGTCCACCGCTTCGGCATCCCGCCCCGCCTCGGCCCCGACCACGCGCTCGACCAGGTGACCACCACCACGCCCGCCGATCAGGGCATGCTGCTCGAGCTGATCCTGCGCGGCACCACCGATCCTGCGGCCGCCGCGCGCATGGGCGTGACTCCCGAGCTCTGCCGGCTCGGCCTCGACATCCTCTCCTGGCAGAAGCTCAAGGCGCGGCTGCCCTCGCAGCTGCCGCTCGGCACCAAGGTCGCGCACAAGACCGGTACCGGCTCGCGCGGCTTCATGGACGCGGGCATCGTCTTCAAGGCGGACCGGCCGCTCTTCATCCTCACCGCCTACACCGAGCACGTGCCGGCCGCGCTGCCCGACGGCAGCCCCGGCTTCACCGCGGCCAACACGCTCATCGGCCGGATGGCGCGCGTGGCCTACGACGCCCTCGGGCGCTAGGCGGGTCCGACATGCCCGCCAAAACCGCCCCAAAGGAGCCGCCCGCGCCCCAGCGCGCGATGAGCATCCACGCGCATCCCGACGACCAGGAGTTCACGGTCGGCGGCACGCTCGCCAAGTGGGCGCGCGCCGGCTGCGAGATCATCACGGTGTGCATCACCAGCGGCGGGGCCGGCTCGAACAAGTACACGCCGCCCGACATGACCCGGCGAGCCCTCGTGGCCATCCGGGAGGACGAGCAGCGTGAGGCCGGCCGCATCCTCGGGGTGAAGGACACGATCTTCCTGGGCCACGAGGACGGCATGCTCGAGCCGTCGATCGCGCTGCGGAAAGAGCTGACCCGTCTCATCCGCCGCTTCCGACCGGAAGCGGTGCTGACCGGCGACCCCGCCATGCGGTTCTACGGCTCGACCTACATGAACCATCCGGATCACCGGGTCGCCGCCGACGTCGCGCTCGACGCGGTGTTCCCCTCCGCGGGGACGCGCCTGATCTTCCCCGAGCTGCTGGACGTGGGGCTCGAGCCGCACGAGGTCCACCAGGTCTACATCCACGGGGCGGAGCGCCCGGACACCTACATCGACATCTCCGAGGTCCTCGACGTGAAGCTGGCCGCGCTGCGCGCGCACAAGAGCCAGATGGGCGAGTGGGACCCCGGCGAGATGATCACCCAGTGGGCGCGCGAGCAGGGCAAGCGCCGCAAGCTGCCCGCCGCCGAGGCCTACCGGCGAATGGTGCTGCAGGACCTCTGAGCGGCTACTCGCTCCGGGGGGCGACCTGCATCCAGCCACCCGGGCACGCGGCCACCGTCGGGTAGTAGCCGGCGGGATCCTGGCAGTAGTACCAGTAGCCGGCCTGGGGCTCCCGCTGGACGTAGTCGGTGGCCGGCGGCGGGGTGACCACCACCGGCGGGGCGTAGTCGTAGTACGGGTAGTAGGGATACGGATACGCGTAGTACGGGTAGTAGCGGGGCCCGACGTAGAACCGCGGCCCCACGAACACCCGCGGGCCGACGAAGACCCGCGGCCCGTGGAACCCGTGGTGATGGAACCCGCCCCGTCCCCGGTCCCAGGCCGCCGCGTTCCCCGCCGCGAGCGCGCCAAGCAGGAGCGCGACCGCGGTGACCGCCACCGTCCACCCGATCAGCCGCTTGCCCATGATTCGAGTGTCCACCCGGCCGGACCGGGTGTCTAGCCGACGTAGCCCTTCTGGTGGAAGTAGTTGGCCCGGTAGAAGTCCCGCACCAGGTCGCCGTAGACCGCGGGCGGGTAGCGCGGGGGATCGTCGGGGCCGGTGCAGCTCGGCAGGCACTCGATCACGGCGGACGGCGCCGGGCTGTAGAAGAACGCGATCGAGTAGCGATCGGTCCCCGACTCGTTCAGCACCGCGTGCGGGGTGGAGAGGAAGCGGTCGTTCGACCATCGCTTCATCATGTTGCCGAGGTTGACGAGAAAGGTCCCCGGGATCAGCGGCGGCGCCAGCCATTCCCCCGACGGCAGCCGCACCGCGAGGCCCGGCACGTCCATCCGGGCCAGGATGGTGATGAACGAGTTGTCGGTGTGCGGGCCCTGTCCGAACTGCTCGTCGTCCGCGATGTCCTGGGGCGGGTAGTGCAGGAATCGCAGATTGATGTGCGCCTCGCCCGCGAAGGACGGGGCGAAGTGGTCGGCCGGCATCCCGAGCGCGCGCGCCAGCACCGGCAGCATGCGCTCGCCCACCCCCCGCAGCGTGGTGAAGTACGCGACCATCGCCGCGCGCATCGCGGCGTGCCCCTCCGGCCACTGGTTGCGCCCGCGCAGCGGCGTGCCGGCCAGCACGTCCGGGTGATCGGCGGCCCGGTCGTGGCTGATGAAGAAGCTCTCGTTGTAGTTCGGGCGGGTGGCCTTGTGCACCGTCGACGCCTTCTGCATCGACTGGTTCACCGGGAGGTAGCCGATGTTGTTCTCGTTGAGCTGCAGCCGCATCTTCTCGTCGAGGGGCAGCGCGTGGAACTCGCGAGAGGCCGCGAAGGCCCGCTCCACCACCGCGTCCGGCACCCCGTGCCCGGCGAGATAGAAGAAGCCGACGCTCTCGCTGGCGCGCCTCACCTCGCGGGCCACCGCCTCCAGGCCCTCGGGGTCGGCCGGGCTGGCGCGGAACGCGGGCGAGAAATCGATGACCGGGATGGCCCGCGTGGCCTCTAGGACGTCCTTGACCGCCAGGCTCTTGAGAATGTTCATGCCCGGGATCGTAGCGCATCCCGGCCGGGACCAGCAACCGCGGGCGGCGGGGCCGTGGGACGACGACCCCGCCGCCGGTTCAGCGAGCGATCAGCACTTGGGCAGCTCGCGCAGCCGCGCCTCGATGTTGTCCCCGACCTTCAGATCCTTGAGCGTCTCCTTCGAGGCCTGGAACTCGTGTGTCTTCCCGTCGGTCTCGGTCACCGCCACCTTGCCCTGGGCCTGATCGATTCGGACGACCTTCCCTTCCACCTTCTGGGGCGCGCCGGCCTTCACCTGATCGCATGAGGGCTTGCTCTGTCCGGCCGCGAAGCCCGCCCAGAGCGGCACGGCCAGCACGATACCCATCGCCACTGCCTTGTACGGCGTCATGAAGTCCTCCAGACCCTAGTGCTTGGTGATGTCGTAGATGGCGCCGGCGGCCGCGCCCACGCCGGTGCCGATGAGCGCGCCCTTGCCGGCCCCGTAGCCGGTTCCGGCCCCGACCGCCGCGCCCGCGCCCGCGCCGACCGCCGCACCCCCCAGCGTTCCACACGCCGTCGCGGTGAGCGAGATCAGGGAGAGCCCGACCGCGGCGGAGAGCATTCTCGTCTTCGTCGATTTTCTGGTCATCGTTGCACCTCCTGGCCTCGAGTACTGGCAACCCGCGTGCCAGGCAGGAGTCGTCGCGCGCGATCCGCAACTGCTTGCCGGCGCGCACGGCGGGGCCGGCGGCGCGCGCGCGGCCGGCGACGAAGGAAGAAGCTACACGGCGCCCGACGTAAGAATTACCGTCTTGCCAGCGACGCGACGATGCGACATCCTTGCCCGGCCGCTGGGAGCGGCGGGGAGGACGTATGGGACAGCTCGACGGCAAGGTGGCGCTCATCACCGGCGCCAGCAAGGGCATCGGTCGCGTGATGAGCCGGCTGTTCGCCCAGGAGGGCGCCGCGGTCGTCTGCGCGGCGCGGAGCCGGGACCTCGTGGAGGAGACGGCGGCGCTGGTGAAGGCGGCCGGCGGCCGCGCGCTCGCGGTGACCGGCGACGCGGCCACCGAGGGCGACGTCAAGCGGATGATCGAGGCCGGGGCCGGGGCCTTCGGCAAGCTCGACGTCCTGATCAACAATGCGGGCGACGGCGGGCCGACCAAGCGGGTGCAGGACTACACGAGCGACGACTGGTTCTACACCATCAACTCCTGCCTGACGAGCTCCTACATGTGTACCCGCTTCGCGGTGCCGGAGATGCTGAAGGCGGGAGGCGGCGTCATCGTCAACATCACCTCCACTGCGGGACGGCGGGGCCTGCCGTTCCGCATCGGCTACTGCTCGGCCAAGGCCGGGCAGGTCGGCATGACCTACGGCATGGCGCTCGAGCTGGCGCCGCACAACATCCGGGTCAACGCCATCGCCCTGGGCGCGGTCGCGGGCGACCGGATCGACCGCGTCATCGCCGGCCAGGCCGAGGTCCGGGGGGTGGCGCTCGACGAGATGCGTCGCGCGTTCGTCGAGCGGGCGCCGCTCAAGCGCATGTCGACCGCCGAGGACATCGCCACCCTGGCGGTCTACCTCTGCAGCGACGCGGCCAAGAACCTCTCGGGCCAGTGCATCGCGGTGACCGCGGGCGAGCCCGCGGTCTGAGGCCTCCTTCCGCTTCCCGTCACGCCGGCTATCCACCGCCCCCCCGCGGTGGTACCCTTCCCGCCGATGAGGCGCCGACGGTGGTCCGCCTTCTGGGTCGCGGTCCTGACCGTGGCCCTGGTCGTCGTGCTCCGGCCCCTGGCCCAGGCCTCTCCGGCGGACCCGACCTGGATCGCCGGCTTCTACGACGGCGCGGACTTCGACGACGTCGTCCACCTGATCGCAACCGGCACCGGGATCGATGCCACGCGGCTGGCCATCGACCGACCGATCCCGCGTCTTCCCGACACGATCGCTTCGGCCGACTCCAGCCCGATCGCCCCGGTCCACGGCTCCTCGCCGCTCACCCGCGCTCCTCCGCTCCCGCTCGGCCCGCCCGTCTGACCGTCCCCGTAGACGTCAACGTGCCCGAACGGCGGCCGTGCCCCATCCGCACCGGCCGCGCGAGGAGCCGTCTCATGAACCGCTGGGTGATCTACTCGACCTGCTCGATCGTCGCGCTCTGCTCGATGGGTGCCATCGCTCCCCCGATGGGAGCGGCCGATCTCACTGTTCCCGCTCCGGGCGCCGGCCCGGCGGAGCCTCCCGATGAGCCGGCCGTCACCGTGACCGACGCGATAAGGCGCTCGTCACCGGCCTGACCGATGAGCCACCGCTCCGCGCTTCGGAAGTGCCGGCGGGTCTGACCCGGTGGTGAGGGTGCCGCCGCCGGTCGCCGCGGTGCTCGTCGCGGTCGCGCTGTGCACGGTCGTCGGTACCCCGTCGATGGCCCAGTCGGACCCCGATATCGGGTGGCCCCACTACGGCAACGACCCCGGCGGCGCCCGCTACTCGACCGCGACGCAGATCGACCGGACCAACGTCGGTCAGCTCCGCCTCGCCTGGACGTACCGCACCGGCGCCCTCGGTCGCAGCGCGCCGCTGGACCGCAAGGCCGCCTTCGAGGCCACCCCGATCCTGGTCGACGGCAAGCTCTTCCTCAGCACCCCGTACAACCACGTGATCGCGCTCGATCCGCGCACCGGCGCGAAGCTCTGGGAGTACGACGCGGCTCTCGATCTCTCGCACGGCTACTCGGAGGTCACCTCGCGCGGCGTGGCGGCCTGGGGGGACCCCGCCTCCGCCCCGGGTCGGTCGTGCCGGACGCGGATCTTCATGGGCACGCTCGACGCCCGGCTCGTCGCGCTCGACGGCGACACCGGCAAGCCCTGCGCCGATTTCGGCGACCGCGGGCAGGTCGACCTGACCCGCGGCGTCGATCTCCGCGACCTCGGCAACTACCAGGTGACCTCGGCGCCGGCGATGGCCGGCGACGTGGTGGTCGTCGGGTCGTCGATCGGCGACAACCGGGCCGTTGACGTGGAGCGAGGGATCGTGCGCGCCTTCGACGCCCGCTCGGGCGCGCTCCGCTGGAGCTGGGACCCGATCCCGTGGGCGGCCCGGACGACGCCGCGCACCGGCGCGGGCAATGCATGGTCGACGCTGTCCGTCGATCCGGAGCGGGGGCTGGTGTTCGTGCCGACCGGCAGCGCGAGCCCCGACTACTGGGGCGGCACGCGCCCGGGCGACAACCGGTGGGCGAACTCCGTCGTCGCCCTGCGCGCCGCCACCGGCGAGCTCGTGGGGGGCTTCCAGGTCGTCCACCACGATCTCTGGGACTACGACGTCGCGTCCCAGCCCACGCTCTTCCTCTGGCGCGACGGGACTCCCGCGATCGCGATCACCACGAAGATGGGCCGGGTCTTCGTCCTCGACCGGGCCACCGGCGCTCCGCTGATCCCGGTCGAGGAGCGGCCGGCGCCGCCGAGCGACGTGCCCGGCGAGACGGCCTGGCCGACGCAGCCGTTCTCCGGCATCTCGGTGGCGCCCGAGGGCCTCCGGGCCGACGACGCCTGGGGCTCCGCCGAGAAGGATCGCGCGTGGTGTCGAGAGACGATCGCGGCCGCGCGCTCCGAGGGCATCTTCACCCCGCCCAGCCTGCAGGGGACCGTCGTGTTCCCCGGCAATGCGGGTGGCGTGAACTGGGGCAGCTCGGCCTACGATCCGGAGCGCCACCTGCTCTTCATGAACACCAACCGGCTCCCGATGATAGTCCGGCTCATCCCCCACGAACGCCTGGCGCTCGAGGCGGGGCGGGGCGCGGCCGAGGCACGCATCCGCGGGGAGCTCGCGCTGCAGGCCGGCACGCCCTACGCGATGCGACGCGCGCCGCTGCTCTCCCCGAGCGGCACCCCGTGCAGCCCGCCGCCCTGGGGGACCCTCGCCGCGGTCGACCTGTTCACGGGCCGAAAGGCCTGGGACGTGCCCCTCGGTGAGATCGTGGCCGGCGCCTTCAAGCAGCTCCTGGTGCGGCTCTTCCGCCCGGCCCTCCGTGGCAGCGGCAGCCCCAACTTCGGCGGCCCGGTGGCGACCGCGGGTGGTCTCGTGTTCACCGCGGCCTCGATGGACAACGTCCTCCGCGCCTTCGACTCGGAGACCGGCCGTGAGCTGTGGAAGTACGAGCTGCCCGCCGGGGGGCAGGCCAACCGGCTCGACGGGCGCCAGTACCTCGTCATCGCGGCCGGGGGCCACGGCAAGCTCGGCACCACGCCGGGTGACTACGTGCTGGCCTTCACCCTGCCCTGATCCAGCGTGGTCCCGCGGCGCGGCCGCCCCTTCGTTGACACCCCCGCCGGCGCCGCGTAGAGTCTCTCCGGTCTCGTCGTCAGGTTCGTCACCAGAGAGGAGAGACATGGACGTCGATCGCCCGCTGCCCAGCCCGATCACCCCGGAAGCCAAGCCGTTCTGGGACGGCTGCCGAGCCGAGAAGCTGATGCTGCCCCGCTGTGAGGAGTGCGGGCACGTCTTCTTCTACCCGCGGATCCTCTGTCCGCGCTGTCATTCGCGCAAGGTAGGCTGGATGCAGGCGAGCGGGCGCGGCACGCTCCACTCCTTCGAGATCGCGCACCAGGCCTTCCAGAAGGCGTGGAAGATCAAGCCCCCATACGTGCTCGCCATGGTGCAGCTCGAGGAGGGCCCGCGCATGATGTCGAACCTCATCAACGTGGAGCCTTCGCCGAAGGCGATCAGGTGCGACATGCCGGTGGAGGTCGTGTTCACCAAGGTCAGCGACGACGTCACCCTGCCGCTGTTCCAGCCGAGGCGGTGAGCGCCATGGCCACCGTCTCCGAGCGGCAGCGAGAGCTGCGCAACGTCGCCTGCATCGTGGGGGTGGACGAGAGCGACCAGATCGGCACCCTGCCGAACGTGAGCCAGCTCTCGCTGCACCTGGAGGCGATCTCGAACGCGGTCCGCGACGCGGGCCTCAAGGTGAAGGACGTCGACGGCATCTTCACCGCGGGCCAGCACTCGCCCGCGACCCTGGGCGAGGCCCTCGGGGTCAAGCCGCGCTACGTGGACGGCACCACGGTGGGCGGCTGCTCGTTCATCATCATGGTGGGGCACGCGGTGGCCGCGCTCCACCACGGGCTCTGCGACGTGGCGGTCGTCTCGCACGGCGAGAGCGGCCGCTCCGGCACCGGGGTCACCCGCAGCCGCGACACCGCGCTGAGCGGCCAGTTCGAGTTCCCCTACGGCTTCGGCGGCGCCACCAGCTACTTCGGGATGATCACCACGCGGCACATGCACGAGCACGGCACCACGCTCGAGCAATGGGCGCAGGTGGCGGTCTCGACCCGGAAGTGGGCCGCGCTCAACCCCAAGGCTCGCTTCCGCGATCCGATCACGGTGGCCGACGTGCTCGGCTCGCGCCCGGTGTCCTACCCGTTCAACCTGCTCAACATCTGCCTCGTCACCGACGCGGGCGGCGCGGTGGTCCTCACCCGAGCGGACCGGGCGAAGGACTGCGCCAAGGCCCCGGTCTACGTCCGTGGCTTCGGCGAGGCCACCGAGCACGTGATGGTCACCCAGATGGACAACCTCACGGTGAGCGCGGCCACCCGTCTGGCCGGCGAGCGCGCGCTCTCGATGGCGGGTGTGTCGTCGAAGGACTTCAACCACGTGATGCTCTACGACGCGTTCACCTCGGGCCCGCCGATCATGCTCGAGTCGCTCGGCATCGCCAAGCCCGGCGAGGGCGTGCAGTTCTTCACGGAGGGACGCTCCACCCCGAGCGGCAGCCTGCCCATCAACACCAACGGCGGCGGCCTCTCCTACACCCACTCCGGCATGTACGGCATCTTCCCGATCATCGAGGCCACCCGCCAGCTCCGCGGCGAGTGCGGCGCGCGCCAGGTCCCCGGCGCCTCGTGCTCGCTGGTCAACGGCATGGGCGGCATGCTCTCGGCCGCGGGCACCCTGGTACTAGCGAACCGCACGTAGAGACCCGGGGGCCGAGAAGGGCCCATCTGCTTCGTTGACGCCTCGCATCTGGACCCTTCTCGGCCCCCCCTTATTCGATGGGAACGAAGATGCAGTGACGGAGCTTGCCGTCGAGGGCTTTGGAGAGATGCCCCTTGCCCCACGTGTCCTCGACGAGGATCACCTCGCCCGCGCCGATGCGGCGGGATTCGCCGTCGCTCGCGGTGATCTGCACGCCGGCGTCCAGGTTGATGATGTACTGGCGGCGCGGGGCCGGGTGCCAGTCGAGATCGTAGTCGGGCTGGACCTCCCGGAAGATGATCCCGGTCGCGGGCAGGCGCGCCGAGAGCCGGCCCGCGCGCCCGGTCTCGACGTACGGGATCTCCATGTCCTCGAAGTGGGACTCGCCCTTCTGATCGACGAACAGATGATGGATCTTCATGGACGCTCCTGTCTCTGACCGGGTCGCGGATCGGGCCGCGGGAGCCGACATCCGCTGGCGGCTCCTGGCGATTCTGACGACATCATACGGCGCGGGCGCCTTCGGCATGCTCGGGATCTCGCCGCTGTCGCCGAGCCTCGTGGAGGGCCTGGGCCTCACACGCTTCCAGGTCGCCTTCATCGTGCCGTCCATCTATCTCGCCGGCCTGCTGTTCTCGCTGCCGGGCGGCCGGCTCGCGGACCGGCTCGGGGTGCGGCCGGCCTTCCTCGGTGGGCTCGCCCTCGGCGCGGCCGGCCTCCTGGCCGCCGCGCTGGCGCCCGGCTTCCTCACCTTCCTCGCCTGCCTCTTCGTCGCCGGCGCGGGCTGGAGCGTGGTGAACCCCACGCTCGGCAAGGCGATCATGGACGTCTTCCCGGTGCGCGAGCGCGGCATCGCGATGGGCGTCAAGCAGATGGGCCTCACGCTGGGCGGTCTGGTCTCGGCCCTCGTCCTGCCCGCGATCGCGGCCGGGCTCGGCTGGCGCTACGCGGTCGGCGCCTGCTCGGTGGTGGTCGCTCTGCCGGTCGCGCTCGGCTGGCGTCCGCTCGGTGCCTTCCGCCCGGACGGGCGTGGGGCCGGCCCGGCGGTGGCTGTCGGTGCCGTCGGCTCGAGCTGGTGGTGGGCGAGGCGACCCGCGCTCGTCGTCTTCTTCGCCACCGGCTTCGTGCTCGGGATGGTGCAGGCCGCGGTGCTGAGCTACCTGCCCCTCTTCACCATCCAGGCCCTCGGCTTCGACAAGATCGGCGCCGGCTTCCTGGTGGCCGCCTCGCAGGCGGGCGGGGCGGTCTCGCGCCTCGCGCTGGGCGCGGCCAGCGATCGCTGGTTCACCGGACGGCGGTCGATGTGGCTCGCCTTCACCGGCGCGGTGGGCGCGGTCATCTTCACGGTGTACGCGCTGTGGGCGGCCGCCTCGCCCCTCACCGCGGCGGTGCTCGCCTTCGCGACCGGCGTCGGCGCGTACGGCTGGGTCGGCATCTTCTTCGTGATCAGCGCGGAGGCCGGGGGGCCACGCCAGGCGGGCCTGCTGAGCGGCGTGGCGTTCGCCGCGATCGTGCTCGGCCTGCTGGTGGGCCCGCCCGTCTTCGGCCTGCTCCTGGAGGCCTCCAACTCCTACGCGGTCGCGTGGGCCGTCTTCGCGGCGCTCTCCGCGCTCGTCGCGGTCGTCTCCCTCGTGGCCGGGGCGGCCATCGACCGCGAGTCTCGGCACCGCTAGCCTCTCGCGGCGCGCGCCGCGGCGCTGTCGCCTGGGACGCGATCCGGTTCTGACACCGCGAGTGGGGGCCGGGGGGCGAGGCCCCTTCCCGCAACACGCTGACTCGCTGCCCGCCTCCTGCACTCGATGGGGCCACGAGATTGGGGAGGGGACGCTCCGGTAACGCGCAGAAGACACGGTTGCGGGAAGGGGCCGAGTGCCCAAGCGGGGCGCGACTCAGCGTGCTCCCGGGAGCGCACCCCCCAACCCCCCGCCGCGGTGCAGCAGGATAGCGCGGCGGGATGGCGGGGCGAGGGGAGCCGCGCTATCATGCGGCCTCGGCCGCCGCGACGGCAACGACACACGCGAAGGAGCGCGCCACCATGGGCTACGAGCAGATCCTCTACGAGGTGCGGGACCGCATCGCCACCGTCACCCTCAATCGTCCCGACAAGCTCAACGCCTGGACCGGGGTGATGGGGCGCGAGGTTCGTGAGGCGATGGACGAGGCGTCACGCGACGAGGCGGTGCGGGCGATCGTCCTGACCGGCGCCGGTCGCGGCTTCTGCGCCGGCGCCGACATGCAGATGCTCTCCGGCATCGTCGACGCGGGCGCCGCGGCACGGGTGGAGGAGCCGCGCCCGCCCGCGGAGGGCGACGGCGCGATCCGGGCCGACTTCCGCGGGCCCTACGCCTACTTCCCCATGGTGCCGAAGCCGATCATCGCGGCGCTGAACGGGGCCACCGCGGGCCTGGGGCTCGTCGTCTCGCTCTACTGCGACCTGCGCATCGCGGCCGACACCGCGGTGTTCACCACCGCGTTCTCGCGGCGCGGCCTCATCGCCGAGCACGGGGTGAGCTGGATGCTCCCACGGCTCGTCGGCCTCCAGCACGCCCTCGACCTGCTCCTATCGGCGCGCAAGTTCAACGCCCAGGAGGCGCTCGCGATGGGGCTGGTGTCGCAGGTCCATCCGGCCGCCGCGCTCATGGACGGCGTGCGCGCCTACGCGCGCGAGCTGGCCGAGCTGGTGTCGCCGCGCTCGATCCGGGTCATGAAGCGGCAGCTCTGGGAGGCGCAGTTCCAGACGCTCGCGGAGGCCACCGCGGTCGGCAACGAGGAGATGCGGCGGAGCTTCGGCGCGGAGGACTTCAGGGAAGGCGTGGCCCACTTCGTCGAGAAGCGCGCCCCGCGCTTCACCGGCCGCTAGCCCGCGATGGCCCGGCTTCGCATCCTCCCGGCCGACCAGATCGCCGATCCCGAGCTGCGCCGGATGGCCGAGGCGTCGGGCGACGAGATGTACGGGGTGTACGGCCACTGCCCCGAGCTCTTCGCGGCCTTCCTGCGCTTCTACCGGCCGACGAAGTACGCCGGCCACCTGCCCTTCGCCCTGAAGGAGCTGGTCCGCCTCAGGATCGCCGCCCTCAACGAGTGCGCGCGGTGAGCGACCGCCCGCGAGCCCTCGGAGAGGGCGCCCGGGTTGTACGCGAACCTGCTGCCGAAGCTCGCCGGCGCCGCGCCGCTGAGCGCACGAGAGGAGGCCGCGCTGGACTTCGCGGGCCGGCTCGCCACGAGCCACACCGAGATCGACGACATCTTCATGAAGCGGATGCGGGAGCACTTCACCGACGCCGAGATGGTGGAGCTCGGGCTCATCACCGGGGCCTTCATCATGCTCGGGCGGCTGCACCGCGCCTTCGGCGTGGCCCCGATGGGGCCCCGGAGCCACGCGGTCCTCGAGAAGGGGTACGGCCAATGACGCTCATCCGGAGACTGCTCCTCGCGGCCCTCGTCACCACGATCACCCTCGGGCTGGGCGGCGTCGCCCTCGCCTTCGACGGGGAGCCGGCTCTCTACGAGGCGGCGAAGAAGGAGAAGGAGTTCACCTGGTACACCGCGCACTACAACTCGGAGACCGCGGCCGCCCTCTGCCAGGGCTTCGAGAAGAAGTACCCGGGCGTGAAGTGCAACTACATCCGGACCACCGCCCAGGTCGCCTACCAGCGGCTGGCCCAGGACCAGAAGGCGGGCATCGCCCAGTGCTCGGTGATCAGCTCCACCGACCAGGGCCACTACACCAAGATGAAGCAGGATGGGTGGCTGCAGCCGTACAAGCCCAAGAACCTCCCCGAGCTCGTCGACGCCTTCCGTTCCTTCAACGATCCCGACGGCCTCTTCACCGCCACCGCGGCGGGCCTGGTCCTGATCACCTACAACACCAGCGTGGTGTCCCCCGCGGAAGCGCCGAGAAAGTGGACCGACCTCGCCGACCCCAAGTGGAAGAACAAGGTCTCGATCGGGCACCCCGGCTTCAGCGGCTACGTGGGCACCTGGGTCGTGCAGATGAAGAAGCTCTACGGCTGGGACTACTTCAAGAAGCTCGAGCAGAACAAGCCGCGCATCGGCCGCTCCATCAACGACACCGTGACCATGCTCAACGCCAAGGAGTCGATCGTGGCCGCGGGCCCCTCGGCCACCACGCTCGAGAGCCGGGCCAAGGGCAATCCCGTCGCGGTGGTCTACCCGGAGGACGGGGCGGTGCTCATGGTCTCCGCCTCCGGCATCCTGAAGAACGCGCCGGCCCCCAACGCAGGCCGACTCTTCATGGAGTACCTGCTGGGCCGCGAGGGCAACGAGGTGATGGTCCAGCAGTACCAGGACCCGGTGAACAAGCACGTCAAGCCGATGGCGGGCGGCAAGTCGATCGCCGAGATCAAGACGATCCGGCCCACCGCGGCCGAGATCGAGAAGGGCATCCCGGAGGTCAAAGAGCTCTTCCGGGAGACCTTCGGGATCTGAGCCCGGCCCTCGCCCGATGCGGGAGAAGTCCTTCGTCGTCTGGCTGCTGCTGATCGCGCTGCTGCTGGTGCTCGTGATCAACCCGCTCGCCCGACTCCTGTGGGCGAGCTTCCAGCACCCCGAGACGGGCGCCTTCACGCTCGAAAACTACGTGGCCGCCTACGGGCGCTGGCGGCACGTGGAAGCGCTGATCAACTCGCTGGTCATCGGCCTCGCGGTGGCCGCGCTCTGTACCGTGTTCGGCGTCCCGATGGCCTGGGCGGTGTCGCGCACCGACATGCCGGGCAAGGGCCTGGTGTGGGCAGCGGTGCTGGGCACCTTCATCATGCCGAACTACCTCGGCGCGGTGGCGTGGATCCTCATGGCCGGCCCGAACGCGGGCTGGCTCAACCGGGTCTACACCGCGATCACCTCCGCGGACGCGGGGCCCTTCAACGTCTACAGCAAGAGCGGGCTCGTGCTGGTCATCGCCTGCTACTCCTTCCCCTACATGTTCGTGTTCACCCGCTCCGCGCTCGACCTGATCTCCTCCGAAATGGAGGACGCGGCCAGCACCCTGGGGGCGGGCGCGCTCCGCACCACCCTGCGGGTCACCCTGCCGCTGGCCCTGCCCGCCATCCTCGGCGCGTTCATCGTGGAGTTCCTCGAGGCCATCGCGCTCTTCGGCGCGCCCGCCCTGATCGCCCTGCCCGCCCGCTTCCAGGTCATGACCACCATGCTCTGGCAGATGTTCGAGTTTCCCCCGCGCGTCCAGGTGGCCGCCGCCTACTCGATGCCCCTGCTGCTGGTCACCGTGTTCCTCTTCTGGCTCCAGTACCGCATCATCGCCCGCAAGGGCTACGTGGCCCTGACCGGCAAGGGCGGCGAGCGCCGCCTCGTGCGCCTGGGCCCGTGGCGCTGGACCCTGCTCGGCTACTGCCTGTTCGTCACGTCGCTCTCTTTCTTCCTGCCCATGCTGGTGGTGCTGCAGGCTGCCTTCGCGCGGGCCTGGGGGCGCGGCTTCTCTTGGGACAACGTCACCCTGCGCAACGTGCGGTTCGTGCTCTTCGAGCAGACCGCCACCCGGATGGCCACGCTCAACACCTTCGTCTACGCGGCGGCGGCCTCGGTCATCGCGCTCGTGCTCGCGCTCGCCATCGCCTACATCGTGGCCCGGCGCCTCGTGCCGCTCGGCCGCGCGCTCACCTACGTGGCGATGGCCCCGTTCGTGATCCCCGGGATCGTGCTCGCCATCGGGTTCTACGCCGCCTACACCACCCGGCCCCTCGTGCTCTACGGCACCGCGTGGATCCTCATCCTGGCCTTCGCGACCCGCTTCCTGCCCATCGCGTACACCAACAGCGACGCGGCGCTGCGCAGCGTCAACCCCGAGCTGGAGGACGCGGCCCGCATCCTGGGCGCCGGCAGACTCCTGTCCCTACGTCGAATAGTGGCCCCGCTCCTCCGGCGCGGGCTCGCGGGCGCCTTCATCCTGGTGTTCATCCCGGCCACCCGCGAGCTCTCCTCCGCGATCTTCCTCTACACCACCGGCACCCAGGTGCTGTCGGTGCTGCTCTTCGACAAGAGCGACGAGGGCAACTTCGAGGTGCTCTCCTCCATGGGCCTGATCCTGGTGGTGGTCACGGTGGCGCTGGTGCTGGTGGGCTTCCGGATGGTCGGGCGCGACTTCCTGCTGCGGAGGACCGCCACGTGAGCCGCCTGGTCCTCACCGAGGTGAGCCGTCGCTTCGGCGGCGTGACCGCGGTCGACCGCTTCACGCTCACCCTGCAGGCCGGCGAGTTCGTCTCGCTGCTGGGCCCGTCGGGCTGCGGCAAGACCACCACCCTCCGGATGATCGCGGGCTTCCTCGAGCCGAGCGCGGGCACCATCGAGATGGACGGCCGGCGGATCTCCGCGCCCGGCTCCACCTTGCCGCCCGAGAAGCGCAACATGTCGATGATCTTCCAGAGCTACGCGATCTGGCCGAACATGACGGTGGCCGAGAACGTGGCCTTCGGGCTCGAGGTGCGGCGGACGCCGAAGGACGAGGTGCGCACCAAGGTGCAGCGCATCCTCGACGTGGTGCAGATGGGCCACCTCGGCGGGCGCTATCCGCAAGAGCTGTCGGGCGGCCAGCAGCAGCGGGTGGCCCTGGCCCGCGCCATCGTGGTGCAGCCCGCGGTGCTGCTGCTGGACGAGCCGCTCAGCAACCTCGACGCGAACCTGCGCGAGGAGATGCGCTACGAGATCAGGCGCCTGCACGACGAGTTTCACATCACCACCGTCTACGTGACCCACGACCAGGCGGAGGCGATGGTGACCTCGGATCGCATCGCGGTCATGCACCAGGGTCGGATCGAGCAGGTCGACGCCCCGCGCGCGCTCTACGCGCGGCCCCGCACCCGGTTCGTGGCCGGCTTCATCGGGCGCACCAACCTGCTGGGCGGGCTGGTGCGGGGCGAGGACGTGGTCTTCGACCACTTCACGATCGCCCGCGCCCGCTTCCCCGAGGCCGCCGCGCTGCAGGGCCAGGTGAGCTTCTCGCTGCGCCCGCAGTCCATCCACCTCCACCGGCAGCCCCCACCCGCCTCCGACGGCGCCTGCGTCATCCCCGGCGTGGTGGCCCAGCGCGCCTACCTGGGCGAGCACTGGGACTACACGGTGCGGCCGTCGGGCAGCGCGCTGGCCCTGCGGGTCACCGCGCGCCCGCACGAGGTCTTCGATCTCGACGAGAAGGTCTGGCTCGAGTTGGATCCGCGCCAGATGGCGCTCCTCGAGCCCGAGTGACGCCGCGCCCGCGGTGCTGATCCTCCTGAACAAGCCGTTCGGGGTGCTCTGCCAGTTCACCGACCCCGGTGGGCGGCCGACCCTCGCCGACTACGTGCGGGTGCCGAACGTGTACCCCGCCGGGCGCCTGGACCACGACAGCGAGGGTCTCCTGCTGCTCACCGACGACGGGGCGCTGCAGGCGCGCCTGGCCGACCCGCGCCATCACGTGGAGAAGCTCTACTGGGTGCAGGTGGAGCGCGTGCCCACCGAGGATGCGCTCGCGCGGCTGCGCGCGGGACTGGTGCTGAAGGACGGCCCGACGCGGCCGGCGCGGGCGCGGCTGATCGAGGAGCCGCCGGGGCTCTGGGCGCGCGACCCGCCGATCCGGTGGCGAGCCGCGATTCCCACCGCGTGGCTCGAGATCGGCCTCACCGAGGGGCGCAACCGGCAGGTGCGGCGGATGACCGCGGCGGTGGGCTTTCCCGCGCTGCGGTTGATCCGGATCGCGATCGGGCCGTACGCGCTCGGGGGGCTGCGGCCCGGGGAGTGGCGGGAAGGTTGAGACCGCCCCTCACCCTGCCTCTCCCCGGAGGGGAGAGGGATAGGGGAGGAGACGCCCTTTAGAAGATGGCGTAGCCGCCGTCGATGACGAAGGTGTCGCCGGTGTGGTAGTTGCTGGCGTCGCTCGTGAGGTAGACCGCGATGCCGCCGAAGTCGCTGCCGGTGCCCCAGCGCCGCGCCGGCACCCGCGGGAGCACGCGGGTCTTGAAGGCGTCGCCGTGCACCGCCTTCTCGGTCATCGGCGTGTCGATCCAGCCCGGCACGATGGCGTTGACCCGGATCTTGTGACGCGCGAGCCCCACCGCGAGGGCCCGCATCACCGAGAGCATCGCGCCCTTGCTGGCCGCGTAGTGCGCGCTGAGCGGCGAGCCCTCCAGCGCGGCCAGGCTCGCGGTGACCGCCAGCGAGCCGCCCTCGCCGCGCCCGATCATGTGCCGCGCCGCCGCGCGCAGGGTGAAGAAGGCGCCGTCGAGGTTCACCGCCAGCACCCGGTGCCACTCCTCGGTGGTCATCTCGGCGAAGCTGGCTGCGGCGCCACGACCGGAGACTCCCGCGTTGACGAAGCAGGCGTCGACGCCGCCCAGGGCCGCGACGGTCTCGCCGAAGGCGTGGTCCACCGCGGCCTCGTCGCTCACGTCGCAGCGCAGCGCCACCGCCTTGCCCCCGATCGCGTGGAGGCGGGCCAGCGCGGTCCGGTTCTTCTCCTCGTTGGTGCCCCAGATGCCCACCGCGGCGCCCGCCTGCGCGAGGGCCTCCGCCATGCCGAGCCCGATGCCGCTGTTGCCGCCGGTCACGATCGCGGTCTTCCCGTGCAGATCGAACGCCTGGTACGCCATGTCGAAGGGCCTTTCAGGGCCGCATGCGATGCGTGTAGGGGCCCGGCTCGCGCAGCGGCGCGGCCAGCTCGGCGAACTCGCAGAGCAGCGGCCGCGTGGCGCGCGGGTCGATGATCTCCTCGATCCAGAACGTCTCCGCCGAGCGGAACGGCGAGCGGAGCTTCTGCAGCCGCTCCTCGATCTCGATCATCTTGGCGGCGCGATCATCGGCCGCGTCGAGGTCGGCGCGGTACGCAGCCTCGATCCCGCCCTCGAGCGGCAGCGACCCCCAGCGCCCGGAGGGCCAGGCGTAGCGCGGGCCGTAGCGGGCGCCCGGCTTGTGGGCGGCGCCGGCCACCCCGAACACGTTGCGGACGATGACCGAGCACCACGGGATCGTGGACTGCCAGATGGCCGACATCGCGCGCACGCCCTGCTTGATGGTGCCGGTCTGCTCGGCCTCGAGCCCGATCAGGAAGCCCGGGCAGTCCACCAGGTAGAACACGGGCAGGTGGAAGGTCTGGGCGAAGTCCACGAAGCGCTCCACCTTCTGGCAGGTGTCGGCGGTCCAGGCGCCGCCGTAGAAGTAGGGATCGCTCGCCAGCACCGCCACCGGCCA
>DATJIR010000144.1:0-42148 GCA_035493135.1 Verrucomicrobiia bacterium
TCCTGCTCGACGAGCCGCTCGGCGCCCTCGATCCGATTGTGCGGGCCGAGCTGCAGGACCAGCTCGGCCACCTCTTCGCGACGCTCGCCAAGACCGTGGTGCTGGTGACCCACGACATCCGCGAGGCGGCGCGGCTCGGCCGGACCATCACCTTGATGACCGCGGGCCGCGTCGTCCAGCACGGCACCTTCGCGGACCTGGTGGAGCGCCCGGCCGCCCCGTTCGTGACCCAGTTCCTCACCGCCCAGACGCTGGCCGCCCCGGCCGCGCCGGCCCGCTGAGCATGCGGGCCTTCGCCTCCGCGGTGGCCCTGCTCGCGGCCCTCCTGCCCGCCGGCGTCGCCGCGGAGGGCGTCGTCCGGGTGGGCTCCAAGTCGTTCACCGAGAGCTACATCCTGGCCGAGGTGATCGCCCAGGTGATCGAGCAGGTGGGCGAGGCGCGCGCGGAGCGCCGCGTGGGCCTGGGCGGCACCGGCCTCACCCAGCGCGCGCTCGAGTCCGGGACCATCGACGTCTATCCCGAGTACACCGGCACGCTCGCCCGCGTCATCCTGAAGGATCCGGCGCTCCTCACCGTCGAGGCCCTCCGGGCCCGCCTCGAGCCGATGGGGCTCACGATCAGCGCATCGCTCGGCTTTGCCAACACCTATGCGCTCGCGGTCCGGGCCGAGCAGGCCGAGCGCCTCGGGCTCCGGACCGTTGGCGACCTCGCGCGCCACCCGGAGCTGCGCGCCGCCTTCAGCTCCGGGTTCCTCGAGCGCGACGACGGGTGGCCGGGCCTACGAGCCCGCTACGGGCTCGGGCTGGCCCGGGTGGAGGTGATGGAGCACGCGGTGACCTATCGCGCGATCGCGAGCGGCCAGGTCGACGTCATGGACGTGTTCTCCACCGACGGCCAGCTCGAGCGGCTGCGTCTGCGGCTGCTCGAGGACGACCGGCGCTTCTTCCCGGACTACTCGGCGGTGCTGCTCGCGCGCCGCGAGATGACCGAGCGGTTCCCCCGCACCTGGGCTCGGCTCCGGGAGGCGCTCGAGGGCCGACTCGACGCGGCCCGCATGGCCCGCCTGAACGCGATGGCCGATCTCGACGGGCGATCGGTGCCCGAGGTGGCCGCCGCGTTCCTGCGCGGCGGCGAGCCGGCCGCGGGCGGTGGCCGCGGGCGCGCGCTGCTGGGCGAGCTGGTCGCGCTGACCGCCGACCACCTGCTGCTGGTGCTGATCTCGGTGGGCGCGGCGGTGGTGCTCGGCATCCCGATGGGCGTGCTCGCGGCGCGCTACCGCCGGGCGGGGCAGGTCGAGCTCTCGGTCATCGCGATGCTCCAGACCGTTCCCGCCCTCGCACTGCTGATGTTCATGATCCCGCTCTTCGGCATCGGCAAGGGCCCGGCGCTGGTCGCGCTGTCGCTCTACGCGCTCCTGCCCATCGCGCGCAACACCTACGCGGGGATGATGGCGATCGAGCCCACGCTGCTGGAGATCGCCTGGGTGCTGCGCCTGGGCCGCCTGCGCCGGCTGCTGCGCGTCGAGCTGCCGCTCTCCGCCATCGCGATCATGGCCGGGGTGAAGACCGCCGCGGTGACCACGGTGGGCACCGCGACCCTGGCCGCGTTCATCGGCGGCGGCGGCTACGGCACCCTGATCGTGCGCGGCCTCGCCCTCGACGACACCGCCACCATCCTCGCCGGGGCCGCGCCCGCGGCCCTCATGGCGCTGGCCTTCCACGCCCTGTTCGAGCTGCTGGATCGCGTGGTGATCCCGCGGGGGCTGCGGGCGTGAGGATCGGCGCGGGCTCGAGCAGGGCGTTGAGGCGCCGGCAGAGCGCGAGGACGTCGGCATGGCGGGACGGAAACCACGCGCAGATCCACTCCGGGCGGTCGAAGAACGCGAGCGGAGGTCGGCCCGGCCGGCGGATCGCCACGCGCCGGACGAGGCCGCTCGCGTTGATGAAGCTCACCTCGTGGAGCCGGCGCCCTGGCGCGGCGACCCCGACCGTGATCGGGCAGAGCGCGGCGACCGCCGCGACGGACTCGGCGACCCCGCGCAGGCAGAAGGCGCGCGCGCGGGCGCGCCGCGGGCCGTCGAGCGCGGCGAGCAGGCCGGTCATGGTGAGACCCGAGAAGACGGTGTCGTCGACCACCGCGAGCGACGCGCAGGCGCGCGTGGCCTCGAGCTGCGCGTCGAGGCTCTGCGGCCCGGGGCTGACCAGGCGGTAGCCGCCCGCGCCGTCCTCCTCGCGGGCGAGCCCGACTCGCTGGACGCGCGGAAACCACCCGGTGCGTGCGTGCAGCGCCCGGGCCACCCGCTCCCCCGCGTCGCCGATGCCGAGGGTCAGCTCGAAGGGCTCGTGGGGGCCCTGGGCCGCGACCCGCTCCACCTGCTCGGCGAGCGTGAGCACCCGCACCCGCTCGCGGTCGGCCGCGAGGAGCGCGAGCAGGTCCCGCGCGAGCGCAGCGGCCGGGGAGGCTGCGCCCTCGGCGGCCGCGACCTCGTCGCTCAGGTCGTCGTGGACGTAGAGGGTCCGCGGGGTCGGCTGCGTGTACGCGCCGCCGTCCTCCGCCATCAGGCCGGCTGGATCAGGGCGAGCGCGAAGTAGTTGGAGGGATCCACGTGCCAGCGGGCGAGCCGCAGCCCTGCGTCGTCCAGCAAGGCCTCGACGCCGGCGCGGCTGAACTTGTACGAGCTCTCGGTCCAGATGCCCTCGCCGGGCCGGAAGCGGACCGTGAGGCCCAGGCGCCGGAGCCGCACCGTCTGCGCGGAGTCGGCGACCAGGTGCATCTCGATGCGCGAGGCCGCCTCGTTGTAGAAGGCGCGGTGCCGGAAGGCCTCCGGGTCGAAGTCGCCGTCCACTCCGTGGTTGATCACCCGGAGGATGTTGCGATTGAAGTCGCGGGTCACTCCCGCCGAGTCGTCGTAGGCCGCCTCGAGGATCTTCACATCCTTCACCAGATCGACGCCCAGGAGCAGCCGGTCGCCCGGGTCGCGCAGGAGGGACCGCAGATCGGCCAGGAGCCTTTGCTGCGCCGGCGCATCGAGATTGCCGATGGTGCTGCCGAGGAACATCGCCAGGCGTCGCCCGGCGGGCGCGGGCACGTGCGAGAGATCGCGCTCGAAGTCGCCGACCACCGCGTGCACGCTCAGGCCCGGGTAGTCGCGCAGGAGCCGGGCCGCGCTCGCCTCGAGGGTGAGGCGGTCCACGTCCAGCGGCACGTACCGAACCGCCCGGCCGCCCGCGGTCACCGCGTCGAGGACCCGGCGCGTTTTTTCCGACGAGCCGGAGCCGATCTCGACGATGTCATCGGGAAGAAACTCCCCGATGAGGCCGGGCAGAATTTCCTCCAGCAGGGCGGACTCGGTGCGGGTCGGATAGTATTCCGGCAGCTCGGTGATGCGCTCGAAGAGCAGCGACCCGGCCCGGTCGTAAAAGTACTTCGGGGGCAGGGACTTCGGCCGCGCGGTGAGCCCCCGCCGCACGTCCTCCTCGAGGCGCTGCTCTCGAGCCCGCTCGTCCGTGTGCACGTCGATCCGATAGCGCATGGCACGCTCCTGCTGCAAGCTAGACGCCACTCGGGCACTATGCAAGCGGTTGTGAAAACCATCTGGGGGAGGGGGAGTCAATGGTCGAGACCATGACCGACCGGCTGACCGATGCCTGGGCCCGCACGGACCGCATCTTCGAGATCCTTGCGCCCGGCGGCTGGCTGTCCCAGCCGATCGCGCTCCGACATCCGTTCATCTTCTATCTCGGCCACTTGCCCGCCTTCGCGTGGAACCACGTGGGCGGGGAGCTGCTCGGCCGGCCCCCGTTCAACCCCGGGTTCGACGAGCTCTTCTCGCGGGGCATCGATCCCGACGTGGACGACCCGACCCACTGCCACGATCACCCGGAGGTGCCGGCCACCTGGCCGACGGTGCCGGAGGTGCTCGCCTATCGCGACCGCGTCCGCGCGGCGCTGCTCGACTTGGGTGCCGCGGTGGCCGATCGCGCGTCCACCCACCTGATGGCGCGCGAGGGCCGCGTGTTCGCGATGGTCGCCGAGCACGAGCTGATGCATCAGGAGACGCTGCTCTACATGATGCAGCGCCTGCCGATCGAGCAGAAGGTGCGGCCGGGCTGGGTGCCCCCGCTCGTGCTCGGCCCCGGGCGTCCCGCGGGGAAGATCGAGGTCCCGGCCGGCCCCGCGACGCTGGGGGCGCGCTTCGACGAGCTCGCCTTCGGCTGGGACAACGAGTTCTCCTCGGTCGAGGTCGTGGTACCCGCCTTCGGCATCGACGGCACCCCGGTGACCAACGCGCAGTACCTCGCCTTCGTCGAGGACGGCGGCTACCGACGGCCCGAGCTGTGGAGCGACGAGGATCGGGTGTGGCTGGGCCACGCGGCCATGGAGTATCCGGCGGTGTGGGAGCTCACGGACGGGCGCTGGACCTATCGCACCCTCTTCGAGCGCGTGCCGCTCGACGCGGTGGCGGACTGGCCGGTCTACGTGAGCCTCGCGGAGGCGCGCGCCTTCGCGCGCTGGCGGGGCGAGCGGCTGCCCACCGAGGCCGAGTTCCAGCGCGCCGCGTTCGGCCGGCCCGACGGCGGCCCGCGTCGCTGGCCGTGGGGCGACACCCCGCCCACCGAGCGGCACGGAAACTTCGGCTCCCGCCACTGGGCGCCGACGCCGGTGGGGACGCACCCCGACGGCGCGAGCGCGTGGGGCGTGCAGGATCTCGTCGGCGACGGCTGGGAGTGGACCAACACCGTGTTCGCGGGGCTGCCCGGCTTCACGGCCTACATCCCGGGCTACGCCGGCTACTCGGCCGACTTCTTCGACTGCAAGCACTACGTGCTGAAGGGGGGCTCGTGGGCGACTTCCGACGATCTGGTGCGCCCGAGCTTCCGCAACTGGTTCCAGGCCCACTATCCGTACGTGTTCTCCACGTTCCGCTGCGTGGCGGACCGATGAGACCGTGTCGCTCAGGAGGATCGTCGTGAAGCGCTCTTCGATCGCCCTGCTGTTCGCGCTCGCCGCCCTCGCCGCCGCGCCCGGGCCCGGCGCGTCCGCCGCCGACAACTATTTCATGGGCCACTCGGTCTACGGGTACTCGGGCTACAGCCCCGGCGGCTCGCTCTACATCAACGCGCTGCCGTCCGACGCGGAGGTGCGCCTCGACGGGGTGCTGCTCGGGCGCGCCAACGACCTGCAGGCCTCGCCGGTCGAGGCCCGCGCCGGCGTGCACACCTTGACCTTCGAGGCGCCGGGCTACGAGCCCACTCGCGTGCTGGTGCGGGTGGTCCGCGACTGGACGACGCGGGTACGCCTCACGCTGATCCCCGCCCGGTAGCGGGCTGCTGCAGCCGCAGCTAGGGGGCGGGCTCGACCTCGACGGAGCAGGAGTTGAAGGGCGTAGCCCCGGCGGGCGAGGAGAGGTCCGGGGTCAGCAGGTTCGAGCAGCCGCGCGTGTCCTGACCGTGCTCGTCGAGGGCGAACCACGCGCCCTCCTTGATCGAGACCACGCCCGGGGCCACCCGGTCGGTCACCCGCGCCGGGATCAGGGTGCGCCCGCGGTCGTTGAAGACCGCGACGCGCTGGCCGTCGACGATGCGGCGGGCCGTCGCGTCCGTCGGGTGGATCCACACGTCGTCGCGATCGGCGCGGGCCAGCACCGCCTGGTTGTCGTGGATCGAGTGGGTGCGCGCGCGCGACTTGGGGGTGACCAGGCGCAGCGGGTGGCGCGCGTCGATCGGCTCCGGGATCCAGGTCGGAATCGGCGGGATCGCGCCGAGGCCGTAGGGATCGGGCCGGGCCGCGATGGCCATCGAGTAGATCTCGATCTTGCCGGACGGGGTGCTGAAGGGATGGCGCTCGGGCTCGCGGATCTCGCGCGCGAAGGCCACCGCGTCGTCCGGGGCGGGCAGGCGGGCGAGGCCCCGGGCCCGAAACGTCTCGTAGTCGTCGATGGTCTGCTTCGTCAGCTCGCGGAGCCACTCGTCTTCCGTCTTGTCGTTGTAGCCCGCGATGCCGAGGCGCGCGGCGAGCGCCGCGCAGATATCGAGGTCGTTGCGGCACTCGCCCACCGGAGCGATCGCCTGCTGCATGAAGATCGCGTAGTGGCCGGCCCCCGCCCACGGGGTGTGGACGTCGTTGCGCTCCCAGAACGTCGTCGCGGGCAGCACGATGTCGGCGTAGCGCGCGGTGGGCGTCACGAAGTGGTCCTGCACCACCACGAAGTCGAGCCGCTCCACGCCCGCGATGATGCGCCGCACGTTGGGGAGCTGGTTGAAGAGATCGCCCGCGCACGAGTAGATCATCCTCACGTCGGCCGGGTAGCCGCCCGCCCGTCCGCGCTCGAGCAGGTCCGCGAGCAGCGGCGAGGAGACCCGCGCCGCGACCGGGTTCTCCCCGGTGGGCAGGCCCTGGATCCCGCCGCGGCCGGTGGCCCCGTTGCTGGTGCCCGCGTTGCCGCCCGGGATGCCCACGTTGCCGGTCATCGCGCAGAGGGCGTAGGCGGCCCGGTGGAACTGCTCGCCGTGGAGCGTGCGGCCGGGCGCGTAGCCGGTCTGGAGCGCGGCCGGCTTGCTGGTGGCGTACTCCCGGGCGAGCGCGCGCAGGGTCTCGGCCGGCACCCCGGTGATCGCGGCGGCCCACTCCGGCGTCTTCGGCACCCCGTCGACCTCGCCGAGGAGGTACGCGCGGTACGACGCCCCCGCCGGCGCGCCCGCGGGCAGGTGCGCCTCGTCGAAGCCCAGCACGTGGCGGTCGAGGTAGGGCTGATCGTGCAGGCCCTCGGTCACGATCACGTAGGCCATCGCGACCAGGGCCGCGGTGTCGGTCGCGGGGCGGATGAAGACGTGCTGGTCGGCCAGCTCCCACGAGGTGCGGGTGCGGCGCGGGTCGACGCAGATGATCTTGACGCCGCGCCGCTTGGCGAGCTTGAGGTACTGGAGCGTGCCGGTGCCGAAGGTGCCGTCGGCCGGGCTCCAGCCCCACATGAGGATCAACCGCGAGTTGACGTAGTCGGTGGGCTCGCGACCCGCGCTCTTGTAGTCGGCCTTGGCGCCGTAGGTCTGGTGGACCGCGTAGACCTCGGCCTCGGCCGAGATGTTGGTCCAGAGCTCGGTACAGCCGCCGAACATGTAGAGCAGGCGCTTGACGGTGGAGCGGCTGTGCAGCATGGAGAGGCTGCCGGTGCGCGAGCAGTCCAGGATGGCGGCCGGGCCGTACGTGTCGCGGATGCGCCGCATCTGGCCGGCCACCTCGTCGAGGGCCTCGTCCCAGCCGACGCGCTCGAACTGCCCCGCGCCCCGCGGGCCGACCCGGCGCAGGGGATGGACGACGCGGTCGGGATGGTTCAGGCGCTCGAGCTGACCGAAGCCGCGCACGCAGGCGTGGAGCGGCGCCACTTCCGGGGTCCACTTGCGCGGGTCCGTGCTGATGCGCACGATGCGCCCGTCGCGCACGTGGGCGTTGACCACGCAGCGGCCGCCGCAGTTGTGGCCGCAGGTGCTGGTCACCACCGTCTCGCCGGGAGCGGCTGCGGGGCGGGGGGCTTCGTAGACGATCGGGCGGGTCATGGGTCTGCCCGAAACTCTACCATCTCGGCCGGGCTCGCGGTAGGCGGGCCGGTGCTAGACTGCGGCGTCATGGCGCGGCGAATCGCGATCGTGGGCGGCGGGCTGATGGGGCTGAGCGCGGCCTTCCACCTGTGCCGCGCGGATCCGGGCGCGCGAGTCACCGTGCTCGAGCGCGCGCGCGTGGGCGCGGCGGCCTCGGGAGCGAGCGCGGCCGGCGTGCGGGTGATGGGCCGCGATCCCGCCGAGCGCGCGCTGGCGCTGGCGAGCCTCGCCCGCTGGCCCGATCTGGATCGCGAGCTGGAGGCGCCCACCGGCTACCGCCGCGGGGGCGGGCTGCGGCTCGCGCTCGACGATGCCGCGTGGCGCGCGGCGCCGGGCTGGGTGGCCGCGCAGCAGGCGGACGGGGTGCCGGTGGAACTGGTGGACGCCGCCGCGGCGCGGCGTCTCGCGCCCGGCATCGCGCCGGGCTGCCGGGGCGGCGTGCACTGCGCGATCGACGGGCAGGCGGACGCGATGGCCACCGTGCGCGCCTTCGCGACCGCGGCGCGCCGCCTGGGCGCGCGCGTGGACGAAGGCGCGGGGGCGCGGGCCCTGGTGGTGGAGCGCGGGCGGCTGACCGCGGTGGAGCGCGACGACGGACGCCGCCTGGACTGCGACGCGGCCATCGTGGCCGCGGGCGCCTGGACCGGGGCCCTGCTTTCCGCGCTGGGCGTGCGCCTGCCCATCGAGACACGCCCGCTCCAGATGCTGCTCACCGAGCCTGCGCCCGCCGGGCTCGCTCCGGTGCTGGGCGCCTTCGATCGCCGGCTGAGCCTGAAGCAGCTCGACGACGGGGCGTACCTGATCGGCGGGGGCTGGCCCGCGCGCGTGACCGACCACGTGGCCAATCGCTACGAGCTGCTGGACGAGAGCGTGAAGGCGAGTCTCGAGACCGCGCGTACCGTCTATCCGCCGCTCGCCGGCTGTGCCGTGGCGCGCGGCTGGGCCGGCCTCGAGGCCTTCACCCCGGACGACCTGCCGATGATCGGCCCCGTCCCGGGCGTCGAGGGCCTCGTCGCCGCCACCGGCTTCAGCGGCCACGGCTTCGCCCTGAGCCCGACGATCGGCGACGTGCTGGCGAAGCTCACCCTCGGCGGTGAAACGAAGCTGGGGCCAGGTCTTGCAATCCGACAGTTGTCGTAATGTCGGACCTGACCCCAGGACTCAGCGGGCAGCGCGGACGGTGTGGCCGGCGCGACGCTCGGCGTTGACGCGGGCGCGCTGGCGGTCCTCCGCCTTGCGGGCGCGGATGGAGGCGATGCGCTCGGCGAGCGGGATCTCGAGTCGATCGGCGGGGCGCTTGTTGTAGTCGAAGCTGGGGAGGCGGACCCGCGAGAACCGAGTGCCGACCGCGCGCTCGATGCCCTTCAGATCACCCTCCTCGTCCGGCGAGACCAGCGTGAAGGCGTCGCCCACCGCCTCGGCCCGGGCGGTGCGGCCCACCCGGTGGATGTAGTCCTCCGACATGCCGGGCACGTCGAAGTTGATCACGTGGCTCAGCGCATCGATGTCGATGCCCCGCGCCGCGATATCGGTCGCCACCAGGACCTGGAAGCGCCCGTCCTTGAACCCGGCCAGCGCGGCGGTGCGCTGGGCCTGGCTGCGATTGCCGTGGATGCGGTCGGCCTTGACCCCGTGCCTCGCCAGGTACTCGGCGAGCCGGTTGGCCCGGTGCTTGGTGCGGGTGAAGGCGAGCACGCTCCGGGTGCCGGGCTGCTTGAGCAGCTCGACGAACAGGGCCGACTTCAGCTCCTGCGGCACCGGGTACACGGTGTGGGTGACGCCCACCGCGGGCGCGGGCGGCCGCTCGATCTGCAGCGCCACCGGATCGCGGAGGATCTCCCGCGCCAGGACCGCGATCGGCTGTGGCATCGTCGCGGAGAAGAGCAGGTTCTGCCGGCGCGCCGGCAGTTGCTTGAGGATGCGCTTGATGTCCGGCAGGAAGCCCATGTCGAGCATGCGGTCCGCCTCGTCGAGGACCAGCACCTCGAGACCGTCCAGGCGCGCGTAGGGCATGCGCATGTGATCGAGCAGCCGCCCGGGGGTCGCGACCAGGATGTCGACCTTCTTGCGGAAAGCGTGCTCCTGCGGGCCCATGCCGACGCCGCCGAACACCGCTGCCCCGTCGATCCGCGTGAAGCGGGCGAGCTCGCGCCGATGCTCGTCGATCTGCGCGGCCAGCTCGCGGGTCGGCGCCACGATCAGGGCGCGCGTGGTGCCGCGGGGCAGGGCGGACAGGCGCTGCAGGATCGGCAGGAGGAACGCGGCGGTCTTGCCGCTGCCGGTCATGGCGCACGCGAGCACGTCGCGACCGGTCAGCCCGGGGGGAATCGCGTCGCGCTGGATGGGGGTGGCGGTCTCGAAGCCCAGCGACGCGATGCCGCGGAGCAGGTCGGGGTGAAGTCCGAAATCAGAGAACGACATGGAGCAGGTAACCTCGTGCGGGCAGGGAATTGGGCCCGTGGCCAGTCTTCCGCGGATGATCTTGACGCGCCCCACGATGCGGAAGCGGACGGGAAACGCGGTCTGCAGATGCAGGTAAGTTGGTTACAGCATACACGCCCTTCCCGCGGAAACGGAGAACTTTCCGCGGGAGCGGGCGGCCCCGCTCACTCGGCGCGCTGGGCCATGCGCTCCGCGATCTCGGCCTCGAAGAGGGCCAGGGTCAGCGGGCAGGGCGGCTCGTTGGTGTCGATGTGCTGGCACTCGAGCTCGCTGCATCGGACGAACAGCTTGCCGTTGCCGCCCAGTGATTGCCGACGGCGGAGCGAGATGGAGACGGTCTCGGAGACGACGTTGCACTGGAACGACTTCGTGGGAGTCCGGGGCACGGTGTTCCTTTTCTCCCGGCCGTTGCGACCGAGGTCCACAGTATATCTTATTTTTCGACCGTGGTGCGCTCGATGGCGAGGAGCTTCTCGAGCTCGATCGCGTCGAGCATCTCCTTCTCGACCGTGTCCCAATCGCGACGGGGCCGGCCCGCGCCGAAGCCGTCGCGGAGGTCCGCGTAGATCGCCTTCCACGCCTCGTAGGCGGCGAGCAGCGGGGTGGAGGGATCGGCCACGATCCGGTAGCCGAGCCCGCCCAGGTCGGCGAGGCTCATGCCGAGTCCGGCCAGCCCGCCGCGGCGGGTGAGGTACATGAGCGGCCCGCCGAGCCGCTGGCCGATGGCGCGCAGCTGCTCCGGGGTGTGGGCCATTGAGAGCAGCAGCACGTCGGCGCCCGCCTTGCGGTACATCTCGCCCCGCCGCAGGGCGTCATCCATGGTGCTGGCCCGCATCGCGTTGGTGCGCGCGATGATCAGGAGGTCGGGGCCGCGCCGCGCCGCGACCGCGGCCTCCACCTTGGCCGCCATCAGCTCGGCCGGGATCATGTGCTCGATCCCGACGTGGTGGTGCGCCCGCTTCGGCACCAGCTGGTCCTCGATCTCGATCGCCGCGAAGCCGGCCGCCTCGCTCATGCCGACGGTGCGGACCATGTGCATCGGGTCGCCGTAGCCGCACGCCGCGTCGAGGATGAGCGGCAGCGCCGACACCGCGCCGATGTCGAGCGCGGCCTGGCACATCTCGGTCAGGTTGAGATTGGCCTCGAGCGCGACCTTCTG
Source organism: Verrucomicrobiia bacterium (assembly GCA_035493135.1). Taxonomy (GTDB): domain Bacteria; phylum Methylomirabilota; class Methylomirabilia; order Rokubacteriales; family CSP1-6; genus CAMLFJ01. The sequence continues at coordinate 11,197 of DATJIR010000144.1, forward strand.
GTAGCCGGTGGAGCCGCCGCCCAGGTAGCCGGCCGGGAAGCCGGCGGCCTCCACCATCCGAGCCATCAGGGGGTTGAGGACGAGGGGCGCGGTCACCGGCAGCGGGCCCTGCAGCCGCGCGCGGATGGACGGGCTCATGGGCGCCTCACACCGCCAGGAAGCCGCCGTCGACCACCAGCTCGGTGCCGGTGATGTAGGAGGCCTCGTCGGAGGCGAGGAACAGCACCGCGTGGGCGACCTCCTCCACCCGGCCCTCGCGCTTCATCGGCACCGCGTCCAGGAACGGCTGGCGCCACGCCGGATCCGCCGAGACCTTCGAGGTGCGCATCGGGGGCATGAAGCCCGGGTGCACCGAGTTGACCCGGATGCCGTCGCGCGCGTACTGGACCGCGGCCGACTTGGTCATGATCCGCACCGCGCCCTTCGAGGCGTTGTAGGCCATGTGCAGCCGGTCCTGGCCGACGAAGCCCGAGATCGAGGAGATGTTGACGATGGCTCCGCCCCCCGACCGGCGCATGGCGGGGACGGCGTGTTTCATGCCGAGGAAGACCCCCTTGGCGTTGACGCTCATGATGTTGTCCCACGACGGGGTGCTGGTGGTGTCCGGGTCCGACGAGCCGCTGATCCCGGCGTTGTTCACCAGGATGTCGAGCCGGCCGTAGGCGCCGGTGGTGGACCCGATCACGTCCTGCCAGTTGGCCTCGCTGGTGACGTCGAGCCGGGCGAAGCGGGCCTTGCCCCCGCCCCCGGTGATCTTGGCGACGACCTGCTGGCCGGCCGCGTCGTCGACGTCGGCCACCACCACGGTGGCGCCCTCCCGGGCGAAGATCAGGGCCTCGCTCTCGCCCATGCCGTGCGCGCCGCCGGTGATGATCGCGACCTTTCCTGCGAGTCTCATGATGGCTCCTCCTGGTGGCCCCGCGCGGGAACGAGATCGAGGAGACGGGGCGGACGATGCATCCTGGATCCTCCGGCGCTGGCGCGCTGAGACAACGAAGCGGCGCCTACTATAGCCCGCGGCGGAGACCCGGGCAATCGAGGCCCGGGAGACGGTAACTCCTCCCGGGCGATTCCTTCCCGCCGTGGCGCAGCCCGTGCGACTCGCGGCGCGGAACCCTGGATGCCCGCGCCGTTGACCTACCCGCGACGCGGGCACGAGCCTTGCTCCCTTCGGGAGACATGCCGACGAGAATCCGGATCAACCTCGCGAACGAGCAGGAGCTGCGGGAGCTGCCCGGCATCGGCGCGCCGGAGGCCGCCGCGATCGTGCGATTCCGCGCCGAGCACGGTCCCATCACGGACGCCGCCGTGCTGGCCCGCGTCCTGGGCGGTCGCCCGCTCGCCGACGGGCTCGGCGCGCGCGCCGACTTCGCCCCGGCCGACTCCACCGCGCCGGAGGCACCCGGAGCCTAGCCGGAAAGCCGCGCGCCCGCTCCGGCCCGGCACGGTATACTCCTGCGCCGTGAGGAGGACGTCATGCGCGCGGTGATCTGTCACGCCTGGGGCCCGGTCGAGAGCCTGAAGGTCGAGGAGGTCGCGGCGCCGGTGCCGGCCGCGGACGAGGTGCTGATCGACGTGCGGGCCACGTCGGTGAACTACGCCGACTCGATCATGGTGGCGGGCAAGTACCAGACGCGCCCGCCGTTTCCGTTCAGCCCGGGGCTCGAGACCGCGGGCGTGGTCGAGGTCTGCGGCGCCCAGGTGACGTGCTTCCGCCCGGGCGACCGGGTGATGGCCACGCTCGGGTGGGGCGGGCTCGCGGAGCGGGCGGTCGCCAAGGAGAGCGAGACCTTCGCGATCCCGGACGGCATGTCGTTCGAGGAGGCGGGCGCGTTCCCGATCGCCTACATCTCGAGCGACGTGGCGATCCGCTGGCAGGGGCGCCTGGAGCCGGGCGAGACGCTCCTGGTGCTGGGCGCGGCCGGCGGCGTGGGACTCACCGCGGTGGAGATCGGCCGTGCGATGGGGGCGCGGGTGATCGCGGGCGCCAGCACCGCGGAGAAGCTCGCGGTGGCGAAGGCGCATGGCGCCGACGACCTCGTGAACTACGCCACCGAGAAGCTCACCGAGCGGGTCATGGCGCTGACCGGGGACAAGGGCGCGGACGTCTGCTTCGACCCCGTCGGCGGCGAGCTGGCCGACGCGGCGCTCTCCGCGCTCGGCTGGGGCGGGCGGATGCTGCTGGTGGGCTTCGTGGGCGGCGTCCAGCAGATCCCGGCCAACCGGCTCCTGGTCAAGAATCGCTCCGCGCTCGGCTGCTCGCTGCGCTACTACCGCAACCAGGCCCCGGCCAAGCTCCGCCGCTCGGTGGAGGCGCTGCTCGCCTGGTACCGCGAGGGCCGACTCAAGCCGCTGGTCAGCCACCGCCTGCCGCTCGAGCGCACCGTGGAGGCGATCAAGCTCCTCACCGACCGCAAGGCGCTCGGCAAGATCGTGGTCGTGCCCGGGCGGGGCTGAGCCATGGAGATCCGCACCGAGGCGCACGGCCCCCACGTGGTGGTGGTCACCGTCGACAACCAGCCGCGGCTCAACGCGATGACGCGGGCGATGATGGCCGACCTGGCCCGCGTGTGGGACGAGCTCGAGCGCGGGCCGTGCCGCGCCATCGTGCTCACCGGCGCGGGCCCCCGGGCCTTCTGCGCGGGCGCCGACATCAGCGGGGACCTGAGCGCAGCCCCCGGGGCCGCGCGGGTGATCAGCCACGCGCTGCTGAAGTACGACGCCTACAGCAAGCCGATCGTGGCCGCGGTCAACGGCGACTGCGCGGGCGGCGGGGTGGAGCTGCTGCTCGCCACCGACGTCCGGGCCGCGGTGCCTTCCGCGCGCTTCGGCCTGCCGGAGGTGAAGTGGTCGATCTACCCGTTCGGCGGCGCCACCGTGAAGCTGATCCAGCAGATCGGCTACGTGCACGCGATGGAGCTGCTGCTGACCGGGCGTCTCATCGACGCCGCCGAGGCGGCCCGCCTCGGCCTGATCAACCGGGTGGTGCCCGCCGAGGGCCTGATGGCGTGGGCGCTCGAGACCGCGGAGACGATCGCGGCCAACAGCCCATCCGCGGTGCAGGCGGTGAAGCGGCAGATCAGCGCGACCATCGCGGACCACGCGCGGTCCCGCGAGGCCCTGGAGCAGGAGCTGGGCGACCGGGTGCGGGCGAGCGCCGATTTCCGGGAGGGCGTGGCCGCGTTTCGCGAGAAGCGGCGCCCGCGCTACGAGTGAGGCATCCATGACCACGCCGGTTCGCATCCACATCCGGGTGCCCGGCACCGCGCCGATGCCCGACCTGATGCGCCTGATCCAGGGCATCGAAGCGGCCGGATTCGACGGGGCCGGCATCCTGGACAGCCAGATGCTCTCGCGCGACACCTTCGTCACCCTGGGGCAGGCGGCCACCCACACGAAGCGGCTCGCCCTGTTCCCGGCGGTCACCAACCCGTTCACCCGCCATCCCTCGGTGCTCGCGTCCGCGATCCAGACCGTGGAGGAACTGGCGCCGGGACGCGTGAAGTTCGTGATCGGCACCGGCTACACCTCGGCCAGCACCATCGGGCGCAAGGCGGCCACGCTCACCGAGATGCGCGAGTGCATCGCCACCGTGAAGACCCTGCTGGCCGGCGAGAGCGCGCGCTTCGGGGAGACCGCGGGGCGCCTCGGCTACACCTCGGGCCGACGGATCCCGGTGCTGATGGCCGCCTCCGGGCCCAAGGCCATCGAGCTGGCCGGCGAGGTGGCCGACGGCGCCCTGCTGCTGGTCGGGGCCAACCGCGGCATCGTGACCCGCGCGCTCGAGCTGCTCGACCGCGGCGCGAAGCGGGCCGGGCGACGAGTGGAGGACCTGGAGGTGATCTGGGCGGTGCGCACCGCGACGCTGCCCACCACCGCGGCCGCGCTCCGCGAGGCGCGGCCCACCGCGGTGCACTGGGGCATCCTGCGCTGGGGCGGCTACTGGCTCGAGCCGGCCGGCCTGCGGCTGCCGCCGCTCACGGTGCCGGACGCGGTGTGGAAGGTCTACCCGGATCTCTCCCACGCCCACGACTGGGAGGCGGCCATCGCCGCGACCTCGTTCGTGCCCGACGAGGTGGTGGCCCAGCTCTGCGAGGCGATGGGGCTGGTCGGCACGCCCGCGGACTGCGCGGCCCGCATCGCCCTACTGACCACCCTCGGCGTGCGCAACCTCTACCTGATGCCGCTCCTCACCTTCGCCCCCCCGGAGCGCGAGATCGCCGCGTTCCGCGACACCGTCTTCCCGGCCCTTGCCCGCGCCGCCCTCCGCTAGCTGGGGTCATAGCCCCGAGCGAGCTGCTCGGCGAGGCGGAACTTCTGGACCTTGCCGGTGCTGGTGACCGGCAGGTCGTCGCGGGCCATCACGTGGATGGCCTGCGGCACCTTGTAGGCGGCGAGGGCGTCCTTGCAGACGGCGCGCAGGGCATCGGGCTCGACGCGGTGGCCCGCCTTCGGCACCACCACCGCGACCAGGATCTCCTCCTTGCGCGGGTCGGGTATCCCCACCACGTAGGCCTGCTCGACGTCCGGGTGGCCCAGGAGGATCTCCTCGACCTCCACCGGGGCCACGTTGATTCCCCCGGTCTTGACCATCTCCTTGATGCGGCCGCGAAAGCGCAGGCGCCCGTCGTCGCCCACGAACCCGAGATCGCCGGAGAGCAGGAAGCCGTCCGCGTCGAATGACGCCGCGTTGCGCGCCGGATCCTGGTAGTAGCCCGGGGTGAGACGGCCCCGGATCAGGATCTCGCCCACCTGGCCGTCCGGCAGCGGGCGCCGGCTGTCGCGGTCCACCACGCGGATCTCCATCCCGGGCAGGGGATAGCCGACGGTGGTTCGCCGCACCTCCGGCGGGTCGTGCGCGTCGGTGACCGAGCAGTTGCCGTAGCACTCGGTCAGCCCGTAGACGTTGCAGATCTCGCGCGCGCCGAGGTCCATGACCATCTGCATCGCGGCGGGCGAGCCGATGGCCGCGCCGGTGCGCAGCGACGAGAGGTCGCGCCGCGCCCGGTCCGGGTGCTCGATCAGAGCCTGCGCGATGTTGGGGGTGCCGTAGTAGACGGTGCAGTGCTCGCGCTCGATCAGGGCCAGCGTCGCGGCGGGCTCGATCTGCTCCTGGAGCACGATGGTGCCCCCGTGGGTCATCACCGCGGGCAGCGCGTTGGCGCAGCCGAAGCTCCAGAAGAGCGAGATGCCCATCCACATGCGGTCGGCCGGCGTCAGGTGCTGGCGCTCGCCGATCTGCCAGCCGTTCTCGATCAGCCCGCCGTGGCCGAGCTGCACCCCCTTGGGAGTCGACGTCGTCCCCGAGGTGTAGAGGATGTACGCGACTTCGTCCGCGGTGACCGCCCGCTGGGCGAGGTCGAGCTCGGCGTCGCTCGCGCCCGAGCCCAGGTCCGCGAGGGCCTCGAGCGACGGCAGCGCGCCGGCGGGCACCGCCGCGGCGGCGTCGCCGCACACCACCAGGTGCCGGAGATGCGGCAGCCGCGGGGAGCCCGCCCCGCCCATCTCGGCGAGCGCGCCCAGGTAGTCCTGGCTCCCGAAGCGCGGCGCGAGCAGCAGGACCGACGCGGCGCAGTGCCCGAGCACGTACTCGAGCTCGCGCGGCCGCGACCAGGTGCTGATGGGCACCAGGATGGCGCCGAGCAGCGTCACCGCGAAGTCGATCAGCAGCCATTCCGGCCGGTTGGTCATGAGCAGCGCGACCCGGTCGCCGCGACCCACGCCGAGGCGCAGGAGCCCGCGGGCGAGCCGTCGCGCGCGGGCTCGCGCCTCCGCGTAGCCGAGCCGCACCCGGCCGGTGGCGTCGACGATCAGCTCGTGCCCGGGCTGGCGCGCGGCCAGCTCGTCGAGCAGGTCGGGGATGGTCCGGCTCCGGGGACGGGGCACGCGGGCCTACTTCACGTAGCGGTCGCGCGCCAGGGGCGGCGTGGTGCCTGCCCCGCCGAAGAGCACGGTAAGCACGACCTCGACCGAGTGGCCGAGGGCCAGGCCCTGGCAGCCGATGGCCGCGCGGGTGGGCTTGCCGCGGTCACCGTAGAGCTCGACGAGCAGATCGGTGGCGCCGTTGATGACGCGCGGCTGCTCGTGGAAGCCGGGCGCCGAGTTCACGAACCCGATGAGCTGCACCGCCTGCTGCACCCGGTCGAGGTCGCCCAGCGCGTACTTGATCGCGGCCAGGCTCGAGAGCAGCGCGTAGCGCGCGGCCTCGTAGCCCTGCTCGATCGAGAGATCGGCGCCCACCACGCCGAGGAGATGGGGCTTGCCGTCCCGCACCGGCGTGGTGCCGGAGAGATAGAGCACGTTGTTGACCGCGAGATGCGAGACGAAGCGGGCGCCCGCCGCGTTCGCCCGGTACGCGCGATCGAGATCCATCAGCGTGAGCCCGAGCGCGTCGAGCTTCTTCTCGATGTGCATGATGGGGCAGGTCATAACACGGTTATCCACACTTATTCACAAAACTTTCTTCGTCATCGGCTTGACACATCCCCCACGCCTTCACTAGGCTTCACGAGTCATGCAGGGGAGTCGAAAGCCGTTGGCCAAGGTCGAGGGACGCCGGTCGTTGCGGCAGAGCAAGCTCACCATCGCGTGGCGCGGCACGCCGGATCTCGACGACTGGGTGGCCTACATCGTCAACAAGACGAAGTCGAAGAAGCTGATCCTCGCGGACCAGGTGTCGGAGCGGAAGGTGAAGGCCCTGCTCGCGCGCGTAGCGGGTCTCTCCCGGCGCGGCGTGGAGAAGCTGGCGAAGGGCTAAGCTCGAGACCCCTCACCGGGGGCGCCAGCCCCCGATCATTCCCGGAATTGGTCTATCCACATGTGTGGATAGCCCTGTGCATATGTACTAGGAAAACACGGTAACTATCTGCCCTGTTTGGTCTTTCTGGACTATCCGCCGACCAGGCTCCGGAGCCGTTCGAGCAGCCTGGCGAGGCCCAAGGTGTCCCGCTCGCAATACTCCAGGAGGTCCTGCCGAAGCCGGGTTCGCTCGGCAGGCCCCAGGGTCTCGCCGCCCCAGAGCAGGCGCTCCAGCATCACGCTGGCCAGCGCGCCGTCGGCGATCGCGAGATCGTCGTAGCCGAGCCCGGGGACCAGCGCGGGCAGCACGCGCTTGAGCGAGAAGCTGCCGCCGAACGCCGGATGGTAGACGTGCCGGCGCACGATCGGCAGCAGATCGACGAGCCGCTCCGCGATGCGCTCGAGGCGCGGGGCCAGCGCGGGCGCGCCCGCCGCGATCCGCCCGATGCACTCGCGCTCGAAGCTCGCCCCGTAGGCCACGATGGTGCGCGCCGGCTCGCACGCGGCGAGGAGCCGCTCCGCCAGCACGGGGCGCACGTCGTCGGGCCCGTCCGCGAGCCACGCGTGATGCACGAGCCCGCCCGCGCCGTCCTCCCGGTGGCAGCTCCACTGCACCGGTAGCGGATCCCAGGGATGGCAGCCGTTCCACACCGGGATCGGGAGCCCCGCGGTCTCGAAGTCGAGGCACGCCACCGGCGGGGCGCAGGCGCGCAGCGCGCGCCCGAGACCGGGCTCCACGATCATCCGGCCCGCCTGCACCGCCCGCCGCTGCCGGTCGGCGGTGGCGGCCAGCGCGGTGTCCTCGGGCAAGTCGAAGATGGTCTGGTAGCCCTGCTCGTAGAGCGCGGCGAGGGCGGCCGCCTGCTGCCGGTAGAGCGTGCTCACGTGGTCCTCGGGCGCCGGCGCCCAGCAGCGGGCGATGAACGGGCACTCGCGGGGCCGCGTGCAGTGCGGCCCGGTCGCGACCTCGGGGCGCGGGCCGGTCAGCATGGCCCGCAGCGCGCCGACCTGGCCCGGCAGCGTCACCAGCCGCGCCTCCGCCTCCGCGGTCACGTCCGCGCGCACGAAGAGGTTGCCGAGGTCGGGGTAGGTGCAGGCCCGGTTGAGATGCATGACCTCCATCCGTCGCACCGGCAGCCCGGCCCGCCGGGCCACGTGCCCCTGGATGGCCACGTCGGCCAGGTGCATCTCCTTCACGCCGGTGGTCGACTTCACCTCGGTGACGCAGAACCCTCCGTCGGTCCCGCGCTCCAGGATATCGATCGCCACGTACACGGAATCGGCGCGGAAGCTCGCCTCGTAGATCACCGGGGCACCCGCGGCCAGCGCCGCCCGCGTGGCCTCGAGACGCGCCTCGTAGGCCTCGTGGGGCAGATCGATCAGCACGCCGCCCGGCACGTGGCTTCGCGCCACCTCGCCGACTCGCTGGCCGCGCGCGAACGCCGCCTCCCGCATCGGATCCGCGACGAGCTCGGGCGCGCCCGCCTCGTGCACCCGCCACCACAGCTGCTTCGCACACTGCAGCCCCGCCAACACCCGCGACTTGGACAGCCCGGGCGATCGCGCCGGTAGATCCATCCCGCTAGCCCGTGGCACGCGCGAATGGGCTCGCGGGTGCCCGGACGGGTGGGGGCGTGGCCGCCCGCGCCCCCGCCCGTCCGCCTCGCGCACGGTGCTCGCTCACGGCTGGCCGGCCGCTAGAGGGGGATGGCGAGCAGCGTATCCACGCGGCTGCTGTCGCACACGACCACCCGCTCGCGGAACCGCAGGGCCCCGCCCTCGTCCACCATGGTGTCGATGTAGCGTCCGGTGGCGAAGAGGTCCATGGTCCCGTCGCGCATCACCCGCACCACCAGGAACGGCGTCTCGGCGTGTACCGCGCCGTTGTCCCCGGGGCGAACGGCCGGGAGGCCGACCAGGTGCCGGTAGGCCTGGCGCTCGTAGATGTTGGCCTCGCGCAGGGCGGCCACCCGGTCCTGCAGCATGCCGCGCGAGTCGGCGTAGATCAGGCCCGCCTCGAGGCCGCGGCGGTGGTTGTCCGCCGAGGTGATCTTGTAGAGGCACGGGTCGGTGAAGAAGGCGGGCCACTGCTCGAGCCGGTCGTCGTCGATGGCCCGCGCGTACTCCGCGTTGAGCTGCGCGACGCGCTCGCCCAGCACGTCACTCGCCCATGTAGCGGCGATACGCCTTCCAGAACCCGCGCACCGAGGCCTCGGTGGCCCGCGTCTCCTGCGACTCCGCGCCCTCGCCGCCCATGTTGACCACCGACACCTCGTCCGCCGCCGCGGCGACGCCCCGCTGGACGAAGCCCCCGACGCAGCCGTCCTCCATGGAGACGTAGCCCGCGGGGCCGACCAGGTTGGCCTGCTTGAGGCGTCGCCGCCGCATGTCCTCGGTGTCGTCGGCGAACCCGAAGTAGGTCCAGTGCAGCTCCATGCCCCCCGCGCCCTTCGGCACCACCTGCCGCACCGCCAGGCAGTTGTTGATCTGCTGGAGCACGAACCCGGGGAACACGGTGAGGATCTGGAGCTGGATGCCGTCGCCCCACTCGTCCACCGCGTCGAGCAGGCTCGGGTCGGCCAGACGATAGCGCTCCTTCTCGGAGCGGATGCCCTGCTCCCGGTACGCGGTGCTGATGCGGTCGTCGGGCCGGTCGATGGTATAGCTCGCGTGGTGGCCGCCGTCCGGGCTCACCAGGATCCCGCCCCCCTGGGTCAGGCGGGTGATGCGGAACGTCCCGAAGAAGGCGTGGAGCAGGCTCGCGTGGTAGGTGTCCCTGACGTTCTCCACGTAGAGCTTCCAGTTGTTCGGCAGGGCCTGGGTGAAGCGGCCCATGACCCGCATCGGACCGCGCAGCACTCGCCGGATCCGCCCGAGGACCTCCGCGCCCAGGTACTCCTCGATCGGCGGCGTCTCGGCCGAGAGGCTCGCGAACACGAGGCCGTGGAGCGTGGTGGTCCGCAGCTTGCGCGGCCCGTGATCCGCCTTGCAGAACGACGCCGGCATTCCGCCGCGGCCGTTGCTGCCCTTCTCGAAGGCGATGCCGACCAGGCTGCCCCGCAGGTCGTAGGTCCAGGCGTGGTAGACGCACTGGAAGTGGCTGCCCGCCGAGCCCCCGTCGTCGAGCGCGATCAGCGCCCCGCGGTGGGCGCAGCGGTTCTCGAAGGCGTGGATCTCGCCCGCCGCGCCGCGCACCACGATGATCGGCATCTCGCCCACGAACGTGGTCCGGTAGTCGCCCGGCTTCTCGAGGTCGGACTCGAGGCACACGTAGCTCCAGGTGGGGCCCTCGAAGATCCGGCGCAGCTCGGCCCGGTAGTTGTCCTCGTCCTGGTAGACCCAGTACGGCACCCGCGCGAGCGACGCGCCCGGCCATTCATGACGCGGCCCCGGGGTCGGCATGGCGGTTCGCCCGCTACGCGAAGGCGGGCATCACCTCGCGAGCGAAGAGCTCCATCGAGCGCAGCACCCGGGCCTGCTCGAGGTCGCCGAACCAGTAGCTGCTGTTGAAGTGGGTGATGCCCACGTCGCGCTGCAGACGCTGGATCTGGCGGATGCAGGTCTCCGGCGTGCCGATGACCAGGAAGCGGTCGAGCAGGTCGTCGACGTCGGGCTCCTTGGGGGCGGGCACCGCGATGGCCCGCCCGTTCTCCACGCGCTCGTAGTGGTTACGGAGGGAGAGCGTCACCCGCATGTTCCAGCGGGCCTCCTCCGCGGCGGCGCGCGCGTCGGCCTCGCTCGTGGTCACGTAGACCGCCCGCTGCACGCCCACCTTGAGCGGCGTCGGCGGCTTGACCTCGGCCACGATCCGATCGAAGAGCCGGCGGAACTCGGCCATGCGCTCGACCGGGACCCCGAAGCCGCCGGTGAGGACGTTGAAGCCGCGGCGCACCGCGCCCTCCACCGAGTCCGGACTCTGGGCGGTGATCCAGATCGGCGGCCGCGCCTGCTCCATCTGGGGGAAGATCGTGGTCTCCGGGATCTTGTAGATCTTGCCCTCGTAGCTGAACGGCCCGCCCGCGAGCGCCTTGAGGATGACGTCGACCGACTCCTCCCACCGGGCCCGTCCGCTCTCGAGCTCGAGGCCGAAGCGCTCGAACTCGTAGTGCTGGTAGCCGCGGCCGAGCCCGATGTCGAGCCGGTCCCCGGCGAGGATCGACAGCGTCGCGATCTCCTCCGCCACCACCAGCGGGTGGTGGAGCGGCACCACGATGACCGCGGTGCCCACCCGGAGGCGGGTGGTGCGCGCCGCGATGTAGGTGGCGAGCTGCACCGGGCGTGAGAGGTAGCCGTAGGTCGAGAAGTGGTGCTCGGCCAGCCAGATGTTGTTGAACCCGAGGGTCTCGGCCGACTGGGCCATCTCGACCGCCCGCGCGTAGATCTCCCGGGACGACCGGGCCGACGGCGACTGCATCAGGAGAAAGGTCCCGAAGTTCATGGGCGGGATATTGCGCTGGCCCGCGGCCGGGGTCAAGCCGGGCCCAGGGCCAGGAACTCCCGCGCGTTGTCGCCCAGGAGCCGCCGCCGCGTGGCCGCGTCCAGCGTCACGCCGCCGAGCGCCGCGATCGGGTCGTCCACTCCCATCTTGAACGGGTAGTCGCTGCCGAGCACGATGCGCTCGGGCCCGAACGTCTCGAGCGCGAAGGCGAGCACCCGGAGCGACAGCGTGAGCGAGTCCACCCAGACCCGCCGGGCGTACGCGCTCGGCGGCTCGGCGATCGCGGCGTGCGCGTCCGCGATCGCGGTCCAGCCCTGGTCGAGGCGCGGCAGGATGTAGGCGAAGGCGCCGCCGCCGTGGGCGAAGCACCACCGGAGCGTCGGCCACCGGTCGAGCACGCGGCCGAAGATCACGCGGGTCATCGCGAGCGCGGTCTCGAGCGGGAACCCGGCGACCTGGGTGAGGTTGTCCTTGCGGAAGCGCGGGTCGCCCAGGATCGGCGCCTGCGGGTGAACGAAGATCGCGACGCCGAGGGCGGCCGCTGCGTCCCACACCGGGGCGAGGGCCGCGTCGTCCAGGTCGAGGCCGGCCACGTTGGCGCCGATCTCCACCGCCGGGAAGCGGAGGACCGACACCACGCGCTCGAGCTCCTTCACCGCGAGGTCGGGCGCCTGCATCGGCAGCCCGCCCGCGCCGAGCAGCCGCGCCGGATGTCGGCTCACCAGCTCCGCGATCGCGTCGTTCTGCATGCGGCACCACTCGGCCGCCGCCGGGCCCGGCGCCCAGTAGCAGAACGTGGGCGGGGCGGGGGAGAGGAGCTGGCGGCCGACGCCGGTGCGGTCCATGTCCTCGATGCGCCGGGCCGGGTCGAAGGCGTGCGGCGTGAGGCTCCGGTTGAGCGTGCTGCCGAGGTAGAGCCGACAGCCGGTGGCCGGATCTCCCTCGAGCCGCGGCCAGCGGTCGCCGCCGTAGCGCGCCGCGAAGTCCGGCCAGCCGCTCGCGAAGATGTGCGTGTGGACATCGATCGATAGCGTCATGGGCCCTCCATGGGCCCCCAATGTATACTCCCCGGTGCCCATGGGCCCAGCCCTCATCCGCGACGCCCAGGGCGCGCGGCCGCGCCGCCTTGACTACGCCGCGCGGAGAGGGCAGCATCGTGCCGGACGAAGACGACCGCCGCCCCAAGGGAGACCGCCGGTGACGACCCAGACGACCGAGCCGCGGATGGAGCTGGAGCAGCACCTGCACATGTACCGGCAGATGGCCAAGATCCGCGCCTTCGAGGAGCAGGTGAACGAGCTCTACAAGGGCGCCAAGATGCCCGGCCTCGCGCACCTCTACGTGGGGGAGGAGGCGGTGGCGGTCGGCGTCTGCGAGGCGCTCAAGCGCGACGACTTCATCACCAGCACCCACCGCGGCCACGGCCACTGCCTGGCCAAGGGCGCCTCGGTCAGCCGGATGTTCGCGGAGCTGCTCGGCAAGGAGCCGGGCTACTGCCGCGGCAAGGGTGGCTCCATGCACATCGCCGATCCGGAGACCGGCAACCTGGGCGCCAACGCCATCGTGGGCGGCTCGGCCGGCATCGCCACCGGGGCGGCGCTCTCCGCCAAGATGCGCAAGAGCGGGCAGGTCGCGGTGTGCTTCTTCGGCGACGGCGCCCTCGGGCAGGGGCTGCTCTACGAGTCCATGAACATGGCCGCGCTCTGGAAGCTGCCCGTCATCTACGTGTGCGAGAACAACCTCTACGGCGAGTACACCCCCGGCAGCGAGACGGTGGCGGGGGAGATCCTCTCGCGCCCCCGCGCGGTCGGCGTCCACGCGGAGACCGTCGACGGGCAGGACGTGCAGGCGGTGTACGCCACCATGAAGCGCCTGGTGGAGCGGGCGCGCCGCGGCGAGGGTCCCGCGTTCCTCGAGTGCAAGACCTACCGCTACTACGGCCACCACGTGGGCGACGTGAACCGCGAGTACCGCACGCGGGACGAGGAGCGGGACTGGATGACCAACCGCGACCCGCTCCTGACCCTGTCGGGCCGCCTCATGCAGCAGCACCTCGCCGAGCAGTCGGTGTTCGACCGCATCCAGGCCGACGTGAAGGGGGAGATCGAGAAGGGCGTGCAGTTCGCGCTCGACGCTCCGTTCCCGAAGGCGGATCAGGTCGGCGAGGACGTCTACGCTTAGCGCGCGACCTCGGCCGCGCTAATCACGCGCGGCATCGCGTGAGGCGGCCGGGTCCTGTCGCCGCGGACGGCTCCCGCGGGGCCGGCTCCGTCACCCACTCGCCGGATTCGCCGCTCTTCGAGTGGCGCACCGGACTCGGGGGGCCCACTCCGCTCGGCCTCGCGGGAGCAGCCCGCGGCGCCACCCGTCCGTCCCCCGCGGCGCGCTCCCCGGTCCTGCCGGGTGGGCTAGATCGCACCGTCTTTCGCGAGCTTGTCGATCTGGTCAGTGGAGTAGCCGAGGTCTCGCAGGATCTCGGTGCGGTGCTCGCCGAGTAGCGGGGAGGGGATGATGGTGGTCGGTGACTGCGAGAGCTTGATCGGGTTGCCGACGGTGAGGAAGCGGCCGCGGACCGGGTGGTCGAGCTCGACGATCATGTCCCGGGCCAGGAGGTGCGGGTCGGTGAGCACCTCGCCGGTGTCGAGGCAGGCGCCGCAGGGCACGCCCGCGCCGGCCAGGAGCTCCATGGCCTCGTGCTTCGGGCGCTTCGACGTCCACTCCTCTACCAGACGGTTGACCTCGTCCTTATTGTTCCAGCGGGCGTCGGGGGTCTCGTAGCGCGGGTCGCCGACCAGGTCCTCGCGCCCGATGGCGCGGAGCAGCGAGTGCCACATCTGCTGCTGGACGAAGATGAAGACGTAGTCGTTGTGGCCGCCCGGGTGGCAGCGATAGGTGGTGCCCGGCACGCCCGCGCCGAGCTGGTTGCCCGCGCGCTCCATCACGCGGCCGAAGCGCTGGTGGTCGCGCAGGCTGACCCGGATCAGGTTGACCACCGCGTCCTGCATGGACACCTCGACCTGCTGGCCCTGGCCGGTGGCGTGTCGCTGCATGAGGGCGGCGAGGATGCCGATCACGCAGTGCATGCCGGTGCCGGAGTCGCCGATCGACGGCCACGTGAAGGTGGGCGGCCCGTCCGGGAAGCCGGTCACGCTCATGGCCCCGCCCATCGCCTGCGCGATCGGCTCGTAGCTCTTGTAGTCGCGATAGGGCCCGTAGGAGCCGAAGCCCTTGATCGACGCGTAGACCAGCCGCGGGTTGATCTCGCGCACCGCCGGGTAGCCGAAGCCGAGCCGCTCGATGACGCCGGGGCCGAAGTTCTCGAGCAGCACGTCGGCGGTCTCGAGCAGCGTGCGGAAGACCTCCTGCCCGCCCGCGTGCTTGAGGTTCAGCGTGAGGCTCCGCTTGTTGGCGTTGAAGGCGAGGAAGAACAGCGCGTCGGCGCCCGGCCGGTCCTGCTGGGAGTAGCGGGCCACGTCGCCGCGGCCCGGCTCCTCGACCTTGATGACGTCCGCGCCCAGCCACGCCAGCATCTGGCCGCACGAGGGTCCCGCCTGGTTGTTCGTGAGATCGACGACGCGGATGCCGGTCAGGGCCTGGGTCATAGGTGACCATGCCTACCACAGCCGCCCCCACCGGGTCGAGGCCGGTCGGTGGCCCCCCTTGACTAGCGATGGACGGGCGGCGCACTCTCCCGGCATGGCGACGACTCGAACGGCCGGCGCGGTGAGCTTCCGCCAGGTGGGGCCCTGCCTGGCGGCCGAGGTCGAGGGCATCGACCTGACCCAGCCCCTCTCCCCCGAGGAGGTGGCGGCGGTGCACACCGGCATGGACCGGTACGCGGTGCTCGTCTTCCACGACCAGCCGCTCACCGACGAGCAGCAGCTCGCCTTCACCCGCAGCCTGGGCGAGATCGAGCACGCCATCGGCACCGGTCTCCGCCAGCAGTACCGGCTGCCCACCACGTTCGCGGACGTGTCGAACCTGGACGTGAACAACCAGGTGTTCGCCCGCGACAGCCGCACGCGGCTCTTCTCGCTCGGCAACCGGCTCTGGCACTCCGACAGCTCGTTCAAGGTGGTGCCCGCGAAGTACTCGCTGCTGCACGCCCGCGCGATCCCGTCCAAGGGCGGCAACACCGAGTTCGCGGACATGCGCGCCGGCTACGACGCGCTCGACCAGGAGACGAAGGACCTGGTGGCGGACCTGATCTGCGAGCACTCGCAGCTCTACTCGCGCTCGCTGCTCGGCTTCACCGACTTCACCAAGGAGGAGCGCGAGCGCTTCAAGCCGGTGCGCCAGGTCCTGGTGCGCACCCACCCCGGCCACGGGCGCAAGTCGCTCTACCTCTCCTCGCACGCGGGCGGCATCGAGGGCTGGCCGGTGCCGGAGGCGCGCGCGTTCCTGCGCGACCTCAACGAGATCGCCACCCAGCGCCAGTTCGTCTACTCGCACAAGTGGCGGGTCGGCGACCTGGTCATGTGGGACAACCGCCAGACCATGCACCGCGCCCGGCCCTTCCCGGAGCACGAGCCGCGCGACGTGCGCCGCACCACGCTCCAGGGCGACGGGCCGACCACGGCCCAGGTCGCCGCTTAGTGAAGTTCGGGCTCTTCTTCCAGGCCCCGGAAGCGCCGGGGCAGAGCCACGCCCAGCGCTACGGCGAGATGATCGACCTCATCGGCCTGGCCGACACGCTCGGCTTCGACGTGGCGTGGCTGGCCGAGCTGCACTTCGGGGGCGCCTTCTCGCTGCTCTCGAACCCGCTCATGGCGGTGCCGGTGATCGCCCAGCGCGCCCCGCGCATCCGCATCGGCACCGCGGTGACCCTGCTGCCGCTCCACCACCCGCTCGCATGCGCCGAGCAGGCCGCGACCGCCGACGTCCTGTCCGGCGGGCGGCTCGAGTTCGGGGTGGGGCGCGGATCGATCCCGAGCCAGTTCCACGGCTTCCGGGTGCCGGTGTCCGAGAACCGCGGTCGCTTCGGGGAGGCGCTCGACATCATCCGGCTGGCCTGGACGCGCGAGCGCTTCAGCTACGACGGCACCTACTACCAGGTGGAGGACGTCGCGGTGGTGCCGCGGCCGATGCAGCGGCCGCATCCTCCGATCCGGGTGGCGGTGCACTCCGCGGAGAGCTTCGCCCACATCGGCGGGCTGGGGCTGCCGATCTACTCGGGGACGACCACCACCCCGCTGCCGCAGCTCCGCGAGTTCATGGCGCACTACCGCGCGCGGCTCGCCGAGGCCGGACACGCCTGGCAGCCCGATCAGATGGCCCTGATGCTCCCGGTGCACATCGGCGAGACCGGCGCTGCCGCGCGGGAGGCGATGCGGCCGGGGGTGCGCAAGTACTACGAGAACCTCCGCGCGATCTTCTCCGCGCTGCCCGACTCATACGCCGAGCACCTGCCGCGCCTCAAGATCATCGAGGACACGCTGGCCAGCCTGCCCTACGACAAGTTCTTCCGGGACCAGGCGGTGTTCGGCGACGTGCCGGAGGTGATCGATCGCCTCCAGGCCGCGATCGAGGAGTTCGGCCTCTCGCAGGTCATCTGCTGGTTCGACCAGGGCTCGATGCTGCCCCGCCCGGAGGTCGAGCGCACGATGCGGCGCTTCGCCGAGCAGGTGATGCCGAAGCTCTGATGGACTTCGGGATCAACCTGGCGACCTCCGCGGACTCGTGGAAGGTCGTCAAGCGCGCCGAGGAGCTGGGCTACGGGCGCGCCTGGTTCTACGACACGCAGCTGCTCAACGCCGACATGTTCGTGGCGATGGGCGCGGCGGCGGTGCAGACCACGCGGATCCGCCTCGCCACCGGCGTGCTGATTCCCTCCAACCGCATCGCGCCGGTGGCGGCGAGCGCGCTGGCGTCCCTCAACGCGCTCGCCCCCGGCCGCATCGACTTCGGCATCTCCACCGGGTTCACCGCGCGCCGCACCATGGGGCTCGGGCCGGTGGCCCTCGAGGCTATGCGCGAGTACATCCGCGTGGTGCGGGGCCTGATCGCGGGCGAGACGCTCGAGTGGGCCTTCGAGGGCAAGCGGCGGAAGATCCGCTTCCTCAACCCCGAGGTCGGCGCGGTCAACGTGGCCGACCCGATCCCGCTCCACATCTCGGCGCTGGGGCCGCGGGGCCGCCGGCTCACCGCCGAGCTCCACGCGGGGTGGCTCTACGCGACCGGGCACATGGGCGCGGCGCGGGCCGCGGCCGCCGACATGCGCGAGGCCTGGCGCGCCGCGGGGGTCGACCCCGCCGGCCAGGCGGCCACCGCGTTCACCGGCGGCTGCGTGCTCGCCGACGGCGAGGCCTTCGACAGCCCGCGGGCGCGCGCGCAGGCCGGCCCGCACGCCACGATCGCGCTCCACAACCTGGTCGAGGTCGAGGAGTTCGGCAACATGGGCCGCACCGTGCCGCCCGCCCTGGCCCCGCTGCTCGAGCGGTACCGCGAGATCTACCGGGGCTACGAGCCGGCGGACGCCCGCTACCTCGCCAACCACCGTGGCCACCTCATGTTCCTGCGGCCGGAGGAGCACGAGGTGTGCACCGCCGATCTCATCCGCACCATGACCTTCACCGGCACGCGGCCGGCGCTCCAGGACCGCCTCCGCGAGCTGCGCGAGGCCGGCTACAATCACTTCGCGATCAGCATCCGACACGGTCACCCGGGGATGCTGGAGGACTGGGCGGACGTCTTCGCGGGCGTCTAGGAGGGCCAGGCGATGAGGACCGGCAGCGAGTATCGCGACGCCCTGCACGACGGCCGTCGGGTCTGGGTCATGGGCGAGGGCCGGATCGAGGACGTCACCCTCCACCCGGCCACCCGTCCGATGGTCGACGAGTACGCCGCATGGTACGACCGTCACCACGATCCGGCCTGGCAGGACGTCCTCCTGACCCCGCCCGACGAGCGGGGCGCGCGCCGGCCGTGGGCCTTCGCCCTGCCGCGGACCCCGGCCGACCTGCGCGCGATGGGGCGGAGCTACGCCGCGACCATCTTCCTCACCGCGGGCAACATGACCCACACGCCCGGCTACGGCAATCTCATCGCGCTCGGCCTCCACGACGTGGTCCTCCAGCGGAAGGTCTCGGCGGAGCAGGGCCGGAGCGCCGCGGCCTACCGCGACACGATCGCGCGCACCGGGCGCTTCCTCACGTTCACGGCGGGGGCGGCCACCATCGGCTACCGGCTCCGCGAGGATCCGAATGAACGGGCGGCGCTTCGCATCGTCCGCGAGACCGACGCCGGTCTGATCCTGAGCGGGAAGGTCGGCATGCACACGAGCCCGGTCTACGCGGAGGACGTGTACGTCGGGGCGCACTCGGGCGTGGACCGCGACGGCCACCGGGCGACCTTCATCGTGCCGATGAGCGCGCCCGGCGTCACCGTGCTGTGCCGGAAGGTCTCGGCTCGGCATTCGAACCCGTTCCTCGCGCCGCTCAGCAGTCGCTTCGACGAGCTGGACGGCCAGCTCTGGCTCCAGGACGTGCTGGTGCCGTGGGAGCGCGTGTTCCTCACCGAGCCCTCGCCCGACCCCATCGCGGCGTGGTGCTTCTGGCATCAGCTGTACGCGTGGCTCGCGAAGGCGGAGTTCACGCTCGGGCTCGCGCTCGCGTGCGCCCACGCGATGGGCCTCCGGGACCACGAGCCCACCATCGAGTACCTGGTCGACCTGGTCGTCGACGTCCAGACGGTCCGGAGCTGCCAGACCGCGGCCGAGCTCGATCCGGACGTCTCGGAGGAGGGCTACTGCATGCCCGGCCGCGCCCACGTGGCGGCGGGCAGCATCGCGATGCAGAAGGCGCGGCAGCGCATGGCGGAGATTCTCCGGATCGTGCCCGGCTCCTCGCTCGTGGTGGCGCCGTCCGACAAGGACCTGACCTCGCCGGAGGTCGGCGCCGGGCTCGAGGAGTCGTTCGGCGGCGGCGAGTACACCGCGCTGCAGCGCGCGGCGCTGCTCCAGCTCGCGGCCGACCACGTCGCCTCGGCCCTGGACGGGCGCGAGTCCGCGTTCGAGCTGCACGCCAACGGAGGCCTGACCGCCTGGCGCGCCCGGCTCCGGCGCGCGTTCCCCGACTACAACGCGCTCGCCAACGGCGTGCTGCGCGCCTTGAGCGTCGACATGCCGGTCATCGACCTCGACAGCCTCCGGGCCATCGGCCTGCCACAGCGCCGGCCGGTCACTCCCCCGCGCCGCGACTAGCTGGGGTCTACTTGCCCTCGAGGGCGGCGAGGGGGGCGTAGTCTCCGGTCGAGCCGTGACCACCCGCGAACTTCACGGGCTCGATGCCGGCCTTCTTCACGCCTGCGATCAGGGCGGCGAGGGCGGGGTTGAGCCTGTCGGGGAGCGGGCCGCCCGGGCTCCAGATGTCGGTCACGAAGGCGAGCTTCGCGTCGGGGACGTAGCCGATCAGCAGGCCCTGGGCGTGCGGGTTGGGCTCGATCGCGTGGACAGCCACCTCGCGCCCGCTGTCGATGATCGCGTACTTGTCCGCGACCTCGACGATCGGGGTACGCCCGAGGTCCTGCGGCGCGAGATCGGGGTTGCGGGTGTAGGGCGCGGCCAGCACACGCCGGTAGTGCTCGGTGGTGCCCTTGCCCACCACGATCGTGGCCCCCGCGCTCGCGTAGGCGCGGATGCCGCCCGCGTGGTCCATGTGGTGATGGGTGAGCACGAGGTACTTCACCGGCTTGCCGAGGTACTTCGCGCGGAGCGCGCTCAGCGTCCAGTTCGACTGCCAGTCGGAGACCGGGGCGTCGAACACCACGAGCGAGTCCTTCAACACCACGACCAGGCTGTTGTGCGAGCCGCCCACCACGTGCTGGATGCCGGGGCCCAGCTCCACGAGGCGCAGGCTGGGGGTCGCCCGCCGATCGAAGCTCGGCGCGTCCGAGTCGAGGTAGACGCCGATGAACTGGCGCCGGATGACCCACTGGTAGGGCACGTTGCGGGTGGCGGGCCCGGCGGCGCCGTCCCGGTAGGCGGCGGGGATCGCCAGGCGATCCGCCGCGACCGGCGCGTTGATCTTGACCTCGGCGATCTTGGCGTCCACCACCGTGCGGCCGTTCAGCTCATACTGCTGCGACATCGCGACGCGCACCCCATTCACCGCCTGCCAGTCGGCCAGCACCAGGTCGTAGGTGACGTCGCCCCAGATGTTGTCGTAGTCGAGCGTGCGCACGCGCGCGGGGAGGCCGGTCGCCCGGTCGAACATCACGGTGAAGGTCTGGCCCGCGGCCTGGTAGGTCACCGCCGGGTAGCTGGCGGCGCCCACCGTGACGTCCCGGGCCGGCGCGACCCGGTCGGGATTCCTCGACATCTCGAGCAGCAGCAGCGGCGAGGTGCGGAGCAGCTCCCGCTGGGCCGCCGCGAGCCGGAGGCCCGACATGGCGTGCGCGGGCGGGTTCGACTCCAGGCTCTGCTTGGTGCGGGCGCTGCTGTCGATGCCCGCGACGTAGCCCGCCTCGGCGGTGACGACCTCGCTGAAGGTGAACGTCCACGGGCCGGGGTACTCGAACTTGCGGACCCAGTCGAGCCGGCTCGCGCCGCCCGCCACGTCGGTGACCATGTCGAGGGTCGACTCGTTGGCGAAGCGCATCTCGCCGCCGGCCACCGCTGACTGCTCGGGCTCCCAGTAGCGCACGGTCGCCTTCTGGGACACGGTCTTGACCGCGGTCAGCGCGTCGGCGCCGCCCTGGGCCTGGACGGCCCGGGTCACGAGATCCCGGCCGCCCGCCGACATGGAGGCGCAGGCCGCCACGACGAGGGCGATGACCAGCGAAACGGCGAGCGTCGTTGCGGCGCGCTTCGTCTTCATGTGGCTGTCCCCTCCGGGGTGGTTGGCTGCGGCACAGTATAGCCGAGGTCATGCCGAGGGCTGCTTCTTGGGATAGGATAGGCAGCCGACGGCCGGCGCGAGGGCATACCGAGCGGAAGGTACCGTGGCACGGGTCCGGCCGAGGGGGCCGCCCGCGCCACCGACCAGCGAAGGAGAGGCTCATGGGCGAGCGAGAGCTGACGTACGGCGAGGCGGTCAAGGAAGCCATCGCGGAGGAGATGCGGCGCGACCCGCGGGTCTTCCTCATCGGGGAGGACGTGGCCGAGGCCGGGCATCCCTTCAAGACCCTGGTCGGGCTGGTGCAGGAGTTCGGCACCGAGCGCGTCGTCGACACCCCGATCTCGGAGCCGGGCTACGCGGGCATCGGCGTCGGGGCGGCGATGACCGGCATGCGGCCGATCGTGGACGTCATGTTCGGGGACTTCATCACGCTGACCATGGACCAGATGGTCAACCAGGCCGCCAAGGCGCACTACATGTCGGGCGGCAAGATCAAGGTGCCGATCGTCTTCCGCACCACGCTCGGGGCCACGCGCCGCTCGGCCGCCCAGCACTCGCAGTCGCTCCACGCCTGGGTGAGTCACGTACCCGGCCTCAAGGTGGCGCTGCCCTCGGGGCCCTACGAGGCCAAGGGGCTCATGAAGACCGCCATCCGCGACGACAGCCCGGTCGTGATCTTCGAGGACAAGATGATGTACCGGGTGAAGGGCCCGGTGCCCGAGGGGGACTACACGATCCCGTTCGGGGTGGCGGAGGTGAAGCGCGCCGGCAAGGACATCACGATCGTGGCCACCAGCAGCATGGTGGGCGTGGCGCTCGGCGCCGCGAAGCTTCTGGAGGACGCGGGCATCAGCGCGGAGGTGATCGACCCGCGCACCACGTGGCCGCTCGACAAGCAGGCGCTGATCGACTCGGCCAAGAAGACCTCGCGCGCGCTGGTGGTGGACGAGGGCTACGAGCGCTACGGCGTCACCGCCGAGATGGCCTCGGTCATCGCGGAGGGCGCTTTCTACTACCTGGACGCGCCGGTCAGGCGCATGGGCGCCATGGACGTGCCGGTGCCGTTCTCGCCGGTGCTCGAGGACCTCACGGTGCCGTCCGAGCAGACCGTCTTCGAAGCCGCCCGTGCCCTATGCCGCAAGTAGCGGACTAGCGATGGCCACCAACGTCATCATGCCCGCGCTGGAGCTGGCGCAGGAGACCGGCAAGCTCCTCCGCTGGATCAAGGCGCCGGGCGACACCGTGCGCAAGGGCGAGCCCATCGCGGAGGTCGAGACCGACAAGGTCACGATCGAGCTCGAGGCCCCCGCCGCCGGCGTGCTGCGCGACGTCACCGCGCGGGAGGGCGATGTCGTCCCGGTCGGCCACACCATCGCGGTCATCGCCGCCGTCGGCGAACCTTCCCCCCTCTCCCTCGCGGCGAGCGGGCAGGGTGGTGAGGGAGCGAGAGCCGAGGCAGCGGCCGGCGACCCGCGCGTCAAGGCCTCTCCGCTCGCCCGCAAGGTCGCCGAGGAGCACGGTGTCGACCTCGCGCGCGTGAAGACCGCAAGCGGAAAGATCGAGAAGGCCGACGTGCTCGCGTACGTCGAGAGCCAGCGCGTCGTCGCGGCGCCCACGAACGGCTCGGCGGGGCGCCTCGTCGCCGCGTCGCCCAAGGCGCGGCGGCTGGCGGCGGAGCGCGGCATCGACTTGCGGGCGCTCAAGGGGTCGGGGCCCGGCGGGGCGGTGCTGGAGATGGATCTGCCGCTCGCGGCCACCCCCACCCTGCCCTCTCCCCAGAGGGCAGAGGGAGAAGTCGGGACGGTGTGGCGGATCATGGCGGAGCGGATGACCGCCTCGTGGACCACGGCGCCGCACTTCTACCTGGTGCGCGAGGTCAACGTGACGCGGCTCGTGGCGTGGCTCGCGCAGGCGCGAAAGCAGACCGGCGCCCACGTCACGTACACGGACCTGGTCGTGAAGCTGGTGGCGGCCACGCTCGCGCGGCACCCGCGGGTGGCCGTGTCCTGGAAGGATGGCCGGCTCGAGCGGCACGCCGACGTCAACATCGGCCTGGCGGTCGCGCTCGACGAGGGGCTCGTGGTGCCCGTGCTCCACCGGGCGGACACGCTCGGGCTCAAGGAGATCGTCGCGCGGCGCGAGGACCTGGTGTCGCGCGCCCAGGCCGGCAAGCTGCGCCCGGCCGACATCCAGGGTGGCGTCTTCACGATCAGCAACCTCGGCATGTACGGGGTGGACGCGTTCAACGCGATCGTCAACCCGCCGCAGGCCGCCATCCTGGCGGTGGGCCGCATCGCGGATCGGGTCGTCCCGGTCGACGGCCGGCCGGCGGTGCAGCCGACCATGGTGCTCACGCTCTCGTGCGACCACCGCGCCGTCGACGGCGCCCGCGGGGCCCAGTTCCTGGGCGCGCTCGCGGACCTCGTCGAGGAGCCGCTGGCCCTGCTCGTCTGAGGACGATCCGCTCATGGCATTCACCGACCGCTACGGCCTGACCGTCACCACCGATTCGCCGGTCGCCTTCGAGCGCTTCCAGGAGGGCATGGATCACCTGCTGGCCTACGGCCCCGCCGGCGAGGAGCGCATGGCCGAGGCGCTCCGGGCCGATCCCGGCCTGGCGGTCGCGCACGCCGGGCTCGCGCTGATGGCGCTGGTGCAGGGCGACGCGGCGACCGCGCGCGACGCCATGGCCCGCGCGCGCGAGACGGTGGCCGGCGCGACCCGGCGCGAGCGGCAGCACGTGGAGGCGCTCTCCGCCTTCGTGGGCGGCGAGGGGGCGCGCGGCTTCGCGCTGGCCGACGAGCACGTGAAGGACTTTCCGCGCGACGCGGTGCTGGTGAACCAGGTGAGCAGCGCCATCGCCCTGGCCGGGGCCGCGGACCGCGAGCAGTACCGGGTGGCCTTCATGGAGCGGCTGGCCCCCGCCTACGGCGACGACTGGTGGTACCAGTCCGCGCTCGCGTTCACCTACCACGAGGTGGACCGGTTCGAGGAGTCGCGGCGCCTCTCGGAGGCCTCGCTGCGACAGTACCCGCGCAACGCGCACGCCTCCCACAACCTCGCCCACATCGCGTTCGAGACCCTCGACACCGAGGCGGGCGCGGCTTTCCTCGACGACTGGATGGCGGGCTACGACCGGCGCGCGTCGTTCCACTGCCACCTGGCGTGGCACCAGGCGATGTTCGCGCTGCACGAGGGCCGTTACGCGAAGGCCCTCGACATCTTCGAGCGCGACATCCTGCGCTCGGGCAACCCGCGCTCGGCCATGACCGACGGTACCGCGCTGCTCTGGCGGGTCAAGCTCGACGGCGCGAGCGAGCAACCGCTGCCCTGGCGCTCGCTGGCCCAGCTGGCGGAGAAGGTCTCGCGGGCCGGCTTCCTGTTCGGCGAGGTGCACGCCGCCTTCGCGTACGCGGCGTGCGGGGACGAGGCGGCGCTGGCCCGGATGATGGACGGGCTGCGGGCGCTCGGCGCCAAGGGCCATCCGATCGCGGCGAGCGTGGTGCTGCCGCTGGTGCAGGGGACGGCCGCGTTCGCGGCGGGCGACCACGCGGGCGCGCTCCGTCACTTCGAGCCGGTCGAGGCCGAGATGCACCGCATCGGCGGCAGCCACGCCCAGTGGGAGATCTACGAGGAGACCATGGTGCAGTGCTACCTGGCGCTCGAGCGTTACGACGACGCCACCCGGCTCATTCGCCGCCGCCTCGCGCGCCGCGCCTCGCCGCGCGATCAGCGGTGGCTCGCCCGCGCGAGCCGCGGGCCGGCGGCGTGAGGGTGGTCCGAGAATGGCCAAGCTGACCCTCAAGGTGAACGGAACGAATCGGGAGGTCGAGACCGACGACCCCGATATCCCGCTGCTGTACGTCCTGAGGGGAGACCTCGGGCTGACCGGCACCCACTTCGGCTGCGGCCTCGCCCAGTGCGGGGCGTGCACCGTGCTCGTCGGCGGCCGCGCGGTCCGCTCGTGCATCGCGCCGGCGCGGTCGGTGGTGGGGCAGGAGATCGTCACGATCGAGGGGCTCGGCTCACCCGAGCGCCCCGATCCGGTGCAGGCCGCGTTCATCGCGGAGCAGGCCGCGCAGTGCGGGTACTGCACCGCGGGCATGGTCATGGGCGCGCGCGCCCTGCTGGCCCGGACGCCCCGGCCGAGCGAGCAGCAGGTACGGGAGGCGCTGGCCGGCAACCTCTGCCGCTGCGGCAGCCACGCCCGGGTGATCCGGGCGGTGCTGCGCGCAGCCGCCAATCCGACGGGCCGCTGATGGCCGCGCGCGTCTCCCGACGGCGCTTCCTCGCCACGAGCCTCGCCGCGGGCGGGGTGCTGATCGTCGGCTCCGGGCTCGGGCGGGCGGGGGCCCAGTCCATTCCCGACGCCGACCGCTTCCTCGGCAAGTCGCTGGCCCCCGACATGGTCGACTCGATGCTCGCGGTGCACCGCGACGGCTCGGTCACCGTCTTCGTCGGCCGCGTGGACCTCGGCACCGGCGGGCGCATCGCGCTGCGCCAGATCGTGGGCGAGGAGCTCGGCGTCCCGCTCGAGCGCATCGCGATGATCGAGGGCGACACCGCGCTCACGCCCAACCAGGGCGGGACCGGCGGCAGTTACGGCGTCGCGCGGGGCGGCGTCCAGCTCCGCCGGGCGGCCGCGACCGCGCGGCAGGCGCTGCTGGGCCTGGCCGCCCAGCGCCTGGGGCGGCCGGCGACCGACCTCGAGGTCGCCGACGGCGTGGTGCGCGCCCGGGACGGCAACGGGTCGGTGGGCTACGGCGAGCTGATCGGCGATCGCGCGTTCAACCTGAAGGTGGACGCCGCCGCGCCGCTCACGCTCCCCGACCGCTTCCGCTTCATCGGCAAGTCGCTGCCCCGGCCCGACCTGCCGGAGAAGATCACCGGGCACCATCGGTACCTGCACGACCTGGTGCTGCCGGGCATGCTCCACGCCCGCGTGATCCACCCGCCCGCGTACGGCGCCACGCTTCACTCGGTGGACGAGGCGTCGATCGCCGGCCTCGGGGGAGCGCGCGTGGTACGGATCCAGAGCTTCCTCGCGGTGGTGGCCGAGCGCGAGTGGGACGCGGTGCGCGCCGCGCGCGCGCTGAAGGCGCAGTGGAGCGCGGGGACGGGCCTGCCCGACCACGCGAAGGAGTTCGAGGCGATGCGCGCAGCCCGGGTCGTGCGCGACCAGGAGATCGCCAGGCGCGGTGACCTGGACGCGCTGACCGCGCCGCCGGGGGGGACGCGCACGCTGGCCGCGACCTACCGCTGGCCCATGCAGACCCACGGCTCCATCGGGCCCTCCTGCGGCGTGGCCGACGTGCGGGCGGACCGGGTCACGGTGTGGAGCGCGTCGCAGAACGTGCACGGCTTCCAGGGCACGTGCGCCCGCATGCTCGGCGTGGAGCGCGACCGGGTGCGCGTCATCTACATGGACGGCGCGGGCTCCTACGGCGCCAACGGGGCCGACGACGCGGCCGCCGAGGCGGCGCTGATCTCGAAGGCGGTCGGCCGCCCGGCACGCGTGCAGTGGAGCCGGCAGGAGGAGCACGGGCTCGATCCCAAGGGCCCCGCCCAGATGCTGGACCTGCGCGCCGCGGTCGACAAGGACGGCGAGATCGCGGCCTGGGAGACGCAGGCCTGGCTGCCCATCGCCACCGCCAACCTCCCGAACATTCCGCTGGTGTCGCTCGACGCGGCCGGGATCCCGCAGACGCCGGGCCGCGCCACCGGGCTCATCTACCAGAACGTGGACCCGCCCTACGCGATGGCCAACCTCAACGCGGTGGTGCACTGGGTCGAGGACGCGCCGCTCCGCACCTCGCCGCTGCGCGCGCCCGGCAAGGTCGCCAACACTTTCGCGGTGGAGTCGTTCACCGACGAGATCGCCGCGCTGGCCCGCGTGGACCCGCTCGAGTTCCGGCTGCGCCGGCTCTCCAATCCGCGCGGCGTCGAGGTGCTGCGCCGGGTCGCCGCGCGGATGGGCTGGCAGGCCCGGCCCTCGCCTCGGCCGGTGGATCGGCGGGCGCGGGTACTCACCGGGCGCGGGCTCGCCTACGTGCACTACAAGCACGACGAGACGATCGTGGCGATGGGCATGGACGTGACGGTGGAGCGTGCCACCGGCCGGATCCGGGTGAGCCGGGTGGTGGCGGCCCAGGACTGCGGGCTGATGATCAACCCCGACTGCGTGCAGGCCCAGCTCGAGGGCAACATCCTCCAGACCCTGTCGCGCGCACTGCACGAGGAGGTCGTCTACGACCGCGACCGGGTCACCTCGGTCGACTGGGCCTCGTACCCCATCCTGACCTTCCCGGAGGTGCCCAAGCTCGAGCTCGAGGTGATCCAGCGTCTCGACCAGCCGCCGCTCGGGGCGGGGGAGGCCGCGTCCACGCCGGTCGGCGCCGCGCTCGCCAACGCGGTGTTCGACGCGACCGGCGTGCGCCTGCGCACCGTGCCGTTCCGGCCGGACCGCGT
Organism: Verrucomicrobiia bacterium; assembly: GCA_035493135.1. Taxonomy (GTDB): domain Bacteria; phylum Methylomirabilota; class Methylomirabilia; order Rokubacteriales; family CSP1-6; genus CAMLFJ01. Next base: position 38,737 of record DATJIR010000144.1, read on the forward strand.
GAAGGCGGCTCTGGAGGGACGCTCGTGATCGAGGTGAGACCGCTCGGGCCGCAGATCGGCGTCGAGATCCGGGGCGTGGACGTGCGGAAGCTCGACGACGCGGACTTCGCGACCATCTACCGCGCGTGGCTCGATCACAACGTGGCGGTGGTGCCGGGGCAGACGCTGGAGATCGACGAGTTCCTGGCGTACAGCCGCCGCTTCGGCCAGGTGGTGCCGCACCCGTCCAAGATGACGCGCCATCCGGAGCGCCCCGAGATCACCCTGCTCGGCGTGAACAAGTTCGGGGCCGACGGCGCGCTCGACCTGGCGATCTATCGGCGGGGGGCCGAGGGCTGGCACACCGACGGCGCCTACGACGAGGAGCCCTTCAAGGCCACCCAGCTCTACGCCCTCGCGGTGCCGAGCCGCGGCGGCGACACCCTCTTCGCCAGCATGTACGCGGCCTACGACGCGCTGCCGGTGCGGGTGAAGGAGCGCCTGGAGGGCCGCAAGGGCGCGTTCACCTACGGCGGCCGCCGGAAGGCGACCGCGCTGCTGAACCCGGAGGACCGCGACTGGATCCCGGTCTTCCACCCGATCGTCCGCACGCATCCGGAGACCGGGCGCCGGAGCCTCTACTTCGACCCGGGCAAGATCCTCTACATCGACGGGCTCGAGGCGGCGGAGAGCGACGCGTTGATCGACGAGCTGACCGAGCGCATGATCCAGCCCGAGGGCTGCTACACGCACCGCTGGCGCCGGGGCGACATCGTGATCTGGGACAATCGCTGCTCCTACCACAAGGCGGCGGGCGATTACCCGCCGGAAGAGGACCGCATCCACTGGCGCGTGTCGATCAAGGAGCGGACATGAACGTCGTCGCGAGAATGCTCACCCAGGAGCAGGACGGCATCCCCGGCTACATGGCCCAGCCGGAGGCGCCCGGCCAGCGGCCGGGCATCCTGATGGTCCACCACGCCCACGGGGTCACCGCCGACTACAAGATCGACGCCTACCGCCTCGCCTGCCTCGGCTTCAACGTGCTCGCCCCCGATCTCTTCAACATGTTCGGTATCGCGGGCACCACCCACATCGGCATGGGCGCGGATCTCCAGGCCAAGCACGGCGACGACGAGTTCCTGGGCAAGATGGACGAGGCCTGGCGCTACCTGATCGACCGCATGCGCTCCGACCCGGCGCGCACCGGTTGCATCGGGCACTGCATGGGCGGGCGCCTGCTGATCCCGTTCGCGGCCGACCATCCATCGGTGAAGGCGATCGCGCTCTACTACCCCTCCGTGCGCGACGAGCCCGAGACCTCTCACCGGCCGCGGCACGCCTTCCACCTGGCCAAGACGCTCCAGTGCGCGACGCTCGTGTTCGCGGCGGGCCAGGACTACATCGCGACCCCGGCCATCCAGGGCCCGCTCTGGCAGAGCTTCATACAGAACGGCAAGCTCGTGGAGTGGCACTTCTTCTCCGACGCGCAGCACGGCTTCCGCCACCCGGACAACCCGGGCTTCCAGCCCTACTACGCCGACCTCACGTGGCCGCTCACCACCAGCTTCCTGCAGCGCACCGTCTGATCGAGAGGAGCAACCGACATGCCCGAGCCCAAGCAGAAGTTCAGCGCCAGCCTCGCCAAGGACGCCGTCTACCAGCAGGGCCTCCGCAGCTTCATGGAGTACCGCGACCTGGGCATCGCCGACGCCACCCACGGCAAGATGCGCGCCCACATCGTCCGGGTGAAGCGGGGCGGCGACACCCACGAGCTCCACACCACCGGGCTCCACAAGCACGAGTGCGACTTCCAGATGTTCTACGTGCTCAAGGGCACGATCAAGTTCGTCTACGAGGGCGAGGGCGAGCGCACCTTCGGCCCCGGCGACTGCGTGCTCCAGCCCGCCGGCATCGTCCACAACGAGCTCGAGTGCACCGACGACCTGGAAATTCTGGAGATCTACTCGCCCGCGGTGCACCCGACGGTGGTGGTGGATCACATGCCCGAGACCACCGCGGCCGCCCACTAGTCCCTCGTGCCCTCCCTCTCCCCGTCGGGGAGAGGGTAGGGTGAGGGGCCTTCTCCAAAACCGACACCGAGGCCCGAGGCCACCATGCGCAAGACGATCACCGGCACCGGCGGCATGCTCCTCCTGCAGACCCTCAAGGATGCGGGGGTGGAGTACCTCTTCACCAACCCGGGCTCGGCGGAGACTGGCCTCTTCGCCGCCATCGCCGAGGACGGCGACAACCGGTTGGTGGTCGGCAAGCACGAGGGCCTGGTGGCCGCGATGGCCGACGGCTACCACCGCGTCAGCGGCAAGGTGGGCGTGGTCATCGCGCACGTCATGGGCGGCTCCTACCAGCTGGCCGGCCAGCTCTTCAACGCCCAGGTGGCGGGCTCGTCCTTGCTGGTGATCGCGGGCGACTGGGCGTCGGAGCTGCAGGACTACCGCGGCCTCGCCCCGTTCCCCGGGCTGAGCCAGGCGGAGTCGATGCGGCCGATCACGAAGGAGGCGCGCTGCGCCTACCAGGTGCACACCAACCCCAAGGCGATCAGCGTGGCCACCATCCGCGCGCTGCGCGAGGCCACCACACCGCCCACCGGGCCGGTGTACCTCTCGATCAGCGCGGAGCTGCTGCACACCGAGGGGCTCGAGGCCACGATCGGCGAGGGCGCGCACTACCAGATCGAGCGGCCGGGGCCGGCGCGGGCCACGACGGTCGAGGCGATCGCCCGGCGGCTCGGCGAGGCGCGATGCCCGGTGCTGATGTTCGGCGACGATGTCTGGCGCGAGGGCGCGCAGGCCCAGGCGGTGCAGCTGGCCGAGGCGCTCGAGGCGCCGGTGTTCGCGAGCCGGCAGATCTTCCCCAACTTCCCGACGCGGCATCCGCTCTTCTGCGGCAACTACCCGGTGCCGAGGGACTTCACCAAGACCACCGGGCTCGAGCCGGACCTGATCTTCCTGGTGGGCTGCCAGGGCGTGCACGGCAGCGTGAACGAGCCCACCATCATGCAGATCGGGCCGAATCCACTCCTGATGGGGCGGCACTACCCGCTCGACCTGGCCGCGCAGTGCGAGCTGCCCGAGACCCTGAAGGCGATCACCCAGGCGCTCGGCCGCGTGGGCGGCGACAAGACCGCGGCGTGGGCGCGCCAGCGGTCGAAGGTGCGCACCTTCGCCGCGATGCTGATCGAGCGCGAGGAGTAGCTGGCGCGCGAGCACGAGCACGACATCCCGGTGCACCCGGCGGTGCTGGAGGCGCAGCTGGCCTCCGTGCTGCCGAGGAACACGGTGATGGTGCAGGAGAGCTCGACCGCGCGCACCGCGCTGATGTCGTTCGGCCACGGCGGCATGGACTGGACGCGCAGCGGCGGCGGCTCGCTCGGCTTCGGGGTCGGCGCGGCCATCGGGGCCAAGATCGCGGT
>DATJIR010000145.1:0-14826 GCA_035493135.1 Verrucomicrobiia bacterium
GCCGATGGCTCGAGGAGGCGGGAGGGCTCTCGCCGGATCGCGGGCCGGACCGGCGGCGGTCCGGAGGGGCCCACGCGGACGGGCGGGGGGATCTCGGTCGAGCGCACGTGCGCCGGGACCGGGATGTATTCTTCTCGCGGCGCGGAGGGCGGTGCGGGCCGCGGCGGGATCACCGCGGGCGCGGATTCCGCGGCGGCGACCGGGACGGGGTCGGGAGCCGCGGAGGAATCGAGCAGGTGCGAGAGGTACGGGAGCGACACGAGGGAGACGATGCCGACCGAGGCCAGGACCAGGGAGGCCCGCACCCAGCCGGCGGCGAGCCGGCCCCGGGAGAGGAAACCGGGCTCGGCGTCCATATCGTCTTCGAGACCCGCGAGCCCGCGGAGGTCGTCCTGCAGCATGGCCACCTCCGCGCGCAGCTCTTGGGCCTCGGCCTCGAGATGCGCGATCCTCGCCGACATGTCGGCGGATTCAGCCGCGTCGGGCGGCGGCACCGCGCGAATCCTGCGCTCCGGTGAGCTCATGGCGCCTTCGTATCGAGCAAGAGCTACGCCAGCCTCCGATGGCTGAAAAGTCCGCCGGTTACGCTGGTCGGCGGGCGCCCGTCGCGTCCCGACGACGTCACCCCGGTGTCGAGCCGTGATGGTCCCCGACATCCTGGCGCTGGACTTCGACGGCGTCTGCTGCGACGGCATGCGCGAGTACTTCGAGACGAGCCGGCACACCCACGCCCAGGTGTGGGCCGCGGAGCCGATCCCGGCCGCCGACCACCTCGCCGCGTTCGCGGCGCTGCGGCCGGTGATCCACAGCGGCTGGGAGATGCCGGTGCTCCTGCGCGCGATCGCGCACGGCCGCACGCGGGCCGAGATCCTGGCCAGCTGGGAGACGGTCCGCGAGCAGGTCGTGGCGGGCGGGCTCGGGCCCGCGCTGATCGAGCTGATCGGGCGCACCCTCGACCGGGTCCGGCGCGAGTGGATCGCCCGGGATGCGGCCGGCTGGCTCGACCTCCACGCGCCGTACGGGGCCCTCGATGACCTGCGGCGGCTCGTGACCGAGCCGGCCCGCGCGGTGCTCGTCACCACCAAGGAGGGCGAGTTCGCCCGCCTCGTCCTCGAGCGGTGGAACGTGCGGCTCGCGGACGTGCAGGGCAAGGAGACCGGCGTGCACAAGTGCCTGAACCTGCGCGGGCTCATCGACGCGTGGGTCGCGGCTCACGGGCGGCGGCCGCGCCTGGTCTTCGTCGAGGACCGACTCGAGACGCTCCAGCACGTGACGACCCATCCCGACCTGGACGACGTGACCCTGTTCCTGGCCGCGTGGGGCTACAACACCGAGACCGCGCGGGCCACCGCGGCCGCCGATCCGCGGATCCGGCTCCTCACCCTCGAGCAGTTCCGGCGCGGCACCGCCGCCTGGGTGCCGCCGAGGGCGAGCCGAGCGGATACGAGAGCGCATTGATGCGCCTTGTCCGCGCCGGCCGGGTGTGGCATCGTCTCTCGCCATGAAGATCGCACGCATCGAGGCGCTCCACTGTGACGGCGGCTGGCGGCCCTGGACCTTCGTCCGCGTCGAGACCGACGACGGGCTCGTGGGCTGGGGCGAGTGCAGCGACAACCGGAGCCCGTACGGCATCGCGGGCGCGGTGCGGGACCTGACCCCGCTGCTGCTCGGGCAGGACCCGCGGCCGGTCGAGCGGCTCTACTGGGACATGCTCCGCGCCACCCGGCAGAACCTGGGCGGGGTGACTCACAAGGCGATGGCCGGCATCGAGCTGGCGCTCTGGGACATCAAGGCCAAGGCGCTCGGGGTGCCCGTCTACGAGCTCTTCGGGGGGCCGCTGCGCGACCGCATGCGTCTGTACTGGTCGCACTGCGGGACCACGCGGGCGCGCATGGGCCACGTGCTGGGCACGCCGCCGCTCCGCACCTACGACGACATCGCGGCGCTGGGCCGCGAGGTGGTCGCGCGCGGCTTCACCGCGCTCAAGACCAACATGGTGATCCCCGGCGAGCCGGCCACCGTGTACTTCCCCGGCTTCGGCAGCGGCATCAACACCACCGACGGCGCGCCCAGCGTGGAGATCCTGGACGCGATCGAGCGGCTCATCGGCACCTTCCAAGACGCGGTGGGCCCCAAGGTTGGCCTCTGCCTCGACCTCAACTACAACTTCCGGACCGAGGGTGTGCTGCGGATCGCCAAGCTGCTCGAGCAGTTCGACATGCAGTGGGTCGAGTACGACAACTGGGACCCGCAGGCCCTGTTGCAGATCAAGCAGTCGACGTCCACCCGGCTCGCCTCGCTCGAGAGCCTGGTGACCACGCGACAGTACCGGCCGTTCCTCGAGCTGCACGCGGTCGACGTGGCCATCATCGACGTGCCGTGGAACGGCTTCTCGCAGGCGGTGCAGATCGGGCACATGGCCGAGGCCTACGAGATCAACATCGCACCGCACAACTATTACAGCCACCTGGCCGATCTCCACTCGCTCCACCTCTGCGCGGTGCTCCCCAACGTGCGCATCATGGAGATCGACATCGACGACGTGGCGTGGAAGGCCGAGCTGGTGACGAAGCCGCCGGTGGTGAAGGACGGCCACATCTTCCTGCCGGAGGGTCCGGGCTGGGGCGCCGATATCAACGAGGAGGTCCTGCGCGCGCACCCGTGGCCGGGGGCGGGCGAGCGGGCGCGGAGCTTCTACGGCATGAGCCCCGAGCAGATGGCGGCCCGCCCGCCGGCCCGGTGACGCTCGGCTACGTGACCGCGGGCTCGATCTTGCGGTGCAGCGCCTTCTCGGCCGCGCGCCAGAGATACCAGGCCGCGATCGAGCGATACGGGCTCCACCTGACCCCGTAGCGCCGGAGCTGCTTCGGGGTCGGCTGCGTGCGCCGGCCGTAGGCGATCTTGAAGCCCTCGCGGACCCCGAAGTCGTCCACCGGCAGCACGTCGGGTCGCCCCAGCGTGAAGATCAGCAGCATCTCCACCGTCCACTGCCCGACCCCGTGCAGCTCGGTGAGCCGCTCGATCAGGATCTCGTCGGTCAGCGCGTGGCAGGCCCGCCGGGTGGGCACGCGGCCGTCCCGGGCCTTGCGGGCGATGTGCTTGATCGCACGGATCTTCCCCCGCGAGAACCCGGCGCGCCGCATCTTCGCCGCGGGCATCGCCGCGACCGCGGCCGGCTTGGGGAACCCCCGGCCCGGGAACAGCGCGATGAAGCGGCCCAGGATGGCCTCCGCGGCGCGGCCGTGGATCTGCTGGTGCGCGACGGCGCGGACCAAGGTCTCGAACGGCTGCTGGTTCCGGATCGCGAGGCCGCAGGGGCCGACCCGGTGGATGAGCGCGCGCATCGTCGGGTCCACCTTGGAGAGATGCCGCACCGCGGGCTTGCTCATCGACGCGTGACTCTATCACAAGGCCATTGACTTCCCTCGCGGGAGTGGCGACGATCCGGAAGCCATGACGACCACGCCGGTGCGCTATCCCGATCCTGCGTTCCAGATCCTCGACGAGAGCTTCGCCAAGTACCGCATCTTCAACGCGGCGGTGGAGCGGCTCGCCACCGGGTTCCGCTGGGCCGAGGGGCCGGTGTGGTTCGGGGACGGGCGCTACGTGCTCTGGAGCGACATCCCCAACAACCGGATCATGCGCTGGGACGAGGAGAGCGGGGCGGTGTCGGTCTTCCGCAAGCCGTCGAACCACTCGAACGGCAACACCCGCGATCGCCAGGGCCGGCTCGTCACCTGCGAGCACGACAGCCGGCGGGTGACCCGCACCGAGTACGACGGGACCGTCAGCGTCCTGATGGACCGCTTCGAGGGCAAGCCGCTCAACTCGCCCAACGACGTGGTGGTGAAGTCGGACGACAGCGTGTGGTTCACCGATCCGCCCTTCGGCATCCTGGGCAACTACGAGGGCCACGTGGCCCCGGTCGAGCTGCCCACCAACGTCTACCGCCTCGATCCGAAGACCGGCCGGGCCGCCGTGGTCACCGGCGACGTCCCACGGCCCAACGGCCTCTGCTTCTCCCCCGACGAGAGCCGGCTCTACGTGGTGGTGTCGGGGGCGATGCCGCGCGAGATCCGCGTCTACGACGTGGTGGCGGACGGCACCGCGCTCGCCAACGGCCGCGTGTTCATCAATGCGGGGGCCGGAATCCCGGACGGCATGCGCTGCGACACCGACGGCAACCTCTGGTGCGGATGGGGCGGGGGCGAGGGCCTCGACGGCGTCGCGGTCTACAATCCCGACGGCCGGGTGATCGGCCGCATCCTGCTCCCCGAGCGGTGCGCCAACCTCTGCTTCGGGGGCCTGCGGCGCAACCGGCTCTTCCTGGCCGCGAGTCAGTCGCTCTACTCGATCTTCGTCAACACCCAGGGCGTGGTCGGCGGCTGATCGGCCGCCGATGGCACTGCCCGCCGGGCTCCGCGCGTTTCGCCATGCCGACTTCCGGCGCTTCTTCGCCGCGCAGCTCGTGGCCCAGATCGGCTCGTGGATGCAGACGGTGGCCCAGTCGTGGCTCGTGCTGCAGCTCACCGACTCGCCGCTCAAGCTGGGCCTGATCGGCACGCTCCAGTTCGGGCCGATCCTCCTCTTCTCGATCGTGTCGGGCGCGCTGGCCGATCGGCTGCCCAAGAAGCGGCTCCTCATCTTCACCCAGTCGGTGCTGGGCGGCCAGGCGCTGCTGCTGGGCGCCCTCGTCTACGCGGGGCACGTGGAGTACTGGCACGTGGCGGTGCTCGCCACCGGGGTCGGCCTGGCCAACGTGCTCGACGGTCCCGCCCGCCAGTCGCTGGTGGCGGAGATGGTCGGCCGCTCGGACGTGAGCAGCGCGATCTCGCTCAACTCGGCGTGCTTCAACAGCGCGCGCATCGTCGGGCCGAGCATCGGCGGCCTGGTCATCGCCCGCTACGGCATCGCGCCCGCCTTCGTGGCCAACAGCGTCGGCTTCCTGATCGCGATCGCCATGATGGCCAGCCTGCGGACGCGCGGCCTCCCGCAGCCCGGCTCGGGTGCGGGCGTCGGCCAGGAGATCCTGATCGGGCTCCGCTACGTGTGGCGCACGCCGGAGATGATGCTGTCGCTCGGTCTCTGCTTCATGGTGAGCTTCTGCGTCTTCAACTTCACGGTGTACGTGCCGCTCGTGGTCCGCACCGTGCTGGGGCTCGGCGCGGAGGGATTCGGGTTCCTGATGGCCTCGCTCGGGGTCGGGGCGGTGTCGGGCGCGCTCTCGCTCGGCATGGCGGGGCCGCGGCCGCCGCGCCCGCTGATGTTCACGGCCGCCGCGCTCGCCTGCGGCGGGCTGCTCGGCCTCTCGACGGCCCGCTCGTTCTGGCCCGCGATGGCCATGCTGTTCCTCACCGGGTTCTTCGGGGTCATCGCGGTGGTCGGCTGCAACACCACCATGCAGCTCGCCTCGACCGACGCGCTACGGGGGCGGGTGATGAGCATCTACACGCTGGTGTGGGGCGGCGTCTTCCCGATCGGCGCGTTCCTGGTGGGGGCGATGTCGGAGCGGTGGGGCGTGCAGCGCGCCCTCGCCACCAACGGCACGATCGGGCTCGGCGGGGTGGCGCTGCTGCTGGGCTGGTGGCGGCTGCGGGCGCGCTGACCGGGCCCGCGAACCGAGGGAGAACGAGATGGCGACACGGCCGAGAGTGCGGGTGGGCATCGTGGGCGCGGGCTTCGTCGCCCACATCCATGGCCTCGCGTACCGCCACGTGCGCGGGGTGGACGTCGAGCTGACATGCGTGACCGCCGCGCGGCCCGAGCGCGCGCGGGCGTACGCACGCCAGATCGGGGTGGCGCGCGTGGTCGCCGACTTCCGCGCGGTGCTGGCCGATCCCGAGGTGGATCTGGTCGATCTGTGCGTGCCGTCGCATCACCACGCCGCGATGGCGATCGAGGCCGCGCGGGCCGGCAAGCACGTGATCGTGGAGAAGCCGCTCACCGGCTTCTTCGGGCCGCCGAGCACGCCGCGCGAGGAGATGCTCCGCGCGGCGCTCGCCGCCGCGGACCAGGTGCTGGCCGCGACCGCCGCGGCGGGGGTGCGGCTCTGCTACGCGGAGAACTGGGTGTACGCGCCGCCCATCCAGAAGGCGCGGCGCCTGCTCGCGGCCTCCGGGGGGCCGATCCTGCGGATGATCGGCGAGGAGAGCCACTCCGGCACGCACGCGCCGGTGAACAAGCGCTGGGTGACGGGGGGCGGCGGCTCGCTGATCGGCAAGGCCTGCCATCCGCTGGGCGGGGCGCTCTATCTCAAGGCCGACGAGGGGCGGCGGCTGCGGGGCGCGCCGGTGCGACCGGTCTCGGTGATGGCGGAGGTGGCCCAGCTGACCGAGACCGCCGCGTTCCGGGCCTCGGCGCCGCGCTACCTCAACGTCGTGGAGGGGGCGGACGTCGAGGACTGGGGGAGCATGCTGATCACCTTCGACGACGGCACGGTGGCGCAGATCTCGGCCGCCGACACCGTGCTGGGCGGCATCCGCAACTCGATGGCAATCTACGGGGCGAAGGCGGTGGTGCTCTGCAACATCAATCCCAACGACGTGGTGCAGGCCTACGCACCCGACGCGTCCGTGTTCGGCGACGAGTACATCGTGGAGAAGATCGAGACGAAGGCCGGCTGGACCGCGCCCCAGCCCGACGAGGAGTGGACCACCGGGTACCCGCAGGAGATCCAGGACTTCGTGGAGTGCGTGGCCCTCGGCCGCGAGCCGCTGTCCGGGGGCCCGCTCGCCCGCGACGTCACCGCGGTCATCTACGGCGCCTATCTCTCCGCCCACGCCGGCCGCCGCGTCGACCTGCGCCCGTACCTCTGATTAGTCGCGGGCGGAGCGGGCGGCGAACTCGAGCGCGATGCGCTGCACGGCGCGGCCGGTGTTGCCCACGGTGAGGCCGGCGAAGAGGAGGAAGGAGCGCGCGGTCACGTCGTAGACCTGCCCCACGTCGAAGGCGGGCGTGTCGGAGCGCTCCGGCTGGTTGGTGTCGATCATGCAGAGCCAGCGCGAGCCACCCACCAGCGCGGGCAGGGTGAACTTCACCACGTCGTGGTAGGAGTTCATGACCAGCAGCAGGCTCGCGTCGCCCGCCTGTCGCTTGATCCCGCTCTCCTGGCCGCGCCCGTCGAGCAGCATCCCGAAGCAGCGCATGTGCGGGTCCTGCCACTGGGCCTGGCCCATCTCGGAGCCGTCCGCGTTGATCCACGTGACGTCCTTGACCTGGAGCTCCTCGTTCCACTGGGCGGTGAGGAAGCGCCCGCGCCGGAGGATCGGGAAGGCGTGACGCAGGAAGGTGAGCTTGCGCACGAAGGCGGTGAGGGCCCGACCCTCATCGCCCTCATTGCCCGCGATACTGGACCAGTCGAGCCAGCTGATCTCGTTGTCCTGGCAGTAGGCGTTGTTGTTGCCGCGCTGGGTGTGGCCGAGCTCGTCGCCCGCCAGCAGCATCGGGGTGCCACGGGCGAGGATCACGGTGGCCAGCAGGTTGCGCTTCTGCCGCTCCCGCACCGCGCGGATCGCGGGGTCGTCGGTCGGCCCCTCCATCCCGTGGTTGAACGAGAGGTTGTTCGAGTTCCCGTCGCGGTTGTCCTCCCCGTTGGCCTCGTTGTGCTTGTCGTTGTAGGAGACGAGGTCGTGCAGGGTGAAGCCGTCGTGGGCGGTGACGAAGTTCACGCTCGCCCACGGCTTCCGCCCGCGCTCGTTGAAGAGATCCGCCGAGCCGGCGAGCCGCGAGGCGAGGTCGCCGACCTTGCCGTCGTCGCCCCGCCAGTAGGCGCGCACCGTGTCGCGGAAGCGGTCGTTCCACTCGGCCCAGCCGGGCGGGAACGCGCCGACCTGGTAGCCGCCCGGACCCAGGTCCCAGGGCTCGGCGATCAGCTTCACCTGGTTGAGCACCGGGTCCTGCCGGCACGAGTCGAGGAAGCCGCCGCCCTGGTCGAAGCCGTAGGGCTCGCGGCCGAGGATGGTGGCCAGGTCGAAGCGGAAGCCGTCGACGTGCATCTCGGTGACCCAGTAGCGCAGGCTGTCGGTCACCATCTGCAGCACGCGCGGATGGCTCAGGTTCACGGTGTTGCCGGTGCCGGCGTCGTTGATGTAGCGGCGTCTCGCCTCTGGTACCAGGCGGTAGTACGACGAATTGTCGATCCCCTTGAACGACAGCGTCGGCCCGCGCTCGTTGCCCTCCGCGGTGTGGTTGTAGACCACGTCGAGGATGAGCTCGAGCCCCGCGTCGTGGAGATGCGCCACCATCTGCTTGAACTCGGCCGCGTCGCCGTTGGCGAAGTAGCGGGGCTCGGGGGCGAAGAAGCCGATCGTGTTGTAGCCCCAGTAGTTGGTGAGCTTCTTGTCGAGCAGGTAGCCGTCGTCGACGAAGGCGTGGATGGGCAGCAGCTCGATCGCGGTCACGCCCAGGCTCTTGAGATGATCCAGCACATCGCACCAGGCGAGCCCCGCGTAGGTGCCCCGGAGCGCCTCCGGCACCAGCGGGTGACGCTTCGTCAGCCCCTTCACGTGCGCCTCGTAGATGACGGTGCGCTCCCACGGCGTGCCCGGCCGCCGGTCGCGGGTCCACGTGAAGGCGGGATCGATCACCCGGCACTTCGGCACGAACGGAGCGCTGTCCCGCTTGTCGAAGGAGAGATCCTCGTCCGGGTGACCGATGGTGTAGCCGAAGATCTCGGGCCGCCAGGCGAGCTTGCCCACGTGACCCTTGGCGTAGGGGTCGAGGAGGAGCTTGTTGGGGTTGAAGCGGTGGCCGGCCGCGGGCTCGTAGGGCCCGTGCACCCGGTAGCCGTAGACCGCCCCCGCCGGGAGGTCGCGCAGGTAGCCGTGCCAGACCTCGTCGGTGTACTCGGGCAGCTCGATGCGCTCGAGCTCGCGCGCCCCGGTGGCGTCGAAGAGGCAGAGCTCGACCTTGGTCGCGTGCGCCGAGAACAGCGCGAAGTTGACGCCGAGCCCGTCCCACGTCGCGCCGAGCGGGTGCGGCAGGCCTTCGCGGATCCCGGTCTTCGAGTCGGGCATGCCGGCGGCGAGCCTACCGGGGCACGAGCCCGGCCTCGGCGAGGTACCGGCGGACGCCCGGGTGCAGCACCTCCGGGCGTGCGACCGCGGCCACCGTGTTGGCGGCGGTGGTCTCGCGCGCCTGCGCCAGGCGCGCGCCGAGCGCGGCCTCGCCCCGGTGGAGCGCGCGGGCCAGGCGATAGGCGACGTCATCGGCCAGGGTCGGCCGCGCCATGATGAAGCTCCACGACCCCACCGAGTGCAGCTCGGCGGCCTGGCCCGGGTAGGAGCCGGCCGGCACCACCATCAGCTTGAGGAACGGGTGCTTGCGCTGGATCCGCTGGATCCCGTCGAGGTCCGGCACCAGGAAGCGCGCCCCCGCCGGCCCCCGCGCCACCGCGGTGAAGCCCGGCCAGCCGATGCCTCCGCCCCACAGCGCGGCCGCCCGCCCGTCCATCACCAGGGCGGGCCCGTCGCCCGCCGCGTCGAGGAGCATGGCCTGGAAGTCGCGGTCGCGGTCGAGCCCGAGGCCGTCCAGGACGTAGCGCGCGAGGATGATCAGCCCCGAGCCGCGCGCCCCGAAGGCGACCGGGCGCCCCTTGAGGTCCTCGATCGAGCGATAGGGCGTGTCGGCGCGCACCACGAACATGCCGGGCGTGGAGTACATCGCGGCGAGGACGCGCAGGTCCGCGGGCGCGCGGCCGATGCCGGCCAGGGCCTCGTGGACCACCTCGCCCTGCACGAGGGCCAGGTCGAGCGTGCCCGCCTCGAGCAGCGGGACGTTCTCGGTGGAGCCCTTGGTGTTGCGCGGGCGCACCTCGAGCGTCGGGTCCACCTCGTTGATGGTGTCGGCCACCGCCTGGCCGTAGACCGGGAAGCCGCCGCCGGGGGTGGCGGTGCCGAGCGTCACGGCGGTGCGGCCCGCGGACGGCGCGCTCTCGCTCACGTCGCGTACGGTAGCACAGGTGCCCGGCCGCAGGCGTCGCGTCGCCTCCCTGCGCGCCCGCCGGATCTGTTCTAGAATGAGCCCCCGATGGAGATCACCGGCAAGGACGGCTATCGGCACATTCTCGCGAGCTCGGTGGTCTTCGAGTCGCTGCCGACCGCCGCGCTCGATCACATCACCACCCGGGGGCTCCTGGTGGAGACGCATCCCGGCGAGCAGGTCCTCTCCGAGGGCACGCGCGGGCCCGGGCTCTACGTGGTGCTGGAAGGGCTGGTCGAGGTCTTCCTCCCCGAGGGCGCGGGCACGCGGGCGCGGCGGCCCACCGAGGTGCACCTCAACACGCTGGGCCCCGGCCGCTGCCTCGGCGAGTACTCCCTGATCGACGAGCACTCCACCTCGGCGGCGGCGCGCTCCCTGACCCCGGCTCGGCTCTTCTTCCTCTCGCGCGAGGAGTTCCGCGGCATCGCGGAGGGCGACGCGCGCGTGGGCAAGGTGATCTACCTCAATCTCCTCCGCTTTCTCATCTCCCGGCTGCGGGCCAAGGACGAGGAGCTCGATCTGTTCATGATGGGCTCGCTCTGATGGCGCTCGCCCGGGGGGTCGCCCTGGCGCTCGCGGTGGCCCTGGCCGGCGCGGCCTGCGCGCCGATGCCCGGCCCGGACGGCGCCCCGCGCCGCCCGGCCACCGTCACCGTGTCGGGCGTGGGCACGGTGAGCGCGGCGCCGGACATGGCCGAGATCACTTCCGGGGTGGTGACGCAGGCGCCGACCGCGGCGCAGGCCCTCGCGGCCAACAGCCAGGCCATGGAGCAGGTCCTGCGATCGCTCACCGCCCTGGGCGTGGCCGCGCGCGACATCCAGACCACGAATATCAGCGTGTCGCCCCAGCGTCGGGCGGTGAGGGGCGAGGGCCGTCCGCCCGAGATCGTCGGCTACGAGGTGACGAACCAGGTGCGGGTGAAGGTGCGCGAGCTGGGCCAGCTCGGCCGCGTGCTGGACCAGCAGGTGGCGCAGGGCGCGAACTCGGTGTACGGGATCCGCTTGGGGCTCGCGGACCCCGCGCCGATGCTCGACGAGGCGCGCAAGCGGGCCATGAGCGACGCGCGCCGGCGGGCGGAGCTCTACGCCGCCGCGGCCTCCCTGAAGATCGGGCGCGTGGTCGCGGTGCAGGAGGCGGGCGCGGCGGCGCCGCGTCCGGAGATGGCCGCGCGGGTGATGACGGCGGGCGCGGTGCCGGTGGCGCCCGGCGAGCAGGAGATCCAGGCGTCCGTCAGCGTGACGTTCTCGCTCGAGCCGTAGGCGGGAGGGTTCCATGACCGACCTGCACTTTCGCAGCGCCAAGCAGCTCGCCCAGGATATTCGTCGCGGCAAGATCGGCTGCCTCGAGGCCCTCGACGCGTTCCTGGCCCGCACGGACCGCTTCAACCCCAAGCTCAACGCCATCGTGGTGACCGACGTGGAAGGTGCGCGCCGGCGGGCCCGGCAGGCGGACGCCGCGCTGCGGAAGGGCAAGGTGTGGGGCCCGCTCCACGGCGTGCCGATGACCATCAAGGAGTCGTACGACGTGGCGGGGATGCCGACCACCTGGGGGCTGCCCGCGCTGAAGGACAACATCGCACCGCGCAACGCGCTCGCGGTGGACCGGCTGCTCGCGGCGGGCGTGGTGCTCTTCGGCAAGACCAACGTGCCGGCGTGGCTCGCCGACTGGCAGAGCTACAACGACATCTACGGCACCACCAACAATCCCTGGGACCTGTCGCGGACCCCGGGCGGCTCCTCCGGCGGCTCGGCCGCCGCGCTGGCCGCCGGCCTCACCGGCTTCGAGGCGGGCAGCGACATCGGCTCGTCCATCCGCAACCCCGCCCACTACTGCGGGGTCTACGGCCACAAGCCGACCTACGGGATCGTGCCCCCGCGCGGCCAGGCGCTGCCCGGCCGGGTGGCCCAGGGCGACATCTCGGTGATCGGCCCCCTGGGGCGGAGCGCCGACGACCTCGCGCTCGGCCTCTCCGCGATGGCGGGAGCGGACGAGATCGACGGCGCGGGCTGGCGGCTCGCGCTGCCCGCGCCGAGGCGGAAGGCGCTGCGCGAGTTCAAGGTGGCGGTGATGCTCAGCGACCCCGCCTCGGAGGTGGATCGCGAGGTGCAGGCGCGCCTGCAGGCGCTGGCCGACTTCCTCGGCAAGCGGAAGGCGAACGTCAGCCTCACCGCCCGTCCCGACATCGACACCGCGGAGGCGCACCGCACCTACGTCTTCCTGCTGCGCGCCGCCACCGCGGGCCGGCAGACGCCGGAGGAGTTCCGGCGGAACGCCGAGATCGCGCGCGGGCTCGCGCCGGACGACGAGCGCTACTACGCGCGGATGATGCGCGCCAACACCGCCTCGCACCGGGACTGGCTCGCCGCCAACGAGCTGCGGCACAAGATGCGCTGGCGCTGGGCCGAGTTCTTCCGCGAGTGGGACCTGCTGCTCTGCCCGGCCGCGGCCTCGGCCGCCTTCCCCCACGACCACGTGGGCGAGCGTCACGACCGCACCATCGTGGTCAACGGCCGGCGGGTGCCCACCACCGACCAGCTCTTCTGGGCCGGCTACTCGGGCGTCGCGTACCTGCCCTCCACGGTGGCCCCGTGCGGCTTCACGCCCGGCGGGCTGCCGGTGGGCGTGCAGATCGTGGGGCCGCAGTACGGCGACCGCACCTGCATCGAGCTCGCGCGGCTGCTCGAGCGTGAGTTCCAGGGCTTCGTGCCCCCGCCGGACTATCGGTGAGACAGCCGATGGCAGAGGGTCCGTCCACCTCGTGGTGGCAGCGGCTGGTCAGCCTGGCCAAGATCCTGTTCTGGCTCGTGCTCATCGTGGTCGTGCTGCAGCAGGTCTACGGATCCAACAAGCTCGAGATCGCGCGGTCGTCGGTGCTCGACCACTTCCAGCAGGAGCGCAAGTCACGGGTCATCGCGCTCATTCACCGCCAGGAGACGGTGACCCTGTTCGGGGTCCCGGTCAGCAGCTCGATCAGCATCGAGGACTCGGAGGCGGTGCTGCGGGCCATCCGGCTCACCCCGGAGGACCAGCCCATCGACGTGATCCTGCACACCCCCGGCGGCCTCGTGCTGGCCGCCGAGCAGATCGCCAAGGCGCTGGTGCAGCGCAAGGCCAAGGTGACCGCATTCGTGCCGCACTACGCGATGTCCGGCGGCTCGCTGATCGCCCTGGCCGCGGACGAGATCGTCATGGATCCCAACGCGGTGCTGGGGCCGGTCGATCCCCAGATCGGCGACATGCCCGCCGCGTCGATCGTCAAGCTCCTCTCGCTCAAGAAGACGGAGGACATCAGCGACGAGATGCTGATCCTGGCCGACATGTCGGCCAAGGCGCGCGTGCAGGTCGGGGTCTTCGTGATGGAGGTGCTGCTCAAGCACCTGCCGAAGGACAAGGCGGTGGCGCTGGCCACCACCTTGACCGAGGGACGCTGGACCCACGATTTCCCGATCACGGTGGAGATGGCCCGCGGCCTCGGCCTGCCCATCTCGACCGGGATGCCGCGCACCGTGTACGACCTGATGGACCTCTATCCGCAGGGTGGCCGCGGCCGCCCGTCCGTGCTGTACGTTCCGCTCCGTCCCGGCATGCCGGAGCGGCGCGAGTCGACCCAGCCGGCCGCCGGAACGCCGGTCAAGGGCTGGGCGTGGCGATGACCCGTGACTGAGGAGACCTGATCCGATGGCCAAGCGACGCGTGGTGATCACGGGGGCGGCGGGCTACGTCGCCCAGCGCATGTATCCGGAGCTCGCCGAGCGCTGGGACCTGGTGCCGATCGACGTGCGGGCCACGACCCGCGCCGGCAAGCCGGTGCCGGGCCTGATCGTGAGCGACCTGACCCGGCCGGACCGCAATCTCTACCGCGAGCACTTCCGCAGCGCCGACGCGGTGATCCACTGCGGCTTCGTGAGCGCGCCCAACCTCGACGCCACCACCTGGCAGGACAACGGCGACGCCAAGTTCTGGGCCGAGCACGCCAACGTCGGGCTCGCTTACAATGTCTGTCGCGTCGCCTTAGAGGAAGGGGTACGGCGCGTGGTGGTGTGCTCCTCCAACCACGCGGCCGACTACTACGAGCGGCTGGTGTGGGACGGGCGCCTGGACATGGTGACTCCCGAGATGCCGCCGCGCTCGGACAACTGGTACGGCTGGGCCAAGGGCGCCTACGAGCTGCTGGGCTTCGTGTTCGCCACCGGCAAGGTGGGCGGCCGCCCCCTCGAGGTCGTGCAGTGGCGCATCGGCGGGCCGCGCGACGACGACATCGACCAGGTGAAGCCGGGAGACGTCAAGGTCATGCACCGGGCGCTCGGCGCCTATCTGTCGCAGCGCGACCAGGTGCAGCAGGCGGTCCGCATGGTCGAGACCGAGGACATCCGCGACGAGCACGGGGTGCCGTTCCTGATCGTGTACGGCATCAGCGGCAATACCCACCGCTTCTGGTCGATCGCGAACGCCCGCGTCAAGATCGGCTACGAGCCGCAGGACGACAGCCAGGTGAACTTCGCCGACAAGATCGCGGCCATCGCCCGCGCCGCGCGGAAGGACAGACCATGACCCACGAGGACGAGCTCCGGTCGCTGGAAAGCACGCTGGCCGAATACAAAGAGACGATCAAGGAGGTCAACCGGCTGGGCGGCGACGGCATGGCGAGCGTGCGGACGGAGTGGCTGCTGCGCATCACCGAGCTGGAGCTGCAGCGCGAGCATCTCAGCCACGTGGTGCGGCGGGCTCGGCGGGCGGCGCCGTAACTCGCGTCGCGTCGAGGCGACGGGCCGGGCGCGAGGGGCGGGGCTGCCTCCCCGGAACGCGCTGACTCGCTTCGCACGAGACGCGGCGAGCGAGCCACGAGAT
>DATJIR010000146.1:0-11419 GCA_035493135.1 Verrucomicrobiia bacterium
GCTGGGCGGCCTGTTCGTGGCGGTGGTGCTGCTCTTCCCCGACGGCGTGGTGGGCACCGCCCAGAAGCTGCTCGCGCGCCCGGGGACCTTCGGGAGAGCCGGCGTTCGGTTGAACGGGCGCCCCGATGAGGGCCGCAGGCCCGAAGAGGCCAAAGCGCAACCCGAACTCCCCCACATTCAAGCCCGCTAGATGAACTTCACCGCGGCCGCGCCCGAGGGCTCGATCATCTACCTGGAAGGCGTCACCGTCGACTTCGACGGGTTCAAGGCCCTCCACGACCTCAACTTCTTCATGGACTACCGCGAGCTCCGGGTGGTGATTGGACCGAACGGGGCCGGCAAGACCACGCTGCTCGACGTCATCTCGGGCAAGGTGCAGCCGGCGGCCGGGCGCGTGATCTTCGGCAAGCATACCGAGCTGACCGGCCGCCGCGAGAACGAGATCGCCTCGCTCGGAATCGGGCGCAAGTTCCAGACCCCGTCGATCTTCGCGAACCTGAGCGTGCGCGAGAACCTCGAGCTGTCGGTGGCCCGGCCGAGCAAGGCGGTCCTGGCCACGCTGCGCGCGCGGCTCGATGGGGCGCAGCGCGATCGCATCGAGGAGACCCTGGAGACGATCGGGCTGGGGGGACGTGGCGAGGAGCGGGCCGGCGGGCTCTCGCACGGCGAGAAGCAGTGGCTCGAGATCGGCATGGTGATCGTCCAGCAGGCGGAGCTACTGCTGGTCGACGAGCCGGTGGCCGGGATGACCGACGAGGAGACCGCCCGCACCGCCGAGCTGCTGCAGTCGGTGGCGCGGGAGCGCGCGGTGCTGGTGATCGAGCACGACATGGAATTCGTCCGGAGCCTCGCCCGCAAGGTCACCGTCCTCCACGAGGGGCGCGTGCTCTGCGAGGGGTCGGTCGACGAGGTGCAGGGGGACGAGCGAGTGCGGGAAGTCTACCTGGGCCGGAGCCGGTCGAGGACCGAGGCCGCCCATGCTTGAGGTGCGCGGCCTCAACGTGGCCTACGGGGAGAGCCAGGTGCTCTGGGACGTGTCGCTCGACGTCCCGGCGGGGAGCGTGGTGTGCCTGATGGGGCGGAACGGCGTGGGCAAGACCACCCTGCTGAAGTCGATCATGGGACTGCTGCCGACGCGGTCGGGCCGCGTGGTCTTCGACGGCGCCCACCTGGCGGGGCGGCGACCGGAGGAGCGCGCCGCGTGCGGCATCGGGTACGTACCGCAGGGGCGGGAGATCTTCGCGGGCCTCACCGTGCAGGAGAACCTGCGCATGGGGCTGCTCGGGGCGCGGCGCGGGGGCAAGGGCGGGGGCGATCCGCTCGAGGCGGTCTTCGAGCTCTTTCCGAAGCTCCAGACCCTGCTCGGCCGCAAGGGGGGTGTGCTCTCGGGCGGCGAGCAGCAGCAGCTCGCGATCGCCCGGGTGCTCCTGGCGCGCCCCAAGCTCCTCCTGATGGACGAGCCGACCGAGGGCATCCAGCCCTCGGTGATCGAGCAGATCGAGGAGGCCATCGAGCGGATCCGGAACCAGGGCATCTCGGTGCTGCTGGTGGAGCAGTATCTGGAGTTCGCCTGGCGGCTGGCCTCCACCTACGCGATCATGCGCAAGGGCACCATCGTGTCCACCGGCGCGACGAAGGACCTCCGGGAGGATATGGTCAGGCAGCACCTGACGGTTTAGACTCCCGCCATGCACCTGACCCCTCGCGAGCAGGACAAGCTCCTCATCTTCACCGCCTCCGAGCTGGCCCGGCGCCGGCGGGCCCGGGGCCTCAAGCTGAACTACCCCGAGGCGCTGGCCCTGATCACCGCCGAGGTGCTGGAGGGGATCCGCGACGGCCGGACCGTGTCCGAGCTGATGGCCTTCGGCATCACGATTCTCACCCGCGACGAGGTGATGGAGGGGGTGCCGGAGATGCTCGAGGAAGTCCAAGTCGAGGGCACGTTCCCCGATGGCACGAAGCTGGTGACGATTCACCACCCGATCCGGTGATGACGGCCGCATCCGCGGACGACCGTTTAGGCCTTCAAGCTTTTCATCTGCGGGGGCCCGGCCGCGCGAAGCGCGGCAATGGGGGCGTGCGGGGGCCATTTCTGGGCCCCCGCATATCGAAGAGGGCCCGGTTGAACGTCGCAAGACGATGGAGCGCGCATGATTCCTGGTGAGTATCTTCTCGGCGAAGGCGACATCGAGGCGAACGCGGGGCGGCGGACCGCGCAGGTGACGGTGGCGAATACCGGGGATCGGCCGATCCAGGTGGGGTCGCACTTTCACTTCTTCGAGGCGAACCGGGCGCTGCGGTTCGACCGGGGGCGGGCCTTCGGCATGCGGCTCAACGTGCCGGCCGGGACCGCGGTGCGCTTCGAGCCGGGCGACGAGAAGGTGGTGACCCTCGTCGAGCTGGCCGGCGCACGCGAGGTCTACGGGCTCAACGCGCTCACCGACGGCGCGGTGGGCGCCGGGCGGCGGGCCGAGAGCGTACGGCGCGCCGGCGAGGGCGGCTTCCAGGGGGCGGGGACGTGAGCCTGCGGCTGCCGCGGCGGCAGTACGCCGATCTCTACGGGCCGACGGTGGGCGACCGGGTGCGCCTGGCCGATACCGAGCTGCTGATCGAGGTCGAGCGTGATTTCACCTCCTACGGCGACGAGGTGAAGTTCGGGGGCGGCAAGGTGATCCGCGACGGCATGGGACAGTCGGCCCGCGCCACCGCCGGGCAGGGCGTGCTGGACCTCGTCATCACCAACGCCCTGATCCTCGATCACTGGGGCATCGTGAAGGCGGACATCGGGATCCGCGGCGGCCGCATCGTGGGGATCGGCAAGGCGGGCAATCCCGACATCATGGCCGGGGTGACCCCCGGCATGATCGTGGGCGCCTCCACCGAGGTCATCGCGGGCGAAGGCCGCATCGTCACCGCCGGGGGCATCGACAGCCACATCCACTTCATCTGCCCGCAGCTCGTGGACGAGGCGCTCGCCTCCGGGCTGACCACGCTGATCGGCGGCGGCACCGGGCCCGCCACCGGGACCGCCGCCACCACCTGCGCGCCGGGGGCCTGGAACATCCACCGGATGCTGGAGGCGGCGGAGGCCTTCCCGATCAACCTGGGCTTCCTCGCCAAGGGCAACGCCTCGCGCACCGAGCCCCTCCGGGAGCAGATCGAGGCGGGGGCGGTCGGCCTCAAGCTTCACGAGGACTGGGGAACCACGCCGGCCGCCATCGACGCCGCGCTCACCGTGGCCGACGAGATGGACATCCAGGTGGCGATCCACACCGACACCCTCAACGAGGCCGGCTTCGTGGAGGACTCGATCCGGGCCTTCAAGGGCCGGACGTTCCACACCTATCACACCGAGGGGGCGGGCGGCGGGCACGCCCCCGACATCATCCGGGTCGTGGGCGAGGCCAACTGCCTGCCGTCCTCCACGAACCCGACGATGCCTTTCACGGTCAACACCATGGACGAGCATCTCGACATGCTGATGGTGTGCCACCACCTCAACGCCAAGATCCCGGAGGACCTGGCCTTCGCGGAGTCGCGCATCCGGGCCGAGACCATCGCGGCGGAGGACGTGCTGCACGACCTGGGCGCGATCAGCATGCTCTCGTCCGACTCGCAGGCGATGGGGCGCATCGCGGAGGTCATCGCGCGCACCTGGCAGACCGCGCACAAAATGAAGGTCCAGCGGGGCCCGCTGCCGGGCGACGGCCGGCACGACAACGCCCGGGCCAAGCGCTACGTGGCCAAGTACACGATCAACCCCGCCATCGCCCACGGCATCTCGCACGAGGTGGGGTCGATCGAGGCCGGCAAGCTCGCCGACCTGGTGCTGTGGAAGCCGGCCTTCTTCGGGGTCAAGCCGGAGATGGTGCTCAAGGGCGGCCTGATCGCGGTGGCCGCGATGGGCGATCCCAACGCCTCGATCCCGACCCCGCAGCCGGTGCGGTACCGGCCGATGTTCGCCTCGTTCGGGGCCGCGGTGCACTCGACCTCCATGACCTTCCTGTCGCGGGCCGCGGTCGAGGACGGGGTCGCGGCGCGGCTGGGCTTGCGCAAGATGACCGGGGCCGTCCGCGGCTGCCGGAGCCTCGCCAAGTCGGCGATGGTCCACAACGGCTACTGCCCGCGCATGGAGGTGGATCCCGAGACGTATGAGGTGCGCGCCGACGGCCAGTTCCTGACCTGCGAGCCGGCCCGCGTGCTCCCGATGGCCCAGCGCTACTTCCTCTTCTAGCGCGATGGTCGTGATCACGGACCCGCCGCGCACGGTCGAGGCGGCCGCGCTGGCCGGGAAGGCGCGCGACACGCTTCGCCTGGCCTGGGAGGAGCGGCGCTGGACCCGGAAGCGCGTCACCACCACCGCCGGCCGGGAGGTCGCGCTGGCCCTGCCCACCGGGAGCGTGCTCGAGCCGGGCGAGATCCTGACGGTGGAGGACGACTGGTATCTCGCGGTGGAGGGGCGGCCGGAGCCGGTGCTCGCGATCTTCCCGCGAAGCCGCGAGGACGCGCTGCGGTTCGCGTTCGACGTGGGCAACCGGCACGTCACGCTCGCGATCGACGGCGATGCGCTGGTGGTGCCGGACGAGCCGGCCATGAGGCAGCTGGTGGCGCGCGTCGGCGCGCGGTGGGAACGGCGCGAGGTCGTGTACACCCCGCTGGGCGGCGGCGGGCATGAGTGACCCGCGCCTGGTCTCCCTGCTGCACTTCGCGGACAGCGCGCTGCCCACCGGGGGCTACGCCCATTCCTTCGGGCTCGAGCGCTACTGCCAGGCCGGGCTGGTGCGAGACCGTCACGGGCTCGAGCGCTTCCTGCTCACCCAGCTCGAGGGCGCGGCCGGCCCGTGCGACGCCACCGCGGCCGCGGGAGCGCTGCGGGCGCTCGCGCGCGGCGATATCGCGGCCTGCCATCGGCTGGATGACGAGCTCGAGGCCATGAAGGTCGTGCGGGAGTTTCGCGAGGGCAGCCGCCAGATGGGACGCCAGACCCTGCGGGTGGCCGCCTCGTTGACCGGCGACGAGCGGCTCGCCGCCTATCTCGAGGCGGTGGACGCCCGCCGGGCGCCGGGCCACCACGCGGTCGCGTTCGGCATGACCGCGGGGGCCCTCGGCTGGGAGGCGGTCGCGACCGCGACCGCGTTTCTCTACTCGACCACCGCGCTCCTGGTGGGCGCCGCGCTCCGGCTCCTGCCGATCGGCCAGCTCGAGGGCCAGGCGGTGCTGTGGAGCCTGCATCCGGTGATCGAGCGGGTGGCCCGGGAGGCGGCGGAGCGGGCCCCGGGCGATCTCTGGAGCTTCACCCCCGGCCAGGACATCCAGGGCATGCTTCACGAGCGCATGGACGCGCGGCTCTTCCGCTCGTGAGCGGCGCCGGCACGGTGCCCCGGCCGCTCAAGATCGGCGTCGGCGGGCCGGTCGGCTCGGGCAAGACCGCCCTGGTCGAGACGCTGGCCCGCCGCCTGCGCGACCACTTCGACATGGCGGTGATCACCAACGACATCTACACGCAGGAGGACGCGCAGTTCCTCGTCCGGCGCGGGGCGCTGCCCGCCGATCGGGTGGTGGGGGTGGAGACCGGCGGCTGTCCGCACACCGCGATCCGCGAGGACGCCTCGGTGAACCTGGAGGCGGTGCACGAGCTGCTGGGCCGGTTCCCGGAGCTCGAGCTGCTCTTCGTGGAGAGCGGCGGCGACAACCTCTCGGCGACCTTCAGCCCGGAGCTGGTCGACGCCACGATCTACGTGATCGACGTGGCCGAGGGCGACAAGATCCCGCGCAAGGGCGGGCCGGGCATCATGCGGTCCGACCTGCTCGTGATCAACAAGATCGACCTGGCGCCGTACGTGGGCGCCGACCTCGGCGTCATGGAGCGCGACACCAAGCGCATGCGGGGAGACCGACCCTTTGTCTTCACCAATCTCCGGGAGGGTGACGGCGCCGACGCCATCGTCTCCTGGATCCGGCGCGATCTCCTCTTCGCGCCCTGAGGCCGGCGCGGCCCCGGGCCGCACCGGACGGGACGGCCGGCTCGCGGTCGCCTTCGAGGCCCGCGGGGGCCGTAGCGTGCTCGTCGAGCGCTGCTTCACCCTGCCGCTGCAGGTGCTCGAGCCGATCGATCTCGACGGCGACGGCGTCGCCACGCTCATGCTGCTCAACCCGACCGGGGGGCTCCTGGCCGGCGACCGCCTGGACTCCGAGATCGTCGTCGGCCCCGGCTGCCGCGTGTGCTGCGCCACGCCCTCGGCCACGCGCGTCTACCGCAGTCCCGGCCCGCCCGCGGTGCAGCGCGTCGCGATCCGGATCGGCGGTGGAGCGTCGCTCGAGTGGCACCCGGACCACCTGATCCCGTCCCCCGGGGCGCGCTTGTGTCAGGCGACCGAGGTCTCGATGGCGGGGGACGCCACGCTGCTCTACCTGGACGCCTGGGCGACGGGGCGCGGCGCGCGGGGCGAGGCGTGGGGCTTCGACCGCCTCGACAGCGGCCTGCTGGTGCGCGATGCGGCCGGGCCGCTCCTCCGCGAGCGCTCCGTCCTGGGCCGGCCGCCCCAGGACGGCCTGGGCGGAACCGAAGGCTTCGGCTACGTGGCCACGGTGGCGGCCATCCGTCCCGACCGGCGTGACTGGGAGAGTCTGGCCCGTGCGCTCGCGGACGACGTCGCGCTCGCCGCGCCGGGATGCCGTGCGGGCATCACGACGCTCGGCCGGGGTGGCGTGCTCGCGCGCATCCTGAGCCCGTCGGCGCCCGCGCTTCACGCGGCGGTGGAGGCGCTGTGGACCCGCTGCCGCCGCGAGCTGCTGGGCCTGGCGCCGCTCCGCCTGCGCAAGCTCTAGACGGGACCCGTCGTTTCTTCCTGCCCATGATTGAGGCCCATGCTCACGGCATGAGCATCGCCGCTGCCTCCAGCGTCGCTCCTGCCTCCGTAAGCGCTTGATTTGCCGGAGCGGCCCGCGCGGGCACAGGGCTTGCTGCCGCGATAGTCAGATGGCGAAGCCCGCACGCGACACCGTCGGCCAAACGGGAAGGGGACCGGCATGAGCGCCAAGTCCGGGACGGAGAGTTTCGACGACCTCGTCACCACCACGCTTCCGTCCCTCGTGAGCGAAGCGGCGGCCCAGGGCGGCCGGCTCTACCGCAGCGTGATGGCCCGGGTGGAGCAGCCGCTCCTGCGCCACGCGCTCGAGCTGTGCGGTGGCAACCAGCTGAAGGCGGCGAAGCTGCTCGGGATCAACCGCAACACGCTGCGCAAGCGGCTGCGCCTGCTCGGGCTGCTGCCGCAGAACGGGAGCAACGGGAGCAAGGCGGGGAGCGCGACGCGCCCGGCTTAGGCTTTACCCCCGCGAGGGGGCCGCGGTAGACTGCGGCCCAGAGTGGTCTCCCGAACCGCGGCGCTGGTTCCCCTGCTGATCCTGGTCGCCTGCGTGAGCGCGGGAACGGAAGGCATCGCGGGCCGGCCGGCGCACCACGTCCCCGGTGGCGGCTTCCGCAACCTCGATCCCGGGTTCGCGCGGCCCTCGGCTTGGACGCGGTGGACGTTCATCCTCCGCCGGGCGGTGCAGAGCATCGCCTCGCCGCGCCACTTCGACGCACCGCGCGTCGCCAACGACGGGGCCGCGCTTCGCGCGGTACCGCCGGCTCCCGCCATCACGTGGATCGGCCACGCCACCCTGCTGGTGCAGGTCGACGGGCTCAGCATCCTCACCGATCCCCAGTGGAGCGACCGGGCCGGCCCCACCTCGTGGATCGGACCCCGGCGTCTGACCCCGCCGGGGCTCGCCTTCGAGAGTCTCCCCCGGATCGACGTGGTGGTGATTTCCCACGACCACTTCGACCATCTCGACCTGCCCACCGTTCGCCGGCTCGCGGCGACCCACGATCCGCTCTTCCTGGTGCCGCTCGGGCTCCGGGATTGGTTCCGCGACAACGGCATGTCCCACGTGGAGGAGCTCGACTGGTGGCAGGAGCGGGAGTACCGCGGAGCGCGCTTCGTGTGCGTTCCGGCCCAGCACTTCGCGCAGCGGTCCTTCTGGGATGCCAACCGGCGCCTGTGGTCTTCGTGGGCCATCGTGGGACGCGAGCGGCGGCTCTACTTCGGTGGTGACACCGGCTACTTCGACGGCTTCCGCGAGGCGGGGCGCCGCCTCGGCCCCTTCGACGTGGTCGCGCTCGCGATCGGAGCCTATCTTCCCGCCGAGATCATGAAGGCGGTACACACCACGCCGGAGGAGGCGGTGCAGGCCTTCGCGGACCTCGACGGGCGGGCGATGCTGGGCATGCACTGGGGCACCTTCGACCTGGCCGAGGAGCCGCCCGACGAGCCCCCGGCTCGGATGCGGGCCGAGTTCGAGCGCCGGCGGCTCGATCGGGCGCGCGCCTGGATCCTCAAGATCGGGGAGACGCGGCCCTGGTGAGCGGCGCCACGCCATGGCCCAGCGCGTGCTGATCGTCGAGGACGAGCCGGACATCCGGAACCTCCTCGTCTTCCACCTGGAGCGCGAGGGCTACCAGGTGACTCACTGCCGGAGCGGGGCCGAGGCCCTCCGCCTCGCGCGCGGGGGGCCGCCCGACCTGGTGCTTCTCGATCTCATGCTGCCGGAGATGGACGGGCTCGAGGTGTGCCGCCGGCTGCGGCAGGATCCCGCGACGCGGGGCCTGCCCATCGTCATGCTCACCGCGCGCGGTGACGAGGTGGATCGCGTGCTCGGCCTCGAGATGGGCGCCGACGACTACGTGGTCAAGCCGTTCTCGCCGCGCGAGCTGGTCGCGCGCATTCGCGCGGTGCTGCGGCGCGCCCGGCCCGAGACGGGGAGCGCTCCTCTCGTCGTCGGCCGCATCGCGATCGACGCGGCGGCCCACCGGGTGACGGTGGACGGGGCCGCGGTGAGCCTCACCCGCAAGGAGTTCGACCTGCTCCGGGCGCTGGCGGAAGCGGACGGGCGCGTGCTGTCGCGCGAGTATCTCCTCGATCACGTGTGGGGCTACGCGGCGGCCGGCGAGATCGAGTCGCGCACGGTGGACGTGCACGTGCGCCGGCTCCGGCAGAAGCTGGGCGTGGAGGGCCAGCGGATCGGCACCGTGACCGGGGTGGGCTACCGGTTCGAGATCGGCCAGTGAGGAGGGTGCCGTGGGCCCGCTGCTGAGGCTGGTGCGGGGCAGCATCGCGCTCAAGCTCGTGCTGACCCTGGTGGGCTTCGTGGCGGTGTCCGTCCTCGCGGCCGGGCTCTACCTGAACCGGGCGCTCGAGGCGTTCGCGGTCGAGTCGCTCGAAACCCGGCTCGGCGCGCTCGCCACCGTGCTCCACGGAGACGCCATCGCCGCCCTCGCCAGCGGGGGCGCGGGCGCGCAGGACTTCGTGAGCCGGGTCGCCCGGCCCACCGGCTCGCGCGTGACCCTGATCGCCCCCGACGGGCGCGTGGTGGGCGAGTCGGACCGGAGCCAGGCCGAGCTGAGCCAGCTCGAGAACCACGCGGGCCGGCCCGAGGTGCGGGCCGCGCTCGAAGGCCGCCAGGGCCGCGACCTGCGCCGGAGCGTCACCGTCGCGGCCCCGCTGCTCTACGTGGCGGAGCCGGTGCGCGACGGCGAGCGCATCGTGGGGGTCCTCCGCCTGGCGCTGCCGCTGTCAGCGGTGACCCGGTCCTACGCGAGCCTCCACCAGGTGATGCTGGTGGGCGGGGCGCTGGCCCTGCTGATCGCGCTCGGCATCGGCATCTTCGTGGCCGGTCGGGTGACGCGCCCGGTGGTGGAGATGCAGTCCATCGCCCGGCAGATGAGCGGGGGCAACTTCCTGGTGCGGGCGCCCACCCGGTCCACCGACGAGATCGGGACCCTGGGCCGATCGCTCAACGTGCTGGCGACGCGCCTGCGGGAGAAGATCCAGGATCTCGAGCAGGAGCAGTCCAAGACCACCGCGATCCTCGACGCGATGGTCGAGGGGGTCATCGCGGTCGACGGTCAGGAGCACATCCTGCTCATGAACGAGCGGGCCCGGGCCATGTTCGGGCTGGGCGGCATCCGCGGCGAGGGCAGGCCGTTCCTCGAGGTCATCCGCAACGCCGACCTGCACGAGATCTTCCGGACGGTGCACGCGGGGACGGAGGCCGGGCCGGTCGGCCGCGAGATGCAGGTGACGAGCCCGGCCACCCGCACCCTCGCGGTGAGCGCGGTGCGGCTCGCCATCGCGGGGGACCGCCCCGGGGTGGTCATGGTCCTTCACGACGTGACCGCGTTGCGCCAGCTGGAGCGCGTGCGGACCGAGTTCGTGGCCAACGTCAGCCACGAGCTGCGCACGCCACTGACCGCGATCCAGGGCTACCTGGAGACGCTGCTCTCCGGCGCCCTCGACGAGCGGGAGAACGCGCGGCGCTTCCTCGAGATCGTGCTGCGCCACAGCGAGCGGCTCGGGCGGCTGCTCAACGACCTGACGGATCTCTCCAACATCGAGCTCGGGAAGGTGACCCTCCGGCGCGAGCCGGTGAGGATCGCGGACGTGGTGGGCTCGGTGATCGACATCATCGAGCCCCGCGCGGCCCGGGCCCGGGTCACGGTGAGCGCGCGGCTGGCCGCCGATCTGCGCGACGTCTCGGCGGATCACGACCGCCTGGCCCAGATCCTGATCAACCTCATCGACAACGCGGTGAAGTACACGCCGGAGGGAGGGTCGGTGACCGTGACCGGCCGCAACCGCGAGGACGGCACGATCGAGGTGGCGGTGACCGACACCGGCATCGGCATCCCGCCCGCCGATCTCCCGCGCATCACCGAGCGCTTCTACCGCGTCGACAAGGCGCGCTCGCGCGAGCTCGGAGGCACCGGTCTCGGCCTGGCCATCGTCAAGCACCTGGTCATGGCCCACGGCGGGGAGCTCGGCATCGAGAGCGAGCAGGAGCGCGGCACCACCGTCCGCTTCACGCTGCCGGTCGACTCCGCGGCCTGAGCGCCGCGGCCATCCCCGGCTAGGACGCGCGGCTCTCCGCGGCGACGAGTCCGTAGAGCCGCTCCTGCGACCGGACGGCCGGGCCCTCCGCGGCGCGCACCCGCGTCGAGCTCCCGTCGATCTGGATCTCCCGGGCCTTGGCGGTGTCGGTGAGCTGCACCTCGAGCACCTCGCGGATCTCGGACTGCAGCCGCGGATCGAGCACCGGGAAGGCGATCTCGACCCGGTGATCCAGGTTGCGCGGCATCCAGTCGGCCGAGGCGAGCCAGTACTCGGAGTGGCCCCCGTTGTGGAAGTAGAAGACGCGGGCGTGCTCGAGGTAGCGGTCCACGATGGAGATCACCCGGATGCGGTCCGACAGGCCGGGGATCCCCGGGCGCAGGCAGCAGATCCCGCGCACGATCAGGTCCACCCGGACCCCGACCTGGCTCGCCGCGTAGAGCTCCTCGATCAGGGTGCGGTCCACCAGGCTGTTCATCTTGGCGACGATG
>DATJIR010000147.1:0-2067 GCA_035493135.1 Verrucomicrobiia bacterium
CGCGCAGCGGACCGGGGTCCCGGTCACCCTCGCCACCGTCCCGATCGAGACGCTCGACGCGACCCAGCCCCTCGTGCGCCGGGGCCCCGTCCGCATCCGGGAGCTGACCCCGCCCGCCTCGCCCGGCGCCGCCGCGATGGCCGCCGCGCCGTTCGTCTGGCGCGAGGGGCGGCCGGACTGGGGCGCGATGTGGACCACCTTCTGCGACCTCGCGCTCTACGGGGGACCGCCGCACCGGGGCCCCGAGCAGGCGCTTCGCGCGCCCGCCGGGCCGGCGAGCGACTCCAGCCCCGAGATGCTCGCCGAGCTCGAGCGCGGAATCCTCGAGACCACCGGGCTCGAGGCGGGGCCGGCCGGGCCCGGGCTGATCGCGGTCCGCTGCGAGAGCCCCCGCATGGCCGCGTGGCTCTGCGCGGCCATCATCCTCGAGAACGTGGACGCCCGGGCCGAGGGGGAGCGGCTGCTGCTGCCCGCCGGCCCCGAGTTCCGGCTCGAGGACCAGGTGAAGAGCGTGATCACGGTGGTGGCCAAGGCGCACCACTACTGGCGCGAGCACCTGGAGACCGGTCGCCGGGCGTGACCGGCAACACTGTCGTCATCGCGGGCCTGCCCGAGCGCGACGATCGCGTCGAGCTCGCGGGGTACGAGGCCGACGCGGTGGAGCTGACCGCACAGGAGCGGCGGCGCGCCCGGCGCCGCGTGGTCACCCGGGCGGGCCGGGTCTTCACGCTGATGCTGCCGCCCGGCGAGGTGCTCGTGCCGGGCCGCCTGCTCTACGTGGGGCCGGGCTGGTACGTCACGGTGGAGGCGGCGCCGGAGGCGCTGCTGGCGGTCAGCCCGCGGAGCGAGCGGGAGGGCATCCGGGTCGCGCTCGAGGTCGGCCGGCTCCATGCCGCGCTCGCGGTCGCGGGGGACCGGCTCCTCGTGCCGGACGAGCCCGCGCTCGAGCGGCTGCTCGGCCGGCTCGGGGTGCCGTGGGCGCGCGTGCACGTGCCCTTCCTGCCCATCACCACCGGCTCGCCCCACTGACGCCGCAGATCGGGCGTGACAACGTCCGCGCGGTGGGATACCTTCCACGTGCCGAATGCGGAACGGCATTCGACACTGGGACTGGCCACGAGGGATCGGCCGGACGATCGGCCGGGAGATCGGACATGATCGGGGCGCGCACCATCCGGGGACGGGTCGCGGTCGTCGGGGTCGGCGAGACGGCCTACTACAAGCACGGGCGCGCGCCCGAGTCGGAGTTCGCCCTCGCCCTGCGGGCGATCCTGCGCGCCTGCGAGGACGCGGGGATCGATCCGCGCCAGGTCGACGGCTTCGCCTCCTACAGCAACGACCGCAACGATCCCTCCCGGCTGGCCGCCGCGCTGGGCCTGCCCGAGCTGCGCTTCTCCAACATGCAGTGGGGCGGGGGCGGGGGCGGCGGCTCGGCGGCGGTCGGCAACGCGGCGGCGGCGGTGGCCGCGGGCTACGCCGACTGCGTGGTCGTCTTCCGGGCGCTGGCGCAGGGGCAGTTCCAGCGCTTTGGCGCCGCACCGCCGGCGGCGACGGCCGTCGGCGAGGCCGCCCTCACGTTTCCCTACGGACTCATCTCACCCGCCCAGCGCTTCGCGATGCGGGTGATGCGCTTCATGCACGAGCATGGCATCCGCCCCGAGGCGCAGCGCGCGATCGCGCTGGCCTCGTATCACCACGCGCAGTCGAACCCGCGCGCAGTCATGCACGGGCGGCCGCTCAGCGCCGAGGCCTACGATGCCTCGCGCTTCATCGTGGAGCCGTTCCGGCTGTTCGACTGCTGCATGGAGAACGACGGCGCCGCGGCGCTCGTGCTCGTCTCCGCCGAGCGCGCGCGCGACCTGCGCCGTCCGCCGGCCTACCTGCTGGGCGTCGCGCAGGGCTCGGAGTACCGCAACGGCGCGCGCGGCCACAATGCCCCCACCTACGCCACCGCGAGCTTCACCACGGTGGCCCCGCGCCTGTACGCGATGGCCGGGCTGGGGCCGAAGGACGTGGACGTCGTGCAGAGCTACGAGAACTTCACTGGCGGCGTGCTCATGAGCCTCG
>DATJIR010000148.1:0-17125 GCA_035493135.1 Verrucomicrobiia bacterium
GGCGTCGGGCAGGCCCTCATGGAGCAGGTGGTCTACGAGCCCGGCTCCGGCCAGCTCCTGACCGCGTCGTTCATGGAGTACGCGATGCCTCGGGCCGACACCTTCTGCGACCTGGCGATCGAGAGCCACCCGGTCCCGACCGCGCTCAACCCGCTCGGGGCCAAGGGGGCGGGCGAAGCCGGGACGGTCGGCGCGCTGCCCGCGGTGATCAACGCGGTGATGGACGCGCTCGCGCCGCTGGGGGTGCGCGAGCTCGACATGCCGGCGAGCAGCGACCGCGTCTGGCAGGCCATCCGGGACGCGAGCGGCGCGCCCTAGAAGCGGTAGCGGAGCCCGACCTCGAGCAGATTCGATCCGCTGTGGGAGAACAGGCCGAAGATCCCCGAGCGGTGATGCACGCGGGCCACGAAGCTCCACGGCGAGCCGGGTAGCCCGACCGCGGCCTCCAGCATGAGGTAGTGCAGGAGCGCCGCCGCGTCGCTGTTGTCGGGATCCCGGCGCTCGAGCACCGGAACCTCGGTGGCCAGCGAGAGTCCGCCCCCGAACGCGAACGACGTGTCGAGATAGCGGTTCCACGGAAACGTGATCCAGCGCACGTTGATCGAGGAGACCAGCTCGACGTGCTCCTGCTCGCCGACATGCTTGAGGACCTGCCCCTCGAGCTCCCATCGCATGTGCGGGCCCCAGTCCACGAACTGATACGCGACGGAGAGCCCGGCGGTGTAGGAGTCCTTGAAGTCGATCTTGCCGGGCAGATCGAGCAGCTTGCTCCCCGAGTACCGGCCGCCGAGCAGGGTCACCGCCCAGTCCCGCTCGCCGTCCGCGAACGCGGCCGGGGCGCACGCCAGGGTCAGGAGGGCGACGGCGCCGAGGAGGAGCCCGCGAAGCCTCACGGGCGCGGAGTCAGGCCCAGCATGAACAGGTCGGTGACGGTGCGCGCCAGGCGCTCCGCCGCGGCGGGGGAGGCGGCGTGGTCCTTCAGCTTGCCGTCGACCAGCAGCGCGGCCAGGCCGTGGACGATCGACCACGCGGCCACCGCGAG
Organism: Verrucomicrobiia bacterium; assembly: GCA_035493135.1. Lineage (GTDB taxonomy): Bacteria > Methylomirabilota > Methylomirabilia > Rokubacteriales > CSP1-6 > CAMLFJ01. The sequence continues at coordinate 1,043 of DATJIR010000148.1, forward strand.
CGCCTGCGGGTCGCCGCGCCGCACCCGTCCCGCGGCCTGGCACTCCGTGATCGCCTCGACGAGCAGCCCGAACGTGCGCCCGCCCGCTTCCTGCAGCGCGGGGTGCATCGCCTTGTCCGGGACCTCGGAGCCGAACATCACCCGCAGGTAGGAGGGATGGGCGAGCGCGAACCGCACGTATCCCACGCCCAGGGCGCGAAAGCGCTCCGCCGGCTCCGCGGGCCGCGACCAGATCTCCATCATCCCCTTGGCCATCTCCACGAAGCCCCGCTCGGCCGCCGCGGCCAGCAGGGCCTCTCGATCGGCGAAGTGCCAGTACGGCGCGGCCTCCGAGACGCGAGCCCGCCGGGCCACCTCGCGCAGGCTGAAGCCCTGGGGCCCCTTGCGGGCGATCAGCGCCACCGCCGCGTCGACCAGAATGTCGCGCAGGCCTCCGCCGGCCGCGCGGGCGCGGCGGTGAGGCGACGGTGACCGGCGACGCTTGACACTCATGATTTAACAGCGTTAATGTACGCCCCGGCGACGGGCTCGGCAGGCCACGTGCCCCGCGACCCCGCGCGGGAGGGTATCATGATCCGCCATCACGTGCTCCTGGGAACGCTGCTGGGCGTCGCGGTCGTCGCGGCGGGCTGCGGCCGGGTCGCGGTCTGGGCCGCGCCGGAGAAGGCCGCCAGCGCCGGGCGAACTCCCGCCGCGGTCGAGGCCGACAAGCTCTTCTGGACCACACTGCACGGCGGGGCCTACGATCGGATCCCGGACGCGTTGACCGCGCTGAAGGCCGCCTACCTCGCCAACCCCAACGACGCGGTGACGGCCTCGCACGTGGGTTGGATGCACATCTGGCGGCTCGGCGAGCGAGCCCGGCACGAGCCGGTCCAGCCCGAGATCACCGACGACGCGGTGCTCGCGCGCAAGTACTTCGAGGAGGCGGTGCGGCTCGACCCGAAGGAGGCGCGCTACCTGGGCTTCTACGCGAGCCTGCTCATGGCCGAGGGCAGCATCCACAAGGACGAGAAGATGGTGCGCCGCGGCTACTACACGATGAAGGACGCGGTGACCGCCTGGCCCGAGTTCAACCTGTTCACCGCCGGCTACACCGCCTCCACCCAGGCGGTGGAGTCCGAGCGCTACCGTCAGGCGGTCGAGCAGCAGTGGCGGAACCTCGACGTCTGCGTCGGGGAGACGGTAGATCGCGCCAACCCGGGCTACTCGCGCTACATGCGGCTCGAGACCCGGGAGGGGCCGAGGCGGGTGTGCTGGAACTCGTGGATCGCCCCGCACAACTTCGAGGGCTTCTTCCTCAACTTCGGCGACATGCTGGTCAAGGCGGGCCAGCCCGAGACCGCGGTGGTGATGTACCGCAACGCCCGGCTCGCGCGCGAGTTCGGCACGTGGCCCTACCGCGCGGTGCTGGAGGCGCGGATCGCGAGCGCGGCCGCCAACGTCCAGGCCTTCCGCCGCGCCGAGCCGGCGCCGGGCGCCGCGACGCTCATGGTCCGCTCGGCGTTCGCATGCATGGCCTGCCACCAGGAGTGAACACAGCACCGCCCGCCGGTCGGGATCGCGACCGGCGGGCGGCGTCACATGGTGGAGGCGGTGGGCATCGAACCCACGTCCGGAAACCCTCGGCAACAGGCATCTACATCATTAGCCGGTTATCTCGTGCGTCTCGCCTCTCGGCCCCCCAACCGGCCGGGTCACCGATCAGCCAGCTCCTGTAGTTCTCGCCCCTCACCCCGGAGCGGGGATCGGAACCAGTCACCGGTATATGACGTTCTGACCCGGACCCCGTTGACCCGATCCGGAGAACGCTAGCGGGTGTTAGGCCGCCAGAGCTAGCTGAGTGTCGGCAGCTATAACCGTGCCCCCAGTTTTACGAGGAGAGAGCACCTCGTGATGCCACCTGTGCGTCACTGATCCCCGTCGAAACCAGTCGCCCCCTTCTACGCCCGTTGCCGGGCGCGTGTTTCCTTTTCCATCTCCCGCCGGCTCTCGCGCTCCCGGAGGGTCGCGCGCTTGTCGTGGAGCTTCTTGCCGCGGGCTAGGCCGAGCTCGACCTTCACTCGCCCTTCCTTGAAGTATAGACGAAGGGGGATCAGGGTCAACCCACGCTCGGCGATCTTGCCCAGCAGCCGCGAGATCTCGCGCTTGTGCAACAGCAGCTTGCGCCGCCGCTCCGGATCGTGGTTGGCGTCGGTGCCGTGGTGGTAGGGGCTGATGTAGCAGCCGATCAGCCAGGCCTCGTTGTTGTCGATGGTCGCGTAGCAGTCCTTGAAGTTGACCTGGGCCTCCCGGAGGGACTTGACCTCGGTGCCCTTCAGCACGAGTCCGGCCTCGTAGGTCTCGAGGATGGAATAGTCGTGGAAAGCCTTCCGGTTGGTGGAGATCACCTTCTCGTCGACCATGGCTCGCTCAGCGCCCCCGGCCCGCCCGGCCCCTTGACTTCAAGGTCGCGGTCCGTAAGATGAAGACCTTGCCCCGGGCCGAAGTGGCGGAATTGGCAGACGCGCATGATTCAGGGTCATGTGCCCGCAAGGGTGTGGGGGTTCGAGTCCCCCCTTCGGCACCAGTAGAGTCCTTCCGGTAAGCGTCCACGATCCGAGTGTACCCGAGCCCGTCCGCGGCGGGGCCGCGAGTCCCGGGCTACGCGAGCTCGGCGAGGGTGACGCGGCGACCGAGCGCGGACGAGCGCTGCGCCGCCTCGACCGTGCGCATCGCGGCCAGCCCCGCGTGGACGTCGACCGCGGGATGTCCGCGACGAGCGGCCGCGTCCAGGAACAGCTCGAGCTCGCGCCGTAGCGGCTCGGGGCCCGTGGCCTTGAAGCTCTCCACCGCGCCCTCGGGGGCCTGCCAGCCGGTCGCGGTCTCCACGTGGCGGTTGGCGAGCACACGCACTTCCGAGGTCCCGAAGTCCGCATCGAGCGTGGCGTGCTCGCCGACGATCACACAGTCGCGGTAGGTGCCGGGCGCGAAGTAGCCCGCCTCGACGAAGGCCGGGACGTTTCCGTACTCCACGGTGGTGAACGAGCAGTCGTCCAGGCCGCGGCCCAGGTGGTCGCGCAGCGTCGCGGTGACCGCGGTCGCCTCGCCCCCGAGCAGGTGCGCGAAGAGATCGAAGTAGTGGATGGCGTCGGTCTGGGTCACGCCCACGTCGGTGCGCGGTCGCTTGAACCCCGCGAAGCGCCCGGTGCAGTAGCGCACGCGGCCGAGTGCGGCCAGGCGCTCACGCAACGCGGTGGTCACCGGGTGGAACCGGAAGATGTGGCCCACCTGGAGCACGCGCCCGGTCTCCGCGACGACCGAGGCGAGTCGCCGCCCCTCGGCCACCGTCAGGGTCAGCGGCTTCTCGATGAAGCAGTCGCGGCCCGCCCGCAGGCACTCTCCGGCCAGGTCCAGATGGTTGTCGGCCGGCGTGACGATGTCGACCGCGTCGACGTGGGGCAGGGCGTGCCGGAAGTCGTCCACCGCGCGCGCGGCGACCACACCTGCCTTGACCGCGAACGCGCGGCGCTCGGCCGAGACGTCGGCGACCCACAGCTCCACGCCGAGCTCTCCGAGCACGCGCAGGTGCCGCTCGCCCCAGCGGCCCAGCCCGATCAGCAGGACCCTCACCGCGGGTCCCCGCCCTCGCCGCCCACGTCCTCCGCGATCTCGTAGCGCAGCAGCCGGTCCTTCATCCAGCGGACCACCAGCAGGTCCACGAAGGCGCGCACCGCTCGGTTGCCGATGCCGTACTTGGACACGCCGAATCGGCGCGGCCGGTGGTTGACCGGCACCTCCAGGACGCGGAAGCCCCGCATCTTCAGCAGCGTCGGGATGAACCGGTGGAACCCCTTGTAGAGGGCCAGGTCCCGCAGACACTCGCGCCGGAACGCGCGGAACGTGCATCCGCTGTCCTGGATCGTCTCCTCGCTCAGGCGGTTGCGCACGCGGTTGGCGATCCGGGAGGAGAGGCGTCGCACCCAGGAGTCGCCCGCGGCCCGGTCCACGCGCCACCCGGTCACCGCGTCCCACCGGTCCAGGTGCGCGAGCATGCCGGGGATGTCGTGGGGATCGTTCTGGAGATCCGCGTCCATCACCACCACGTACCGGCCGCGGACCGACTTGATCCCCGCGTCGGTGGCGGCGGTCTCCCCCGCGTTGGCCTTCAGCCGCACGAGCCGCACGCGCGGGTCCTGCTCGCGGAAGCCGCGGACGATCTCCGCGCTCCGGTCGCGGCTGCCGTCGTCCACGAAGATCACCTCGTAGCGCAGCCCGGTCGGCTCGAGGACCTGGCGGATCTCCGGCCACAGCAGCGGGAGGTTCTCCTCCTCGTTGTACACCGGCACCACGATGGAGAGGTCGAGGGCGCTGGCCACGGTCGGCGGGCCGGAGGACGTCACGCGCTGGGTGGCGGCACGCGCGGGGCGGTGCCCTGCCATTCCGGCGCGAGCGTGTGCGGCAGGCCGAGCCGGTCGAGCACCCGGGCCAGCGTGTGGGTCACCAGATCGTCGATCTGCTTGGGGCGGTTGTAGAACGCCGGCATCGGCGGCAGGATCACCGCTCCCATCTCGGCCAGGGCGGTCAGCACGCGAAGATGACCCAGGTGGAGCGGCGTCTCGCGCACGACCAGCACCAGGGGCCGGCCCTCCTTGAGGGTCACGTCGGCCGCGCGGGCGATCAGGGTGTCCGCGGCGCAATGCGCGACCGCGGCGGCGGACTTGATGCTGCACGGCACGATCACCATGCCGTCGGTCTTGAACGAGCCCGACGCCACCGCCGCCCCGATGTCACGATTGCGGTAGCGACGGGGGGCCAGCGCCTCCACCGCCTCGACCGAGTAGTCGGTCTCCTCCACGATGGTGCGCCGGCCCGCGTCGGAGACGATCAGGTGCGCCTCGACGTCCGCGATGCCGCGCAGCAGCTCGAGGAAGCGAATGCCGTAGATCGCGCCGGAGGCGCCGCTGATCCCCACGACCAGACGCTTCACAGCCGGAACCTCCGACGGTAGACCTCGTCACGCGTCTTCTGGTAGAGGAGCTCCCACTCCGCGCTGCCCTCGGGCGCCGGGCGCGAGTACGTGCTGAGCGCCCGGCGGACCTCCTGGTCGATCGACTCCTCGAGCTTGGACTCGTCCTCCAGGACCCGGAAGACCTCGGTCCGGAGCTGGCCTTGCGCCTTGTCGTCCGCGGCCTTGATCATCACGCTCTCGGTCGCGGTCAGGTCGGCGACGATGCGGTCGGCCAGCGCGAACATGCGCTCGCGGCTCATGCGGGTCACAGCGTGAACCCCCGCTCCTTGGCGAGCTTGGCCTTCACCAGCGTGAAGAGTCGCTTGTAGTCGGAGGCCGAGTCGCGGATCAGCTTGGCATTGTCCATGAGGAGAGTCCGGGCGTCGGCGTCGATCTTCTCCTCGGCCTGGAAGTTCTCGAGCAGGATCCGACGCACGACCTCGCGAGCCCGCGTCTCGTCCCGGACGTCGGCGAGCTTGCGCCCGACCAGCCGCTTGACCACGGCCTCGGCCATCCGTCCCGCCACCTCGTCCCGTCGTGCCATGCTCGAAGTGACAGGTTACATGGCCGTGAACCGGGGTGTCAAGCACAACTATACGGAAAATAGGTCAAAAGTGGCCGTCCACCTCGGGCAGAAGCAGGCGGAATCGGGAGCCTTTCCCGGGGAGACTGTCGACCTCGACCCGTCCGCCGTGGGCCTCGGCGAGGGCCTTCACCAGGCTCAGGCCGAGCCCGAGACCCCGGGCAGTGGTGGTCTCGGGATGCGCAACTCGCACGTACTTGTCGAAGATCCGCGGCAGCTGCTCGGCCGGGATCCCGACGCCATCATCCTCGACCGCCACCTCCACCATGCCCGGCCGGTCTGGCGCCGGACTCGCGGATACGATCACGCGGCCGCCCCGCGGGGAGTACTTCACCGCGTTGGAGAGCAGGTTCTTCATCATCCGATCGAGCGCGTCCGGGTCGGCGCGCAGGGCGAGGCCGGGCGCGGTCCGCGTCCACTCGAACCGATGCTGGCGGTGCTCCGTCGCAAAGAGCTCGACATTGCGCTCGAGCAGCGCGTCGAGGTCGACCGGCTCGGGGTGCAGGTCGAGCGGACGGCCCGTCTCGATGCGTGAGAGATCGAGCAGCTCGCCCACGATGCGCCCGAGGGCGCACGCCTCGGTATGCAGGTAGACAAGGCAGCGGTGGGCCTTCTCGGGCGGGAGCGTCGAGCGGAGCAGGAGCTCGCTGAACCCCTGGAGCGCGGTCAGCGGCGTCCGCAGCTCGTGCGAGACCACCGAGAGGAACTCGGTCTTGGCCTGGTCCAGTTCCCGCAGGCGCACCGTCGCGGCCTCGACCTTCTCCGCGAGCTCTTCGGCAAAGCGCTGCTGGCGCAGGGTGAGCCGCGCGTTCTCCACCGCCAGTCCGACATGCACCGCCAGCTCCTCGGCGGCCGCGCGGGTGCTGCGCGACAGCTCGCCGACCCATTCAACCGCCATGACCCCGATCACCCCCTCCCCGGAGACGAGCGGCAGGGCGAGGGCTCGAAGTGGCGTCGACTCGGGCGGGCCGTCGCTCCAGACGCGGGGATCGGCTCGCAGGTCTCGGCTCGTCACCGGCTCGCCGGTCGCGAGGGTGAAGGCGCCCGCCGAGCCCCGGTCGACCAGCGTGCCCACGGGCACCGAGGCCAGGAGGGCCGTCTGCACGTCCCGCCCGACCAGCAGCGCGACGCGACGCGCTCCAAGCGTGAGCCGTAGCTCCCGGGCGACGCCCGCCAGCGCGGCCTGGAGCGGGCCCGGCTCCGCCAGCCGGCGCTGGATGGCCAGGACGGCCCTCAGCCGGGCTGCGCGAGCCCGTGCGCCGTCGGCGAGATATCCGACGAGCAGCCCGGTCAGCAGCGGCAGGCCGAGGGAGAGTAATCCGTCGAGCGTCTGCGATGTCAGCCCATCGCGCTCGACCGCCGGCAGCACGATCGGCGCATGGACGAGACCCGCGAGCGCGCCGACCAGACCGCCCGCGATGACGCCCCACCGCAGCGCCACCCAGACCGTGGGCACGAGATAGAGATGCCGCAGGACCGAGTCCGCGCCTTCACCCATGGCCGCCATGATCCCGGCCAGGGCCGCCACCAGCGCGAGGGACGGCGCGATCATGGCGCGAGAGTCCGGTAAGCGGCAAAGAAGGCCAGGCTGGCCAGGTAGCTCGGCAGCAGGCTTCCGCTCCACGCCCGGAGCGCGCACGCGACCAAGCCGACCAGGCCGAGATAGAAGACGGCCCCGACTCGAGCCTCCGCGACGTGAGGAAGGGCCGGGTCGAGCAGGTACCGCATCACCGCCAGGGCGGTGCTGACGAGCGCCGCGGGCCAGAAGGTGAACCGGCGCCAGCCCCACGAGAAGACCGCACCGCGAAACAGCCACTCCGCCGACAGGACGTTCGCGCCCGCGTCATAGCCGAGCGCGCCCGCGTAGGCGGCCAGGCTGCCGATGTGCACGCGATGGCCGAAGGTGAGCGACGCCGTGATCAGCACGTGCGCCCCGAGAAACGCCCCGGCGGCCAGCCCGGCCCCCGCGTGTCTCGGGCGGCATCCTCCGATGCCGAGCGCGCGCAGGGCCGGCACGCGATGGGCCTCGATTAGAAGGAGGAGCGGCATCAGTCCGAACGCGATCCCGCCCCACGGAGAGAGGCGGGCGGCCACCATGACGAGCGTCATGGCCACCCCGAGCCTGGCGACCGGCCCGGGCCAGCCCGGCGCGCCGCTCGTGGCCAGCACCCAGCCGAGACCGATCAGCCCCGCGTGCACCGCGCCCATCGCCAGCGCGCGGCCGAGCCCAGGCGGCCCGGCCCCGAGCGCCTCTACCGCCGCTCCCGTCCCCACCGCCAGCGTCGCCGCCGCGCCGGTCCACGCGAACGCTCGGACCGGGAGGCGCGGCGCCGCCGCCGCCGGGTCAAACGGCGCGCTCAGCAGCAGCATCGGCGGTTGCCTGGATGCACAGCGTGGTCAGGTGCGCGTCGAGGGTGCGTCCGGCCTCCGCCTGGAGCCGCCGCACCGCTTCGTCCCGCGACAGCCGCGGCCGGTACGGGCGGTCCGACGTGAGGGCGTCGTAGACGTCGGCGACCGCCACGATGCGCGAGCCCAGGGGGATCAGCTGTCCGCGGAGCCCGTCCGGATAGCCGCTGCCGTCGTGGCGCTCGTGATGGTGCCGCACGATGATCGCGCCATCGGCGAAGAACTCGAGGGGGGCCACGATCTGCGCCCCGACGATCGGGTGGCGGCGCATCATCGCCCACTCCTCGGGGTCGAGCGGGCCGGGCTTGCGCAGCACCTGCTCGGGGATGCCGATCTTGCCGAGATCATGGAGCAGCCCGGCCTGCGCGATGGTGTCGGCCCCCGAGGGGGAGACACCCGCCGCGCGCGCGACCCGGCGGGCCAACGTCGCCACCCGCTCGGAATGGCCACGGGTGTACGGGTCCTTGGCCTCGAGCGCGTTGGCCAGGCCGAGCAAGCTCTGGAAGATGGCGTGCTGGAGCCGCCGGTATGTCTTGCGCAGGTCGACCGCGTACTGGCGCGATTGCGCGTAGGCGTGCCGCAGTCGCTCCTGGGCCCGCTCGAGTTCTTGCTCCCGCGCGCGCGACGTCTCGTACAGAGACTTGAGATCCCGCGCGTAGGACAGCGCCTGCGACAGGCCTACGCTCCCGGCCATATCGACACCTCCGGCATGAGGGATCGGACGAGCGTCAGCAGGGCCAGCGGCGAGAACGGTTTGGTCAGGTAGTGATCGGCGCCCGCGGCGAGGCCCCGGCGTCGGTACTCGGCCTGCGCCGCCGCGGTGAGCAGGACGACGCGGGTATGCGCGCACCCTGGAAGCTCGCGCAGGCGCCGGCACACGTCCAGGCCGCTGAGCCGGGGCATCTTGACGTCGAGCAGGGCCACGTCCGGCCCGAGCCGCTGGGCGAGCTCGAGCGCGGCGGCGCCGTCGGAGGCCTCGACGATCCGCACCTGCGGGTCTTCGAGGGTGAAGCGGACGAGATCGAGAATCGCGGGCTCATCGTCGGCAATCAGGAGAGTCATCATGTCCTCTCTGATTGCGAGGGACATGCCACCGACGAACGTGCGGCGAATCAGGTCCTTGGAATCGATCCGCCGCGGGACTTGCCCGACGGGCTGGGCAGCGAGCGACCCGCGGCGCCCGGAGGAGGAGGCAGCCTCTCTAGCCGCCCCCGATGGCGACCACGAGCAGACGCGTGAGGGCCCGCTGGTAGGCGGCGAGCGCGTCGTCGTAGTCGATCTCGCCCTCGCCGTCCGGATTGCGCCCGGCCATGCGCTGCTCGGCTCGCTGCCGCGCCCGCTCCGCCCGGGCCCGGTCGATCTCGTCGGGTCGCTCCGCGGTCTCGGCCAGGATGATCACGCGCTCGGGCGTCACCTCGGCGAAGCCGCCGTGCACCGCGAGATGCACCTCGTCGCGCCCCCGCCGATACACCACCTCGCCGCTGCCGAGCGTGGCCAGGAACGCGGCGTGGCCGGGCAGGACCCCGAAGTAGCCTTCGGATCCGGGCGCCACCACCTCGTCGACCTCCTCGGAGACGAGCTGGCGGGTGGGCGTGGCGAGCTCCAGCAGCACTACTTCGCCTCGCGCATCTTGGCCGCCTTCTCCTGAGCCTCCTCGATGCCGCCCACCATGTAGAAGGCCTGCTCGGGCAGATCGTCGTGCTTGCCCTCCACGACCTCCTTGAAGCCCTTGATCGTATCGGCGAGCTTGACGTAGCGGCCGGGCTGCCCGGTGAACACCTCGGCCACGAAGAAGGGCTGCGAGAGGAAGCGCTGCAGCTTGCGGGCGCGGGCGACGATCAGCTTGTCCTCGTCGGAGAGCTCCTCCATGCCGAGGATGGCGATGATGTCCTGCAGGTCCTTGTAGCGCTGCAGGATCGACTGGACCGCGCGCGCGGTCGCGTAGTGCTCCTGGCCCAGGATGATCGGGTCGAGGATGCGCGATGTCGAAGCCAATGGGTCAACCGCTGGATAAATGCCGAGCTCGGTGAGCTGGCGCGAGAGCACGGTGGTGGCGTCCAGGTGCGCGAACGCGGTGGCCGGCGCCGGGTCGGTGATGTCGTCGGCGGGCACGTAGATCGCCTGGACCGACGTGATCGAGCCCTTCTTGGTCGAGGTGATGCGCTCCTGGAGCGCGCCCATCTCGGTGCCGAGCGTCGGCTGGTAGCCGACCGCGGAAGGCATGCGGCCGAGCAGCGCCGACACTTCCGAGCCGGCCTGGGTGAAGCGGAAGATGTTGTCGATGAACAGCAGCACGTCCTGGCCTTCCTCGTCGCGGAAGTACTCCGCGGAGGTCACCCCGGTCAGCGCGACCCGCAGGCGCGATCCCGGCGGCTCGGTCATCTGGCCGAAGATCAGGGCGGTCTTCTCGATAACGCCCGACTCCTTCATCTCGTGATAGAGGTCGTTGCCCTCGCGGGTCCGCTCCCCCACTCCGGCGAACACCGAGATGCCGCCGTGCTGCTTGGCGATGTTGTTGATCAGCTCCTGGATGAGCACGGTCTTCCCCACCCCGGCGCCGCCGAACAGGCCGGTCTTGCCGCCTCGGGTGTAGGGCTCGAGCAGATCGACCACCTTGATCCCGGTCTCGAACATCTCGACCTTGGTCGATTGCTGGTCGAACGCGGGCGCGGGCCGGTGGATCGGGTAGGTCTTCGTGCTCTTCACCGGGCCCATCTTGTCGACCGGCTCGCCGGTGATGTTGATGATGCGGCCGAGCGTCTCCTTGCCCACCGGGATCGAGATCGGCTGGCCGGTGTCGTTGACCGGCATGCCGCGCGTCAGGCCGTCGGTCGCGGCCATGGCCACCGTGCGCACCTGGCTCTCGCCGAGATGCTGCGCCACCTCGAGCACCAGCTTCGCGGAGTACGCGAACACGTCGGTGCTGCCCGCGCCGGGCACCTCGAGCGCACCGTAGATGGGGGGCAGCTTGCCGGGCTCGAACTCCACGTCCACCACCGGCCCGATCACCTGAACGATCTTGCCCTGATTCATATCGATCCCTCCGAGGCTAGGCCTCGACCGACTGTCTGAGCGCTTCGGCGCCGCCGACGATGTCGAGGAGCTCCTTGGTGATGCGCTCCTGACGGGCCTTGTTGTACTGGATCGTGAGCACGCCGATCATCTCCTTGGCGTTCTTGGTGGCCGCTTCCATCGCGGTCATGCGCGCGCCGTACTCCCCCGCCACCGACTCCATCAGCGCCCGGTACACCTGGGTGGTCACGTGGCGCGGCAGCAGCGCGGCGAGGATGGCCTCGGGGCTCGGCTCATAGATGTAGTCGCCGGCCGCCTCCCCTTCCCCGCCCGTGGCCTGGGCCGGCTCGATGGGCAGGAGCTGCTCGCGCTTCACCCGCTGGACCGCCACCGAGCGGAACTCGTTGTACATGAGATGGACCTCGTCCACCTCGCCGGCGAGGTACTCCTGCATGAGGCCGCCCGCGAGCTCCTCGGCGTGCGAGTAGGCGAGACGATCGAAGAAGCCGAGCATCTCCGACTTGATCTCGTACGGGCGGCGACGGTAAAAGTCGCGCGCCTTCTTGCCCACCACCACCAGGGTCACGCTGGTCTCGCCCTGCTCGCGCAGGAACGCGAGCGAGGCCCGCAGGATGTTCGAGTTGAACGCCCCGCAGAGCCCCTTGTCGGCGGTGATGATCACGAGCCGCTTGCGCGCCGCCTCACGGCGCACCAGCAGCGGGTGCGCCTCGCCCTCCGCGCGCCGGACCAGGCTCGAGAGCAACTCGGCCATCTTCACCGCGTAGGGCCGCGCGGAGAGGATGCGGTCCTGGGCCCGCCGCAGCTTGGCCGCGGCCACCAGCTTCATGGCGCGGGTGATCTTCTGGGTGGACTCGACCGAGCGGATCCGCCGCTTGATGTCGCGGAGCGTGGCCATGGCGATCCGGGCCTAGGCGGCCTTGATGCCCCGCGATGCGACGAACTCGGCCTTCGCCGCGTCGATCGCGGCGCCCAGGGCCGAGCGGAGATCGTCGCTCAGCTCCTTCTTGTTCGCGATGTCGCCCAGCACCTGCGCGTGCTTGCGGTCGAGGAAGCCGAAGAGAAACTCCTCGAAGGGCCGGATCTGGTCGACCGGCATGTCGTCGAGGAACCCCTGGGTGCCCGCGAAGATGATCGCGATCTGCCGCTCGACCACCAACGGCTGGTACTGGCCCTGCTTCAGCAGCTCGACCATGCGCTGGCCGCGCGCGAGCTGCAGCTGCGTCGCCTTGTCGAGGTCGGACCCGAACTGGGCGAAGGCGGCCAGCTCGCGGTACTGGGCGAGGTCGAGCCGCAGCTTGCCCGCGATCTGCCGCATGGCCTTGATCTGGGCCGAGCCGCCCACCCGCGACACCGAGATCCCCACGTTGACCGCGGGCCGGATGCCGCCGTAGAAGAGGTCCGACTCGAGGAAGATCTGCCCGTCGGTGATCGAGATCACGTTGGTCGGGATGTAGGCCGACACGTCGCCGAGCTGCGTCTCGATGATCGGCAGCGCGGTGAGCGAGCCGCCCTTCAGCTCGTCGTTCAGCTTGGCCGCGCGCTCAAGGAGGCGCGAATGGAGGTAGAACACGTCGCCCGGATACGCCTCGCGGCCAGGCGGGCGCCGCAGCAGCAGCGAGAGCTGACGGTAGGCGGTCGCGTGCTTGGAGAGGTCGTCGTAGATGCAGAGCGCGTGGCGACCCGAGTCGCGGAAGTACTCGCCCATCGCGCAGCCCGCGTAGGGCGCGATGTACTGGAGCGGCGCCGACTCGGAGGCGGAGGCCACCACCACCGTGGTGTAGGCCATCGCCCCGGTGTCCTCGAGCACCTTCACGACCTGGGCGACGGTGGAGCGCTTCTGGCCGATGGCCACGTAGAAGCAGAAGACCCCCTGCCCCTTCTGGTTGATGATCGTGTCCACCGCGATGGCGGTCTTGCCGGTGCCGCGGTCACCGATGATCAGCTCGCGCTGGCCGCGCCCGATCGGGATCATGGCGTCGATCGACTTGATGCCGGTCTGGAGCGGCTCCTTGACCGATCGACGGTCGACCACGCCCGGCGCGTAGCGCTCGATCGCCCGGAACTCCTTGGCGTCGATCGGGCCCTTGCCGTCGACCGGCTGGCCGAGCGCGTTGACCACCCGGCCCACTAGGGCCTCGCCCACCGGAACCTGGGCGATGCGCTTGGTGCGCGCCACCGGATCGCCTTCCTTGATCTTGGTGTCGTCGCCGAGGAGCACCGCGCCCACGTTGTCGGCTTCCAGGTTCAGCACGAGGCCGAACACGCCGCCCGGGAACTCGAGCAGCTCGCCGGCCAGCGCCTTGTCGAGGCCGTAGATGCGCGCGATGCCGTCGCCGACCTCGATCACGCGCCCGGCCTCCTTGAGGTCGATCTCGGCCTCGTAACCCTGGAGCTGGCGCTTGATGATGTCACTGATCTCTTCCGCCTTGATCATGTGCTATCCCCTTGCGAGCCGCTGGCGCATCCGCGCGAGCTGCCCGTCGAGACTGCCGTCGAGAATGAGGCTACCGACCTGCGCGACGAAGCCGCCGAGCAGCGTGGCGTCCACCTGCTCCTCCACGATGATGCGCTTGCCGAGCACGCGCTCGAGCCGACCGGCGAGCTGCTGCTTCTCCGCGTCGGTGAAGGCCACCGCGGTCCGGACCTGCGCCCGGGCCCGGCCGAGATCGGCGTCGACCAGCAGCTGGTAGGTCGCGATGATCTCGGGCAGATGGTCGGCGCGCCCGCGCTCGGCCACGAGCCCGAGGAAGTCCTGCACGAGCTTGCGGGCCCCCGCCTTCTGGGCGATCGCGGTGGCTACCCCGCGGCGGTCCACCGGTTTGATCCAGGGCCGGGTCAATACGTCGCGCGCCCCCGCGTCACCCGCGTAGACGGCCGCGACCTGCGCGAGCTCCCGGCCCACCGCCTCCGCGTCGCGACTCGCGTGAGCCAGCTCGTGGAGCGCCTTCGCGTAGCGCCGGGCGGTGCCTTCGTGCGCTCGCACGGGCTAGCTGACCCGGTCGACGCGGCCGATCGCGTCCTCGATGATTCGGCGATGGTCCTCGTCGCGCAGGCTCTTGCGAATCAGGCGCTCCGCCACCGTGGTCGCGAGGTCGGCCACCTCCTGCCGGAGATCCTGACGCGCCCGGCGAACGTCCTGCGCGAGCTCGCTGCGCGCGGTCTCGACCAGGCGCGCCGCTTCCGCGCGCGCGGCCTCCACCAGCCGCCGCTGCTCCTCCGCCGCCTCCTTCAGCGCGCTGGCGCGGATCGCCTGCGCCTCCGCGTACGCGGCCTGCAGCTTCGCCGCGTGCTCGGCGCGCTCGCGCTCGGCCTCGGCCCGGGCCGACTTGGCCTCCTCGAGCGAGCTGCGAATGGCCTCGGTCCGCTCCAGCAACTTGGTCATCAGCGGCTTGTAGAGCAGCTTGATCAGGATGAAGAGCAGCAGGCCGAAGTTGATCGCCTGGATCAGGATCGACTTGTCCAGGCTGATCAGGCCGCTTCCCCCCTCGTTGGCCAGCGCGGCCGACGGAGCCGCCCCGAGCAGAAGCGCAGCGATGGCGAGTACGCGAATCATGGTGAGTTCTCCGGCCGAGCGCTATTGTGAAAGAAGGAACAAAGGGTATCCGAGTATCCCCGTGAGGGCCCGGGCTGTCAAGGGGCTTCGGGCCGTCCGATGACCCCCCCGCCGACCACCAGGTCCCCCTGGTAAAAGACCACCGACTGGCCGGGGGCAGGCGCGCGCTGAGCCTGTTCGAAGCGAACCAGGACGGCACCCTCCCCGTCGGGCTCGATGGTAGCCCGGGCCGGCTCATGGCTATGGCGAATCTTCGCCGCCACGGCCAGGGGGCCCCTCAAGGACGGAATCGCTATGAGATTCACCTGCTCCGCCCGCAGCCGGTCGACCTCGACGGCCCCGGCCTCTCCGACCACCAGGGTGTTCCGGCCGGGATCGAGAGCGGTCACGTAGAGCGGCCGGCGCGAGGACAGGCCGAGGCCCCGGCGCTGGCCCACCGTGTAATTGACCAGGCCTTCGTGCTGCCCCAGCACGGTGCCCGACCCGTCCACGATGGGCCCGGGTCCGAAGGCCTCCGGCATCCGTCGACGCAGAAAGCCCCGGTAGTCATCGTCGGGAATGAAGCAGATCTCCTGACTCTCGGGCTTGTCCGCGGTTTCGAGGCCAAGATGTCGGGCCTTCTCGCGGACTGCCTCCTTGGTGAGATCGCCCACGGGAAAGCGCGCCGCCTCGAGCTGTGTCTGGTCGAGCGGCCAGAGAAAGTCCGATTGGTCCTTGCGGGCGTCGCGCCCGCGCCAGAGCAGGAAGCGTCCGGTGGTCGGCTCCCGCGTGATGCGCGCGTAGTGGCCGGTGGCCACCGCGACCGCGTCCCAGGCGCGGGCGCGCTGCAGCAGGGAGCCGAACTTCACGTCACGATTGCACGCCACGCAGGGCACCGGGGTGCGCGCCTCCGCGTACGCGCGGGCGAAGGGCTCGATCACGGCCCGCTCGAATTCCCGCTCCGTGTTCAGCAAGTAGTACGGAATACCGAGCCGCCGCGCGACCGCGCGGGCGTCGGCCACGGTCTCGGGCGAGCAGCAGCTCCCGAACTTCCGCGTGGGCTCCTCCGGCTCGCGCCAGGGCCACACCCGGAGCGTGACCCCGATGACGTCGACCCCTTGCTCGACGAGAAGAGCGGCGGCGACCGACGAGTCGACGCCACCGCTCAGGCCGACGACGATGCGCTCCTGCATGCGCTCGATTCTAGCGCGGTGACGCCGTGATCAGCTCGGCCAGGCGATCCAGCTCCTCCCGGGAGGAGTAGGCGATCTCGATGCGGCCCGCGCGCTCGCTGCCGACGAGGCGAACGCGCGTGGCCAGCGCCACGCGGAGCGCGTCCTCGACTGCGGCCAGCTCCGCCGAGCGTCGCAGCTGCCGGCGCGCCGGGCGCGCGCGCTTGGCCTGTACGCCCTCCTCGGTCGCGCGCACCGACCACGAGTGCGCCAGGATCTGCTCTCGAAGACGCAGCTGCTCGACAGGGGAGTCGAGCGGAAGCAGCGCCCGTGCGTGGCCCATCGTGAGCCGCCCCGCGCGGAGGTC